>NZ_JACJPX010000038.1 GCF_014696315.1 Calothrix membranacea FACHB-236
ATCCGTTCTTGTTTCTCTTGGCTCATAGTCTGCGATCGCACAAGGTTATTTCCTTCTACATTTTCTCAGAAATGGTAAATCTTCCAAAACTGGATGCTCCCAAGACAAGCCGAGAAATTTTTAGCATCTACCTATGGTTGCAATCTCTTACAAATTGCAGAATTAATACAGCAGTCCAGAATTGAACAAATTGCTCAATGGTGTACACCAAGTAGTTCACCAATCTCAGAAAATCTGTAATTAGATATCAAATCAGTAGGTTGGCGAAATTAAATATAACTGGCTGAGGCTGTCATTGGTCATTGGTCATTGGTAAGGATTTTAAACCTATTTACGTTTATTAACATAGTTGGATTTATTTTTACCGACTTACTTACTAAAGTGCTGACTCAGTCACCACAAATTACGAATTACTTTGACAATTTTGGCAATCCTGGTTGCACACACCAAAATGGTATGCAAATATTCAGCAGCCCTAGATAAAGGAGTCAAGAATTATGACCGACGCTATGCCAGAACGTCCACGCCGTCGTCGCTCTTGGGCTGAACCATATAAAATTAAGGTGGTTGAGCCGTTAAAAATGACTACTCGTGCTGAACGCGAAAAAGCGATCGCAGAGGCGGGTTACAATACTTTTCTATTGCGTTCTGAAGATGTTTATATAGATTTGCTGACTGATAGCGGTACTTCTGCCATGAGCGATCGCCAATGGGCTGGAATGATGGTGGGAGATGAAGCTTACGCAGGTAGCAAAAATTTCTATAGTTTAGAAGAGGCTATCCAAAAATATTACGGCTATCGTTACATTCTCCCCACCCACCAAGGACGCGGTGCGGAAAATATTCTCTCCAAAATTTTGATTAAACCCGGTGATTACATCCCCGGTAATATGTATTTCACCACCACCAGGCTACATCAAGAATTGGCTGGTGGTACTTTTGTGGATGTGATTATTGATGAAGCCCACAATCCGCGATCGCTACACCCATTTAAAGGTAATGTCGATTTACAAAAGTTAACTGACCTCATCAAACGAGTTGGTGCAGAACGCATTCCTTATATCAGCGTTGCCGGTACAGTTAATATGGCAGGTGGACAGCCAATTTCAATGGCAAATTTACGTGCTGTCTACGAATTAGCTAAAAATCACGGTATTCGTATTATTCTTGACGCTACCCGTGCTGTAGAAAACGCTTACTTTATCCAACAACGAGAAGCAGACTATGGCCAGCAACCAATTGCCACCATATTAAAGGAATTTTGCTCCTATACAGACGGTTGCACTATGAGTGGAAAGAAGGATGCATTAGTAAATATTGGTGGTTGGCTAGCTCTGAACGATCCCGATATTTACGAAGAAGCACGTAATATGATCGTAATTTATGAAGGGCTACATACTTACGGTGGTATGGCTGGGCGTGACATGGAAGCGATGGCCATAGGTATTGAAGAATCAGTCCAAGACGATCATATTCGAGCCAGGGTAGGGCAAGTTGAGTATCTGGGGCAAAAGCTATTAGATTGGAATATTCCCATTGTTGTTCCTATTGGTGGTCATGCAATCTACTTAGATGCAAAAGCTTTCTTACCCCACATTCCCCAAGACCAATTTCCCGCACAGCTTTTGGCAGCAGAACTGTATCTAGAAGCGGGTATTCGGTCTATGGAACGTGGTATTGTTTCCGCAGGACGCAACAAAGATACAGGTGACCACTATTATCCCGAGTTAGAACTAGTACGGCTAACCATTCCCCGCCGTGTTTATACTCAAGCTCACATGGATTTAACTGCGGAAGCAGTAGAAGAGGTATATTACAATCGCGATCGCCTACGAGGATTGAAGATGGTTTACGAACCAAAATATCTTCGTTTCTTTCAAGCAAGATTTGAGCCGTTCTAAAGGTATAAATCTCGCTGAACTAAAAAAACTAATATAGAGACATTCTCAAGCCGTGAGCAATTAAAAACTCTCCATGCAATTCTTCAAAACTCTACTCCGTGTTCGACATTACGAAATGGATGCTCTCGGACACGTTAACAATGCTGTCTACCAAAATTATCTTGAACAAGCAGCTATTGAACACTCTGAACACCTTGGTTTAAGTTTAGATGTCTACAAAGAATCGGGTGGTGTATTTGTGATGCGACGGGTAGAAATAGACTATCTGCGCCCAGCCGTAGCAGGAGATACTTTAGAAGTAACCACTTGGTTGCGGGAAATACGGGGGACTCGCTGCTTCCGACTTTATGAAATTCGTAAACAAAACCAAGATGAGTTACTAGTAAAAGCCGAAGCCATGTGGGTATGGGTAGACGCGAAAACCATGCGTCCGCGACCTATTCCAACTTTAATGTTAAATAAATTCTCAGAAACAATACACTCTAGCGTAACTACTAGTAGCTAAGACAAAAATACGGATGAAAAGTTTCTGGAATTATCACGGTTTCAATTTTAACTCTCAATATGTAAATTTGATACAATATGACGCAATGATTCCGGAATATTGAGGCTATGATATGTAATCTCAAAAAGATACAAATTTAGTCACCGCATTCAAGATCATGCTCATCAACTCACATTCTCAGGTCAATATTATGGAGCAACGTCAGCAAGAAGAAAGACAAACTGCAGCCCAAGAGTTTCAAGCAGCCTTGGATGAATTGGAGACTATATTACAGGCAAATCCTCATCCAGAGGAAACTACATCAGGATTCTCTAATGGTAGTCTCAGCGATGCTCAACTAAATGCTGAAGAAGAAGATTTAGCTTCTATTGATCTAGAAGCTTTTGAAGATGCGGTGGCTGATATTGAGAAATATTTGGCGGAACGCATCAAATAAGTAGGCTGGCGCAGTTAAATATTAAGTGGCGAAGGCTGTCATTTGTCTTTAGTCATTTGTCATTGGTAAGGGCTTAGAGCCTATATGCACCAACTTACTTAAATAAAATATTACTGACGATAAATCATTTGCCGCTGGGCTTCGTATAACATCAATGCAGCTGCGATCGCCACATTCAAGGATTCTACACCTGGACTGAGGGGAATTTGTACTTGCTTGTCTGCCATTGCTGCTATCTCTGGTGATAAACCAGCACCTTCATTGCCCAATAAAATTAAACTGGGTCTACGCCAGTCTATTTCCCAGTAAGTTAACTTAGCACTGGGTAAAGTAGCGACGACTTGCATTCCCGCTTGCTGACTTTGCACAATTGTTGCTTTTAAATCTTCTGTCACTGCTGTTGCTAAACGAAACCATTGTCCAGCAGAGGCGCGTAAAACTTTGGGGTTATCTAAATCTACGCTATTGCCACTCAGCCATAATCCTGATGCACCTGCGGCTGCGGCTGTGCGAATAATCGTGCCTAAATTCCCGGGATCTTGCAAAGTTTCCACAGCCAGAACTATACCAGTCACAGGTAATTGTGTTTGGCGATCGCGCCGTTTGGCGGTCGCGACTACCCCATCTGGTTGGACTGTGGTAGCGATCGCATTTAACACTTCTTCACTGACTATTTCAGCGCGATCGCAGCGACTACAAGCTTGCTCCCAAAGTTCGGGATGAGAAGCTTGCCATTCTGGAGTACAACAAACTGCCACTAAAGGATAATTTACCGCACAAGCCTCTTCTAACAAGTGCGTCCCTTCTAATAAAAATAATTCTTGCTTATGTCGCTCCTTCGCAGCGTGCAGTTTGCGAATTTGCTTGACTAGGGGATTTTGTAAACTGGTCAACACGATTTTAGATTTTAGATTTTAGATTTTAGATTAATCCCTTCGGGTTCGGCAGTTGCTTCTCCCCAGGGGAGACGCTACGCAAACAAGTCGGGGAACCCGCCCAACGCACTGCCTCACCAAAATCGGCAATCTAAAATCTAAAATTGATATGCGGAACCCGGGACTTGAACCCGGAAGCCTTGCGGCACTAGAACCTGAATCTAGCGCGTCTGCCAATTCCGCCAGTTCCGCTGGCATTTAACATGACGATTTATGATTATTACGCATTTACCTAAATTTGTCAATTCCTGTGTTTGGTTTTTCAGGAGTATCGGATGGTACCCAGCCAAGAATTTCTATTTTTTCTAGTAACCAAAAATTTTAAATTCTTATAAACTATGCCCTTACTAGTTTTCAGCCATTAGACCCAACCCAAAACCACCATTTATTGATGCAAGAAATAGGCACAGAATGTAGACAAATCAAATCTTTACTGTAGAATCAGAACCAACTTCAAACCTTATAAAATTGACATATTTATCTTGGAGGTAGGCTTATTAATCCTTCTAGCAGCTTACCAGATGCCAAATCCACTCTGGAAGCAGACTCCTCAGTCTTGCAAATTTGGGGCGGGCATCCTTTGCGGGGTCATGTAAAAATTAGCGGGGCGAAAAATTCAGCACTGGTAATCATGGCTGGAACCTTGCTATGTTCAGGAGATTGCCGTATCCATAATGTCCCTTTATTAGCGGATGTGGAACGGATGGGTGAGGTGTTATCTGCTTTGGGCATTCGCCTCACACGCAACGGCGACATTTTAGATATCAATGCCAGTGAAATTACCACTTCCAAGGCTCCCTACGAATTAGTCACCCAACTACGGGCAAGTTTTTTTGCCATTGGGCCAATTTTGGCAAGGCTGGGAGTAGCTCAGATGCCATTACCAGGAGGTTGTGCAATTGGAGCTAGACCAGTTGATTTGCATGTCCGAGGACTGCAAGCGATGGGAGCTGAAGTCCAGATTGAACATGGTATTTGTAATGCTTATGTTCCTGGGAGTAATGGCAGATTAAAAGGAGCCAAAATTTATCTGGATACCCCCAGTGTTGGCGCAACGGAAACCTTGATGATGGCTGCTACTCTTGCAGATGGTGAAACCATCATCGAAAACGCCGCACGGGAACCAGAAGTAGTGGATCTGGCAAATTTCTGTAACGCGATGGGAGCCAAAATTCAAGGTGCTGGCTCCAGTACAATTACCATCGTTGGGGTGTCCAAGTTACATTCGGCGGAATACAGCATTATTCCCGATCGCATTGAAGCTGGAACATTTTTAGTTGCAGGCGCGATTACTCGCTCAGAACTGGTTCTTTCACGAGTCTGTGCCGAGCATTTAACCCCAGTCATTGCCAAGTTACGCGATATTGGCGTAACTATCATTGAAGAAGCGCCTGATTGCTTACGGATTCTCCCAGCAACCACCCTCAAAGCCACCGATATTGAAACTCTACCTCATCCAGGCTTTCCCACAGATATGCAAGCGCCGTTTATGGCTTTGCTGACTTTGGCAGAAGGTGACAGCCTGATTAACGAATCTGTGTTTGAAAATCGCTTACGTCATGCTTCCGAATTAAATCGTTTAGGGGCTGATATTCGTGTCAAAGGTAATACTGCCTTCGTTCGAGGGGTGCCAGTGTTATCAGGCGCACCAGTATTAGGCACAGACTTGCGGGCATCAGCAGCGCTAGTCTTAGCAGGGTTGGCAGCAGAGGGCACAACTACAATTCAGGGTTTACACCACCTTGATCGCGGCTACGATCAACTCGATCTCAAGTTGCAACAGCTGGGTGCGAAAATTATGCGTATAGGCGAACCATCCACAGATGGCTCAGCTTCTAGCACTAATAATTCCCCCGCCTCGATTCAGTCCTAATCAGTAGGTGGTAATTCCCACCCTGTTAAATCGTTATACTGGGGACTAGGGGCTAGGAAAAAGCAGAGGGAGCAGAGGAGCAGAGGGAGAAATTTTTACTCCAATGCCTGATGCGCCATGCCCGATGCCCCATTCCCTTTTATGCTTCTCACACCATGTCATTAAAAACACCGCTGATTGGTTTAAAAGCTGATTCATTTCGTCATCCCTTAGACTTGGAAGCTACAAAAACTCTCAAACAGATCCCAGGTTTAGATATGATGGTGCGGAATCTGCTAGGGCCAATGGCAGAGCAGGTTTTTTATGTAGAAAATATTGCCTCTAGCGTTCTGGTAGGTGAAAAACAACTACCAGATTTATACAAATTGCTGTTAGAAGCTTGCAAAATCTTAGATATAGAACCTCCCCAGTTATATATTAGGCAACATCCAGCCCCTAATGCCTATACCTTTGCAATGCGAGGTCAGCAACCTTTCATTGTCGTGCATACCTCTTTAATCGATATCCTCACACCAGAAGAAATCCAAGCTGTAATTGCCCATGAATTAGGACATCTTAAATGCGATCATAGTGTTTATCTAACCCCTGTAAATTTACTTATCTTAGCAGCCGCAATATTACCTAACGTCGGCTCTTTCATTGCCCAAGCAATACAAACACAACTGTTAGAATGGGTACGCTGTGCTGAGTTTACTTGCGATCGCGCCGCATTGTTAGCCACCCAAGATCCCAAAGTTGTGATGTCAGTATTGATGAAGTTGGCTGGTGGTTCGCCAACTTTAGCACCGCAACTCAACCTCGATGCCTTTGTTGACCAAGCCCGTGCCTACGATGATATTAGCAAGAACGAACTCGGCGAAATGGTTAAAGCCGCCCGCACAGCACAATTAACTCACCCAGTACCAGTACTGCGAGCCAGAGAAATTGACAGATGGGCAAGTAGCAAAGAATATCAAAACTTATTGCATAACCATAAACCAACCGAACTTACACCCAAAGGCGGATGGCGAAATTGGTAAGAGTGGTCAAAACAAGAAAAGCGAGCATTTTAAATCTCGTCTTCTTCTTTGCGCCTCTGCGCCTACCCCGCGGGAACGACTAAGGTCGAAAGCGTGAGATATTAAAATACCGAACGCCTAGCCAAAACTGACAATCACTTGCAACCGATAAACCTTTTTGAATACGAACAGCTAGCAAAACAGCAGCTATCGCAGATGGCGCTTGATTATTACAGTAGCGGTGCTGGAGATGAAATTACATTACGAGATAACCGCGCTGCATTCGAGCGTTTAAAGTTGCGTCCGCGCATGTTAGTAGATGTGAGCGATCGCAATTTATCTACCTCCATCCTAGGGCAACCTCTCGCCCTACCCCTACTCATTGCACCAATGGCATTTCAATGTCTAGCTCATCCAGACGGAGAAATCGCTACCGCCACAGCTGCAGCTGCAGCAGGTGTGGGTATGGTTCTCAGTACTTTGGCGACTAAAACTATTGAAGAAGTTGCAGAAATACGGCAACATTTCCCTGATGCCTTGCAATGGTTCCAACTTTACATCCATAAAGATAGAGGCTTAACTCGCGCTTTAGTCGAAAGAGCTTATAACGCAGGTTACAAAGCACTTTGTTTAACTGTAGATGCTCCCATGTTGGGAAGACGCGAACAAGATCAGCGTAACGAATTTTCCTTACCCCCTGGTTTACACGCCGCCAATCTTGCAACCATCTCAGGCTTGGATATTCCCCATACACAAGGTGAATCCGGCTTATTTACCTATTTTGCTCAACAACTCAACCCGGCACTAACTTGGGATGACATAGCATGGTTGCAATCAATTTGCCCTCTACCTTTGGTAATAAAAGGTATATTACGGGGAGATGATGCCATACGTGCAGTCGAGTGCGGAGTCCAAGCAATAGTTGTCTCCAATCATGGTGGCAGACAATTGGATGGTGCGATCGCATCTTTAGATGCTTTAGCTGAGATTGTGGTCGCCGTAGATGGTAAAGTCGAAATCTTGATGGATGGTGGTATCCGTCGTGGTACAGATATTCTCAAAGCCTTAGCATTAGGCGCAAAAGCTGTACTTATCGGACGACCGATTTTATGGGGACTAGCAGTAGCCGGAAAAGCTGGTGCATCCCATATCATTTCGCTGCTACAGGATGAGTTAAGTTTAGCTATGGCACTGAGTGGCTGTGCCAAACTAGAGGATATCGATTCTACTTTAGTAAATTCATACCAAAAATAATTTTCCATCCTTGTTGAAAAACTCTCAAATAGTGTATATTAGTAAAGTTGCATCTAAGGGCGGGTGGCGAAACTGGTAGACGCACCACACTCAAAATGTGGCGACCTTGCGGTCATAGGAGTTCGATTCTCCTCCTGCCCACTGTAAAAATAATCGAGTTATCAGCAGTTTTCCTGATTGGCTTTCTCTAGCAAAAGTTATCAAATTATCTTGTTTTGCTTTTAGCTTTAGGGTAATGCGTTATGTGTTGCCAACGTTAGCGTTAGGAAACTACAAAAAATAAATTATTCCAATTTCTGAACTTAACACGAAATTTTACTTCCCCTGCTCCCCTGTTTACATAGGTGATGCGATATTTTTTTAGCTATAAGTCCCTTAATAGGCTTGATGCTGGCAATGCCAATTATTTGTTTGGCATGAGGAAACTATACAAGAGACAACTGCGTCTAGGTTTTGAAATGATACTATCTGCATTCCATACATCATGGTATTCAATATCTAAGTTACGAAACCGTAAATATCAAAATAAAGAGTAAGGAGTTTTCCACAATAAGTAGCTAATTTTACAGTTTAGTTAAGCTATTTAACTTAGAATGCAAGTATTGTAGGATATATAATCTCAGGATTAATACGGTAATTTATTCATGGCTAACTAATTATTAAGATTTAATGCTAATATAGTTATTAAGCACTAGTAAAATGTAGTAATTCTTACTTAATCACAATTTAAGTGATTAACTTTGTGCCTACATTAAGTTACACTCACCAGTATTTACGATTTTCCAGTTCCAAAGAGACTAAAGAATATGAGATTAAAAAGATGGGAATCTCCTCGCCGAGAAGGAAGGAATGATAAAGGTAAAGGTGGTTCAGCAAGACAACGACAACTTAAAAAGCAAAGGCAGATGTTGCGAAAAAGGCTGAAAGAAAATCAAAAATCTGACAATATTGACAATATAAATAACAGCGGTAAGGGAGAAGAAAAATTTATCTTCTCCTTTTTTATTGAGTTGCAACTACAAAAAATATAAATTTAAAAAATAATTGCCTAAAATATAAACAAAAATTATTAACTTATTAAATTAAAAATTGAATTTTAAATCAAATTTAAATAGTGAAATCAACATTAAGGTAGATGATGCTTCTAATTGCATCATAAATGTCATAAATATCAGGTTAAAAAGCGTTTACAATCCGCTTAGTCTATGTTAGCAATGTACGGAAAGCTATCTGCAACACCCAAAGGAACTATTACTGGGTTAGGTAGTCGTTAGCTAATTAGGAAAGCGAATTTACCTTTGTGTGGAAATTAATACTTTATAATTTGAAACGTAATACATGCACACAAATAATTATTCAGTGTACACAAGTTTTGATTTTTGGCTTTAGTTTGATACCAAATTCAGCTAATTTCTGACTATCAAAGCACCCACAAGCAGCTATAGATTATGAGGCAATCTCTAGATAATCATGCAAATTGAATACCAATCACAAAAATATACTGTAGCAAAATGTATATTAATTCACTACCACTTTAGTAACTGTTAATCTCTCTTTTGAGAAATACATTGAGATTTTACATCTCTACATTCTCTACAGTGGAAGCTGAACAGTATCATTTCTCAGATGTTCTACGTGATGCTGCTGTTTAGCAGTGAAATATTATTCAGTTCATGATATTTACATAAAATGTAATACTTGTGTAAAGAATTTACAAAGCAATTATAAAGTAACCATAAAGTTTATAGTAAATTTTGGGAAAAGCCTCAGATCAGCTTGTAAACTAAGATACGAGGAACGCATGTTTTAAAAATACCAGGGTAACCAGAAACTTACGGATAAAGCTATTGCATCTCCATGTGTATGAGTCAGACCATGCCAAGAACTGAGAAGAAAGTCAGCAATAGGATCACCTGATTGTTCCACAGTTGGCAATGTACTAATTGATGTTTAGGATTTTTGACACAGGAGGAATTTATGGGAGAGGTAACATTAGTACCTACTCAAAAAGTTCTGGATTTTCCCATTACTGCATTAACTTTTGAAAATCAAATACAAACAATAATGAAGTGGGCGATCGCCCACGAGAGTAGAACAGTCTGCGTAGCCAATGTACATATGCTCATGGAGGGTCATTGGAATCCAGAGTTTGCTAATGTATTAAAAAATGCAGATGTCGTCACTCCTGATGGGATGCCTTTAGTCTGGATGATGCGGCGGATGGGAGCGCACTCCCAAGATCGCGTAGCAGGAATGGATATCTTACAAGGATTATGCCAGCTAGCTCAAACACAAAATATCAGTGTTTACTTTTTGGGTTCCCAAACAGAAATCCTGGCAAGAATGCGGAAAAGGCTGGATCAAGAATTTCCTCACCTGAAAATAGCAGCAATGGAACCCTTACCTTTCCGTCCTCTGACAGAAACTGAAGACGCAGATTTGATCAATAAAATCAATAAAAGTGGTGCTGGTCTAGTATTTGTATCTTTAGGATGTCCAAAACAAGAAAACTGGATGGCTCAGCACAAAGGTAAAATCCAAGCTGTAATGATTGGAGTCGGTGGAGTTTTTCCAGTTTACGCAGGTATCCATAAGCGAGCACCACGTATGGTTAGAGAATTAGGCTTTGAGTGGCTTTATCGCTGGATTCAAGAACCGCGTCGTCTCTGGAGCCGTTATATGACAACAATTCCACCATTTATGTGGCTAGCCACAAAACAGTTACTCTCATCCAGCCGTCTTGCAGAAGTCTTCCTTCAAGGAAGCGGAGATTGAACGACCTAAAATTTGAGAATTTTCAGATGTAATCAAAATAGAAAACTGTAGCTGAGGTGTATTCCACAATTGGTAAACACCACTAACAGCTATGTTCAATTGGTATGAATATTGAAAGACAAATACTAATTTTGGACTCAGGGAAGTGACAATCATCTTCAACCTAACCTAGATTCATGAAAAATCTTTCTTCTAATGAAAAGCAACAACAGTACT
This sequence comes from Calothrix membranacea FACHB-236, assembly GCF_014696315.1. Classification (GTDB taxonomy): domain Bacteria; phylum Cyanobacteriota; class Cyanobacteriia; order Cyanobacteriales; family Nostocaceae; genus Aulosira; species Aulosira membranacea. The sequence continues at coordinate 10,894 of NZ_JACJPX010000038.1, forward strand.
TTAATACCGATCATCTCAAAGCCGATCTAAAAGGTCGCTCTGTGCGGGGTGGTGCAATCACAATGGTTGCTCAAATTGCCAAGTTTGGCTTGACTTTAGTATCTAACGTAGTTTTAGCCAGATTGCTGACACCGCAAGATTATGGTTTGGTCGGAATGGTGACTGCTGTTACAGGGTTTGTTACCTTGTTCAAAGATTTGGGATTGTCAATGGCGACTGTCCAAAAGGAAGAGATTAATCATGAGCAGGTCAGTACTCTATTTTGGGTAAATGTAGGTTTGAGTGTTGTCACAGCTTTAATCACAGTTGCGATCACGCCTGCAATTGCTGAGTTTTATCATGAACCTCGTTTGATATGGATTACCTTGGTTTTGGCAAGTGGATTCATTATTAGTGGATTAGGTGTTCAACACTCAGCTTTGCTCAATCGCCAAATGCAGTACAAAGTGCTGATGTTTAACGATGTTCTTGCTACGTTTCTCAGCATAGTAGCTGCGATCATTGCAGCTTTTTATGGATTGGGTTATTGGGCATTAGTTATTATGCCTCTGGTAAGTGGAGTTATTAGTACTGTAGGACTGTGGATAGCCTGTGCTTGGCGTCCTGGCTTGACTGCAAGGTTAGTGGGTGTAGGCTCAATGTTAGCTTTTGGTGGACACTTAACAGCTTTTAGTACAGTGAACTATTTTGCCCGAAACTTAGACAATGTACTAATTGGACGTTCTTGGGGTGCTCAACAGTTAGGTTTATACGCTAAAGCTTATCAATTATTACTTCTACCCCTTAACCAAATTAATGCACCTATTACTCGTGTTGCTATTCCTAGCTTAAGTAGATTGCAACAGGAACCAGAAAAATTTAGATATTACTACCTAAAAGCTTTATCAATAGTTGCTTTTCTGACTATGCCTACAATTACTTTTATGATTGTGGCTGCAGAGGAAATTATTGGAACCCTACTTGGCTCTCAATGGCAAGGTGCTGTCGCTATCTTTAGATTGTTAAGTATTTCTGCACTAGTTCAGCCTATTTGCAATACGACTGGTTGGCTTTTCATTTCCCGGGGAAAAACTCAGCAGATGTTTAAGTGGGGTTTATTCTCCTCATCCTTAATTGTGGCATCATTCTTTATCGGTTTACCTTTTCAAGCTTACGGAGTTGCTTTATCTTATACGATTGCAATGTTTTTACAAGCTGCTCCATGCATTTACTATGCAACAAGAGGTACATCTATTAGTTTCTTTGATGTCTTAAAAGCTGTAAAGCAAATATTTATTTCCTCTGTAATATCTAGTGCATTATTATGTGCAATCAAAATTGCCATCATATCAAGCATACCAATGTGGATAGGGTTAATTATTTATGCTCTTGTAATGAGTTTAGTATATGTTCTATTAATGTTTTATATATTCCGTCAAAAGGATTTATACTTGGGCGTATTAAGGGAATTTAAAAAGCAAAAATGAATGTATTTATCTTTTAATTAGAGTAGTGCAAAATAAAACCTTTATATACTTTAAATAATTGAATAAATTGTAGACAACGAAGAATTTACCAAAATTTCAATAAATAATTTATATGATAAAATTTTTATACTTATGAAGTGAATCAGTCTGCATCAAAAAACATAGTAATCTCTTAATATTAGAAAAAGTAATTCTCAGACCTATGAATAAATCACTTGCCATAGCAGCTCCTCACATTGGTACTCGCTCAGAAACTTTTATCAAGCGGCATATGGAAGATCTATATCCAGGTAAAACAGTAGTAATAGCAAATAATGATGCTAAACCTTATGCAGGATATTGGAGTGTTGATTGTCCGAAATTAGTAGTTGGTGATCTATATAATTACAACCCTCATATAAGTATTAAGAAATTGGTACGTACATCTGCTGCCAAATGTGCTGTACAACATTTTCTTAAAAAACATAAAGTCAAAGTAATTTTGGGTGAATACCTAAATTATTCTTTTGGTTTTTTTCAAGTAGCCCAAAAATTAGGAATTCCCTATTTTGCCCATGCACATGGTAAAGATGTTTCAGAAATGTTAAGCGATCCATCCTGGCAAAAAGAATATTTACATTACAAACAAGCAGCAGGAATCATTACTATAAATCAGGTAAGTAGGGCAAAACTTATAGATTTAGGCTTAGACCCTGAGAAAGTACATGTTATTCCCTGTGGTGTAGATGTACCAGATGAGCCTCTAATAAGATCAAAAAACGAGATAATCCGTTGTTTAGCTGTAGGTCGCATGGTACCAAAGAAAGCACCCATTTTACTTTTAGAAGCTTTCCGTCAAGCAGTGCAAGTATACCCAAATTTGCACCTAGATTACATTGGTACGGGAGAGATGTTACCTGCAGTGAGACAATTTATCCAGGGATTAAATCTTGCTGAGAAAGTGACCTTGCATGGAGGTCAACCAAATGAATTTGTTCAGCAGTACATAAAACAAGCAGACATTTTTCTACAGCACAGTATAGTTGACCCAGACACTGGAGATGAAGAAGGTTTACCAGTATCCATTTTAGAAGCAATGGCCTGTGGGCTGCCTGTTGTTGCCACTAGCCATGCAGGGATTCCTGAGGCTGTTGTAGATCAAAAGTCAGGCTTTTTGGTAAGTGAAGGAGATTGCCTGGATATGGCACAGAAAATTGTATTACTGGCACAAGATGCCAATTTGCGCTCAAAAATGGGCTTTGCTGGGTGGCAAAGAGCGAAAGAGTTATTTACATGGGAAAGAGAAAAAAATAGTCTGTTAAAAGTAATGAAATTGTCTATAGAAGGATAATATTTTTCATCTAAATGCACTGAATTATTAGTAATAAAAATGCGCCTAATTCGTCTTACTACTCACTATCCTGCCTACATCAAGCAGTTCTACGATCAACGTCTAGATCTGAAAAATAAGTCTTACATCATACAGTACCAAGAACTTATGGCTGACTGTTATATGTGGGCAGATTTTTGGACTCATGCCCTTGGTAAATTGGGATATGAAGTATGGGAAAATGTTGCTAATGCAGAACCAATGCAAAAAGCTTGGGCCAGAGAGAATGGAGTAAGTTATAACCAAAAAACTTGGTTAACTGATATCCAACTTGCTCAAGTAAAGCACTTTCAACCAGATATAATTTTTATATTTGATTATAATAGCTTTTCTGCTGAATTTCTGAGATTTCTTCGTCGTGAGTGTCCTAATATTAAACTTGTGATTGGGTGGTGCGGTGCGCCTCCATATGGTAAGATGGATGTTTTTAAAGAATTTGATTTAGTACTCTCAAATATTCCTATTTTGGTGGAACAGTTTCGTAATTCTGGACATCATTCGGAATATATGTGTCATGCTTTTGAACCTAGAATTTTAGATAAAATAGACAAAATCCCTCAGCAAAAAATAGATTTTTCATTTATTGGATCTGTTGTCAAACGTAAAGGTTTGCATAACCAAAGAGAGAAACTCTTAAACACCTTAGTTGCACACACTAACTTACAAATTTGGGCAAATATTTCTCAACCTTCAAAAGTACAAAAAGTATTACTCCCTTTAAAGCAAGAATTATACGATTTCATTCAGTCTACAAAACATATATCGGGACTTAACTCTCTATATCAGTCTATACCAAAAATCAAAGCTTACTGTCACGAATCAAATCGCCCTAGCCTATCTCACTATGTCGATCCGAGTATTGCATATCGCTCACATCCATCTATTTTTGGTGTATCAATGTACCAAAAATTGTATGAGTCTAATGTAACACTTAATAACCATATTGATATATCTGCTAAGTTTGCATCTAATATGCGGATGTATGAAGCTACAGGGATAGGAACTTGCCTTTTAACTGATTGGCAAGATAACTTACACGAAATATTTGAACCAGATGTTGAAGTTGTAACTTATCGTAATGCTGAAGAAGCAGTAGAAAAAATAAATTATCTTTTAGAACATGAGGATGAGCGTCAAAAAATTGCCTTAGCAGGCCAACGCCGAACTTTGCAATCTCATACTTTTGAAATTCGCGCTCAACAACTGAGTGAATTCATTCAAAGCAGCTTACGCCTAGAAAGTATTTAAACTTCTTCTTAGTTCACAACTGGAGTTTTTTAAAATAGAACAGCGATAACTGTAAGATTGAAAAATCTAACCCAATAAAAAACTCTGTTTTTCAAAATCTACAGAGTTTATTAATACTTTTAAAGTAAAAAACAAATAGTATTTATCCGGTAAATAAAATGATTAGCATTATTACCCCAGTTTATAACGGCGAACGATTCATTGAAACATGCATCAAAGTTGTAATTGACCAAAGTTGTCCCGATATTGAACACATCATTGTAGATGGTGGCTCAAAAGACAGAACTGTAGAAATTATTAAACAATATGCAGAGAAATATTCACACATCCGATGGATTTCTGAAAAAGATCAAGGTCAGTCAGATGCAATGAATAAAGGTATTGCAATGGCTAAAGGAGAAATTATCAATTTTTTGAATGTAGATGATTACTATGAACCTAATGTTTTAAATAAAGCATTAGAGCATTTTAAAAACCTCCCAGAACCAAGTTTCCTTGTAGCTAATTGTAATGTTTTAAATGATGCTGGGGAACTTGAGCATGTTAATAAGCCTAAAAAAATGAAGTTATCTGAATTGCTTGTTGGCCCTTGGAAAAATCCTTTTCCAGTGAATCCTTCTGCATATTTTTATCATACTTCTATACATCAAAAAGTAGGTTTATATAATATTGAAGAACATTATGCAATGGACATTGATTTTATATTTAGAGCTGTGCAAGTAGCAACAATAAAATATGTCGATGAAACTTGGGGTAATCATTTAAGAATAGAAGGTACTAAGACTTTTAATGCAATGCAAAATAATCACACATTACCTCGCTTATGTCGCTTACTCAAAGCTTATAGAAAAAATTTGCCCCCATTGCAACGGTTTCAAGTTGCAGTTGAGTATTCACTACTAAGAAATATGGAGAGGTTAAAGTATATTTCAAAACATCCTGATGAGTTGGTCTGGAGAGTAAAAGCAAAGATGCTCAATAAAGCAACCTAGATAAAATAAAAAAAGAAGGTGAAAACCCTAGATTTATGATGGTGTTTCTTCTACTTTCTTGATTGTTTTGCGCTGAAATGAGAAAGGAGATGAAAATGGATGCAAAACCGCTAGTCAGTATTATCATCAACAACTATAACTATGCTCGCTTCTTATCCGATGCAATTGATAGCTCCTTGGCTCAAACATATCCCTATATCGAAGTGATAGTTGTTGATGATGGCTCAACAGACAATTCAAGGGATATTATTGATGGCTATGACAATCAAATAGTCCGAGTATTTAAAGATAACGGTGGACAAGCATCGGCATTAAATGTAGGTTTTGCTGCAAGTCAAGGGGAGATCATTTGCTTACTTGATGCTGATGATATTTATTTGCCCGAGAAAGTTTCAGAAGTAGTTGATTTATTTAAAAATTATCAAAATATTGATTGGGTTTTTCATGAATCTGTTTCACTGAACTCGGAAGATATAATTCACTACAATTTTAAAAATCAGGATAATTTAGCTCAAAATACTCAAAAAGATATTCAAAAATTAGTACAGGAAATAGATTTTAGAAATAACATTCTCAATGCAGAACTACCTAAATTCGTACCTGCTACATCCAATCTATGCTTTTCTAGAAAAATTGTCGATAAAATATTTCCACTACCGGAAATTAAAGGATTTTCTGGGACGGCTATTAGTGATCTTTATATCAAGTATTTAGCAATTGGTTTAGGCACGGGTTACGTATCGAAAAAAAAATTAGGAATTTTTAGATTACATAATAACATTTACTCGAATCCGGAAATTTCCATCAATAAAAAGAGGAAGATGTATGCCGAAATAAACATGATTACTGCTTATTGGATGCGAGTAAAGTTTCCAGCTTTTTCAAAACTTAGTAAAAAGCTTTTTTGTAAGGGATTAGCAAATTATTTAAGAATTCAAGGTAGTGAGTATGAAGAAGTAATAAAAGATTATTTATCAACAGTTGGGTTTATAGAAAAAATTGAAATTACTTGGAAAACTTTTTACTACTTTATCAAATTAGGTTTTGCAACTATGGTTTAGAAGCAAAAAAATTTTGAATATTTTTGTTATGCAATTGCAATTTTTATTAATATCATGTTCCAGCAAGATGCTCGCCGAATTCTACTGTTTGATTTATCTGTAGGTGGTCATCATCCCGCCTATATTCAGCATTTAATCCGCTACTGGGGTGAGCAAAAACTACCAGGACGCTTAGATATCGTTGTGATGCCGAAGTTCTTAGAACAACATCAGGATGTAGTAGAAATAGCACAAACAGACGGAAGCGATCGCATCAATTTCGTAACGATAACTGAGGAGGAAGTAACTTGGCTAGGCCCTTGGACAACCTTTGCGCGAAAAAAGCTGCGCGCTTTACGTGAGTGGACTATATTAAATCGTTACGCCAAAGCTTTAGGCTCTACTGAATGCCTAATCATGTACTTTGATACCTTTCAATTCTCCACAGTGCTGCGTCGTCCACTCCCTTGTCCTTTTTCCGGCCTTTACTTCCGCGCCAGATTTCACTACGACGAATTCCCCGAATCTGTGCTTTCTTGGAAAGATAAAGTACGACACTGGCAAGAGCGTTTTCACATCTCTCAAGTTGTCGGCCATCCCCAATTAAAAACCCTGTTCTCTCTCGATCAGTTTGCTGTAAGATATCTCAACCAATTTCATAGCCCAGCCAAAGCAGTTTATTTGCCAGATCCAGTGCAGATTTACAGTAATAGTGAATCTAATTTGGATGAACTTAAAACTAGTTTGGGTATTGAAGCTCATCGGCAAATATTTCTCTTATTTGGTGTTTTAGATAGTCGCAAAGGCATTCATCAACTGCTAGAAGCAATATCTTTATTACCCGCAAATCTTTGCCAAAAGCTTTGTCTGCTGCTGGTGGGGCCCATAAAAGCGCAAGAAAAGCCAGAAATAAAGCAGAAAATTGAGCAGCTTTCTCAAATTCTTCCAATCCAAATTGTCGTTTATGACAAATTTGTCATTGACCGAGAAAACCAACCTTACTTCCAGCTAGCTGATGTTGTATTGGCTCCCTATCAACGTCACGTTGGTACTAGTAGTATTTTAATTAGAGCCGCCGCCGCTCAAAAACCTGTCCTATGTTCTAATTATGGGTTAATGGGTGAATGGACAAGACATTATCAATTAGGTATTAACGTAGATTCAACTGTACCTGCGGAAATTGCTCAAGGCTTAACTAAATTCTTACTAGAATCACCAGAAAAATTTGGAGATCGCACTCTCGCCAAGTCTTTTGCTGCACAAAATTCGGCGGAAAATTATGCCCGCACGATTTTCAATGATCTTTATCAAAAAAATTAGTTTTAATGATGAGTAATCTACGAATTGCTTGGCTGCTACCAACCAGCTTTTTTTACTGGCAACCTTCCTTAAGTAAGTTGACAGAATTATTTCCAGATACCACAGTATTTGCGACATTTTGGCCTGGACATGCCCAAGGATTTGACAACCATATTAAAGTCAAATTAGTGCAAAATCAAGATAATAAAATACCTAAGGCTAATCCTGTCTATAATAACAAAATCAAATTTTTACCCTGGAATATTATCGGGGAATTATTAGAATATAAACCTAATATTGTCTTTGCAAATTCCTTTGGTTTTTGGACAGTGCTGGCAATATTATTTAAATTTTGGGGGAATTGGCGAGTTGTTATCGCTTATGAGGGTAGTTCACCTAGTGTAGATTATCGTAATTCCCCAGCGCGATTACTAGTACGCAGAATCATGATCTGGTTAGCAGATGCTTGCATTACCAACAGCCAAGCAGGGAGGGAGTATTTAATAGAGGTGCTGGGGGCGAAAAAAGAGCGTGTTTTTGCCAAACCTTACGAAGTTCCCCACTCTATTACTTTAATGGCACAAAGCGAAGTAATGGAGGTAGCCCAACTAGATCTGAAACAGCCAGTTTTTCTGTTCATCGGTCATATCGTTCCGAGAAAAGGGTTACATTTCTTACTGCAAGCCTGTGTGATTTTGCAGAAACAAGGAATTGACAACTATACTCTGCTCTTGGTGGGGGATGGGCCACAAAGGGAAGAACTGCAAGCATTTAGTAAAAGTCATGGTATAGAAGAACGCATTCACTGGGCGGGACGTGTTGAGTATAGCCGCTTGGGTGCATACTTTCGCAAAGCTGATGTTTTTGTACTGCCGACCTTAGAAGATACTTGGGGAGTGGTAGTGCAAGAAGCGATGATCATGAATAAACCAGTCCTCTGCTCTAAGAAAGCTGGAGCATACGAGCTGATTACCGATAGCGAAAACGGCTATGTATTCGATCCAGAACAACCGGAAAAGTTAGCCGAAATTATGCGCCAGTTTATTAATAATCCTCACTTGAGTAGGGTAATGGGTGAAAAATCCCAGCAAGCGATCGCTAATTTCACACCCACAGTAGCCGGTAACTTTCTGGCACAAGTGGCTGAGTTCACTTGGGGCGATCGCACTGTCGTTTCTTCCTAATATTTGCACAACTACTAACTCAAATGCTGCGATCGCATGACAGGAAAATCTAGCACCCCCAACTCCAATTTAGTTATATTTAATGGTCGCCTTCTCCCCAAATCTGAAACCTTTATTCGGACACAGGGAGAAGGTCTCAAGTTGTTTACTCCTTACTATGTTGGTGCGCGGTTAATCAATGGATTACCATTACCACCAGAAAGGACTTTGGTCATCAACCAGGGCAGTATTTTGGGTGCTGCAAAAGAATTAATCTTTAAATACTCAGGTTATGCACCTAAACTTTCCCGACAAATCCAGCAATTAAACCCTAAGCTGATACACGCTCATTTTGGCGTGTGTGGAACTTTAGCTTTACCATTAGCGCGATCGCTAAATTTACCCCTCATCGTGACTTTTCATGGTCTAGATGCCACCATGACCGATGAATATGCTCGACAAGACTCGATCACTACGCGCATTTATCTGCGTCGCCGAGAAGCACTCAAGCAAGAGACAAAATTGTTTATTGCAGTATCCAATTTTTTGAAAGACCGACTAATTCAACAGGGTTTTCCCGCAAACAAAATATTAGTACACTACATTGGCGTAGATACAAAAATCTTTCAACCAGACCCCAGCTTTGTCCGTGAACCGATAGTGTTGTTTGTCGGTCGCTTAGTGGAAAAAAAGGGTTGCCAATATCTGATCGAGGCAATGGCAAAAGTGCAAGCAGCAATGCCGGAAGTAAAATTGGTAGTCATAGGAGATGGCCCACTTCGTGCTGCTCTTGAGCATTCTGCAAAGTCATCACTAAAAAATTACCAATTTCTGGGAGTGCAGCCACCAGAAGTTGTCAGAAATTGGATGAATCGAGCGAAAGTTTTTTGCGTTCCCAGTGTGAAAGCAGCATCTGGTGATTGTGAAGGATTTGGAATTGTATTTGCAGAAGCACAAGCAGTCGGTTTACCAGTAGTTAGCTTTGCTCATGGTGGAATTCCTGAAGCTGTGGGTCACAACGAAACAGGGTTGCTCGCTAAAGAAGGTGATTCTCAAGAGCTGGCTCATTATATTTTGCAACTATTACAAGATATTCACCTTTGGCAACGTTTTAGTTTCAATTCACCCAAACGCATAGTCAGACAATTCGATTTGCATCGACAAATTCCAGTTTTAGAAAATATCTATCAGGCTGTTTTGGATGAAGAAATTGCCAGCGAACCAAGTTTAACTCGATTTATGTAAATTTGAATTTTTATGGATAAAACTATGAAAAAATCTGGCATGGAGCCGTTAAAAATTCTGATTTCTGCCTATGCTTGTATGCCAAATATGGGATCTGAACCTGGAGTTGGTTGGAACACAGTTGTGGAATTAGCCAAATATCATCAGGTATGGGTACTCACACGAGAGAATAATCAATCACCAATTGAAGCCGAATTAGCGCAAAATCCCATACCGGGAATTAATTTTATTTACTGTGAACCACCCAGATGGGCTTGTTGGTGGAAAGCAGGTCAACTACCTCACTACTACTGGTGGCAACTGAGTGCATATTTAAAAGCGAGACAGTTAAATAGTGAGATTGGTTTTGATGTTGTACATCATTTGACTTATGTAAGATATTCAACTCCCAGTTTTCTTTCCCTGTTACCTGTACCTTTTATCTGGGGGCCTGTGGGCGGAGGAGAAGCTGCACCTTCAGCCTTCTGGCAAGATTTTAGCTGGCAAGGTAAAGTCTATGAAATTTTGCGAGCTCTTGCTCACCGAATTGGTGAAATCGATCCGTTTACCCGCTTGACTGCGCGACGAAGTATTTTGGTACGAGCCACAACCGAAGATACAGCCAAGCGGCTATACCAAATGCAAGCAGTTAATGTAGAAGTTTTTTCGGAATCAGGTATATCTCAGGACGAAATAGAGCATCTAGCTCGGTATCCTCAGCCTTTAAGTTCACCAGTTCGGTTCATTAGTATGGCCAGACTACTGCATTGGAAAGGACTACATTTAGGAATCCGCGCCTTTGCTCTGGCAGATTTACCTGATGATACTGAGTATTGGATTTTGGGAGAAGGCCCTGAAAAAGAAAGACTGCAAGCTTTGGCAGCGGAACTTAATGTGACTGAGCGAGTCAAATTTTGGGGAAGGCTATCTCGTGATCAAACCTTAAGTAAACTCAGTGAGTGCCATGTATTACTTCATCCTAGTCTCCATGACTCCGGAGGATGGGTTTGCTTAGAAGCAATGGCAGCTGGTCGCCCAGTGATTTGCTTAGATTTAGGAGGCCCATCTGTCCAAGTTACGCCAGAAGTTGGTGTGAAGATACCAGCTCAAAACCCTGAACAAACAGTCAGTAGTCTAGCTGAGGCTATTAGCTATTTGGCTAAAGATGCAGAATTGCGATCTCGTTTGGGTCAAGCAGGACAAAAGCGGGTTCAAGAGCACTTTTCTTGGGAAAATAAGGGTCGGCATTTAATTAAGCTTTACGAAAAAATTACCACCCAGAAACCAAATCAAGAAGCTCTACACTTCTAATTTGCGTTAACTGTTATTTGAGGGAGAAGTAAGGTACTAATTATGCAAATTCTAAGTGTACACAACAAGTATCTGATTCGTGGAGGAGAGGATGAATCCCAAGGGTTAGAACGGCAGATTTTGCAAGAAAACGGCCATCATGTTGACTTCTATGAAGAAGATAATATTCGTGTTAAATCTATACCTCCAGTGCAAATGGCACTGCGTACAGTCTGGTCAACAGAAGCTTACCAAATAGTCAAAAAACTACTGCAAAACTCTACCTACAATATCGTTCACATCCAAAATTTCTTTCCCTTAATTTCTCCCTCAGTCTATTATGCAGCTAAAGAACAGGGTGTACCTATAGTCCAAACTCTCCGTAATTACCGACTGCTGTGCCCCAATGGGCTGTTTTTTCGGGATGGTCAAGTATGCGAAGACTGTTTGGGAAAGTTTATTCCCTATCCTGGCATCATGCATAATTGCTATCGAGACAGCAAAATGGCAACTGGGACTGTAGCCACAATGCTGACTTGGCATCGGGCAATGCAAACTTGGACACAAATGGTAGATATTTATATCACTTTGACTGAATTTGCGCGGCAGAAAATGATTCAAGGCGGGTTACCCGCACACAAGATTGTAGTTAAGCCAAATTTTGTCCATCCCGATCCTGGTGTAGGTGAAGGAAGAGGTGGTTATGCTCTTTTTGTGGGAAGACTTTCTGAAGAAAAGGGATTAGATACGCTACTTGCTGCTTGGGAAAAATTAGATGGAAAAATACCACTGAAGATTATTGGTGATGGCCCTTTATCAGCAGAAGTGATAGCAGCTACCAAGCGCATTCCGCAGGTGGAATGGTTAGGACGTAGACCAATGTCAGAAGTCCATGCTTTGATGGGGGAAGCGATGTTTTTAGTGTTTCCTTCTAAATGGTATGAAACCTTTGGCCGGGTGGCGGTTGAAGCATTCGCCAAAGGTACTCCTGTAATTGCTGCTAATATTGGCGCGATCGCAGAGTTAGTAGATTCTGGCCGAACTGGACTGCATTTTCGTCCTGGTGATGCTGAGGATTTAACAGCTAAGGTTGAATTGGTTTTAGCCAATTCCTCTATGCTTTCTCAGATGCGACAGGAAGCAAGATCCGAATTTGAAGCCAAGTACACGGCCCAGAAAAATTATCAACAACTGATCAATATTTATGCCAAGGCTCAAAATAAGTAGCTCCGTGGCAATTCAGAATTTTCAGGGTAAAGGTTTAAAGAAAAAACTTTAACCTTGAACATTTATCCCTACAAAAATTTACATATTTCAGTTTTATCGTTCATATTTACTTGCGATGATTCATTGATGCTTATCATATATTTATATCATTTGATATATTCCAGTACGAAAAAAACATGACTAACACCAATTCCTTAGAGTTTTACAAGCACCCTAAGAATTACATTCAAAACTCTGTTTTAGTATTAATTGCATTTGCTACTGTTTTTTTTCCTCGAATTGTTGAGTCTATAGGTGCGCCCTCACTCATAAATTTTCTGCACTTCGCAGTGGTACCAATTGTTTTTGGTATTGTGATTACCAAAACTCGGGTTCATGACAGAAAGCAGATAATCATTACCAAAAGTCTCATGTTTGCCCTCATACTTCTGCTAGGGGTAATAACGGCAAGTGCTCTTTTAAATCATGCGGGATTTATCAATTTAATCTTAGCTTTCATGCTACTTGCGGAGCCTTTTGTCTTGCTGATTACAATTATTTGTATACCATTCTCATTAGCAACTTTTAAAAAATTTAGAGGTTGGCTCTTAGGTTTTGCTACTATTCACGTAATATTAAGTATTCTCCAGAGAATATTGCTAGGAATTGGTTTACTTCAGAGAACTAGCATGACTTTAGAAGATAATGTCCAAGGAGTTTTTTATCTATCTGGAGGGGGTCATGTTATTGGTGCTAGTGTGAGTATGTCCTTCAGTTTATATTATTTTATTAGTGCAAATAACAAACCTATTTTCCTGAGAATATCTGTAGTTATTGCATCTTTTATAGCACTTTTATTAGCCGATGCCAAACAGGCATTAATGGTATTACTTGCAGCCTGGCTAATCTTAATTTTTATTAGTGTCAAAGATATTAAACTAACCTTGCAATATATAATAAGTGCAATTATCATTGGTTACATACTATTTTGGTGCATCGAAAATCTGGAAGCTTTTAGAGCATTTAAAACTTGGATTAGACCAGAAATTTATGGGCCTAATGGTGATGCAACTGTTCTCAAAACAAGCTCATTTCGTATAATTCCTTCTTACTTTAAATCATTATTAAACTGGTTTTTGGGACTTGGCCCTGGTCATACTGTAGGGCGATTAGGTGGTTGGATGCTAGAACAGTATAAAAGTTTACTAGAGCCACTTGGCGCTACTATTCACCCTTGTAGTGAAGCGGTTTGGAATGTATGGCGCGGTAATTATCTAGACTCCAGCTTTTTCTCGCCTTTGTTTGGTTGGGTTGCAATTTGGGGAGATTCCGGCTTTTTAGGCTTGGCAACATACCTATATCTAGCATCGATTGTATGGCGTAAGCTCTGCTGTGATAGTTTTTGTAAATTGATGATGCTGACTGTATTGGTTAACGGTTTTATTTTTACCTTGATGGAAGAACCAGGATATATGCTCTCGGTAGCCACTTTGATTGGTCTGCGATGGCACGAGAGGCGATTGGCAATTAGATAGTGGCGCTGGCAGACATCAATCAACGTTTATCTTGGTGTGGAGAGTCATAGCTCCAGAAGTCTTTAATTTTTATCCTCAAGAGCCTGGAGATCAAATCTTTGGCAGTCGTCAAGATTCTTACTAAACTACTATCTTGATATTAGTAGTACATAGTGAAAACAAAGTTGTCCTAACAAAACTCTCATAAGTACTTGACACCACCCAGGTAGTAGCTGCTATATTATCTAGAGTGCAATTCTTCATTGGGGCGTAGCCAAGTGGTAAGGCAGCGGGTTTTGGTCCCGCCATCCCTAGGTTCGAATCCTAGCGCCCCAGTTATATAGTTAATCTCAAATAATACATAGCTGCTAATAGAATTCTTATAGTACACTTTATTTTTTTATTAGTATGTAGGGATGAAGCCAAGAAAGTGATCTCTGCTTTGCAATATATATTCATAATTTATTCTGAGCAGAGCTAAGTGAATAGTAAATTCTGTCTAAATGATTGTGTTAAACCATAAATGCTTGCAATTACAGCTATTTATGAAAACTGGATTTTACCTGCTTTACATCTGCTGATTGATGCTTGGAAAAGTAGAGAAAAGAATATTCTTTGAGTGTATTTACTCCTTCAAAATGAGTACTGATGTACACCTTAAGAGGGATTTAACCGTATTTATACTGGAAAAACTGGCGGATGTTAAGAAAATTCTACTTAATCTTTTAAAGAATTTCACCAATTCTTCTTGCGTAATGCTACTGTAGTTAAAGTATATGTATTCAAATTTATTTGAGCTTTATATCAAGTTGTTAAAAGTAAATCTTTTAAAGTAAGTATTACTTGTGTAAAAGATATTACTATTTAAGATATATTTTCTAAGTAGTCAATAAATTTATATTGATTTACGAGGGTGCAGAAAAACACAAGCTTACTTCGGAGCAATCTAACTACCTATCCAAGATTGAATCGAAGAATTCACCTGTTACAGGAATATAAGTAGTTTAGTTGACAAATGCTATGCTGAAGTCGGAAAAATATTCTCACCCCTTATCACAAGCCAACTTTACCCAGTTAAACGATGAAGAAGGTGGATTAAACCTGGGTCAAGTTGGAGCTGTTCTGCGTCGCAGACTATTGTTAATTGGTGGTACAACTGCTTTAGTGGCAACAGCAGCAGTACTTAAGGCGGAAACAGACCCCCCAATTTACCAAGGAACTTTTGATATTCTTACCAAACCAGTGACTGGTGAGGATAAGGTAACAGCTAATGTTCCTCAATCTATAAGTAGTCAAGATAAAATTGCACCTCCTGAATCGACGAAAGAAATTCAGACGACGATGACGGTTCTACAGAGTCCTAAGGTGTTAAATCCGATTGTAGAAAAGCTTCGGGATCAATACCCAGGAATCACTTATGACACGCTGGTCTATTACTTAACTATCTCATCCACAAAACCAAATATTATAAGTATCGGATATCAGAATTCAGATCAACAACTAGTAACTGATGTGTTAAAGCTGATTGCTGATGCGTATCTGCAATATAGTTTGCAGGAACGACAATCAGATGTGGAAGTTGCTATTCAGTTTGTGGATAGACAAAAACAGCCATTAGAAAAGAGTTTAAAATATTGGCAAGAGCAATTGCGAAATTTGCGGTTGGATAATAACTTGATTGAACCTGCCCAGAAAAGTCAAGAGCTATCTGGTCAACTGACACTTTTTCGCCAGCAGCGAATAGAGAATCGAGTCCAGCTAGAACAGATGGTAGCTAGATATGAGGAATTACAACGAGAATTATCCCAAGATCCTGGAGAGAGGGCTGGTAATTCTTTATTAAGTGATAATGCTCGTTATCAAAAGATTCTGGATCAGATTCAAGCAGCAGATATTGCGATTAAGCAACAATCAGCCGTGTTTACAGATGAAAATCCAGCAATGGTGACGTTAAGACAAAAGAAAGAATCTTTACTTCCATTGCTGGCACAAGAAGAAGCGCGTGTACAAAAGGATTTTCAAAGCCGCATTCAAGAACTTTCAGCGCGCGATCGCTCCCTAGATGAGAAAATCAATAATATTTACAGTGAAGTTAGAAAGCTGGCAACGATTAGCCGTAATTACGACAACATCCAAAGAGAATTACAAATTGCCAACGATGCTCTAACTCAATTTACAAGTAAACAACAAGCTTTGCAAATTGAGAAAGCGCAAAAACAACAACCTTGGGTGCTGCTAGATCCGCAACTTTCTAAAGTCAATGAACCTTTAGCGATTTCAGACAGTGCGAAGAGAAACTTAGCACTGGGTGGTCTATTGGGTTTACTATTGGGTGTAGGAACAGCTTTAGTTGTAGATAAACTCAGTAATATTTTCTACTCTTCTCAAGAACTCAAAGATGCTACCAGGTTGCCATTACTAGGAATAGTTCCTTTAAGAAAAGAACTAGAAGCAACTACGAGAGACTCTGTCTCCAGAGGTGTGCAAAATACCGAAGGGTCTTCTTTCTTTGAAGTTTTCCGCTCTCTTTACACTAATATTCTGCTTTTGGGTTCAGATACGCCAATTCGCTCACTTGTAATTAGTTCAGCAGGACAAGGAGATGGTAAGTCTACAATTGCGACGCAGCTAGCACAAGCAGCAGCAGCAATGGGACAACGAGTATTACTTGTGGATGCCAATTTACGTGCGCCTAGCCTACACAATCGAGTGGGACTCATGAACATCCAGGGGTTAACAGATGTAATTTCCCAAGATTTAGACTGGCACAATGTTATTGAGCCATCTCCCCTGGAAGATAATATGTTTGTGATGCCAGCAGGGCCGATTCCACCAGACTCGATGCGGTTACTTGCGTCTCAAAAAATGCAGAATTTGATGGAGGAATTGCAAGTTAGTTTTGACTTAGTCATTTATGACACGCCTCCACTTTTAGGATTTGGAGATGCTTACTTATTAGCAGCCAATACTGATGGGCTTGTACTAGTTGCAGGTTTAGGCAATCTCAAGCGTACTGCATTACAGCAAGCATTAGAACAAATTCAAATTTCTGGCACTCCTCTTTTAGGGATGATAGCTAATAAGTCTAAAGATGCTGCGCCTGTTTCTTATCAGTACTATCAGCAATATTATAGGCAAAGCATGAGTGGGGAGAAAGTGAGTGCTGAAAACGTCACAGCAAATGCTAACTCTGCCAATGTGTCTTCTAACATCAGTAAAGCTAAACGAAGTTAGATGAGAAATGAGGGTAATTGTTATTCATAATTAACTTAGTTAATGATTAACAATTACCACAATAGTTTTAAATACTGAGTGAATAAAAGGAATAATTTTACTTAAGACTTCTGGGTATTTCACAATTTACCAGCTTGCTATTTATCAGGTGATTTTAAAGCCTGATCGAGAACTTCTCGTGCTTGTTCGGCTTTAGTTCTAGCCTCTTGGAAACGTAGATTAGCTTGGGCAAAATTCTTCAGCACTTTGAATCCTTCTTTGAGGCGAGTAATTTCCTCTTCAGTCACCGAATTATCTGAGAACAGAACGTCAACTGCTTTGCGAATTTCTAAGGCTTCATTACGTGATTCTTGAACTTTGAGCTTGAGTGTGGCCAGGTTGCTAAGAATCTGGACAGCTTGAGTAATAGCATCTTCGCCACTAGTAGTATCAGTGGCTGGCTCTTTAATTTCAATTAATTGTTGAGGGCCAAATCCTTCTTCTAGTTCTGTGGGTAGCTTACCTGCATCCATCAGTTCCATCAGTTGATCCATTGCTTTCTCACGGGCTTTGGCTGAGTCTTTGCCAGAAACAGTGAGGATAATTTCTGGACTTTGAGCGAGAGTATACTGAACCATATTGCAAGCAGAAAATTTCTGTTTAACCAAGCCGAGAAAGACAATCTTAACATGAATGAAGCGGCAACCAAAACTGCAAATTCGCAAAAATAAAGAATTGTTTGCAGGTGAATTTGGAATTGGCGATCGCACTCCCCAGACACCCCAAATAAAACTTTATACTTGAAGAAAGAGAGTAAAGATATTTAACAGGAGGGGAGAGCAATGACTCCCAATCCCACCATTATGCAGGCTGTGGAACAACTGGGTTATCGCGTCACTGTTGGTGATGTCGCCACCCAGGCAGGATTAAATATTGCACAGGCTGGACAAGGGTTATTAGCTTTAGCATCTGATGCTGGCGGACATTTACAAGTAGCAGAATCAGGTGATATTGTTTACCTATTTCCTAAAAATTTTCGAGCAATTTTACGCAACAAATATTTGCAGTTACGCCTTCAAGAATGGTGGCAAAAGGTTTGGGGGACTCTGTTTTACTTAATTAGGATTTCCTTTGGGATTTTCTTAATTGTTTCTATCGTCCTCATTATTATTACCATCTTCTTAATTCAAAGTTCTCTCAACTCAGATCGTGATAGCGACAATAGAGGTAGTTATTCTGGGGGTGGAGGCTTCTTCTTTTTTCCTGATTTATTTTGGTATTTAAGCCCCAATTATCATACCGAATACCAGGAGCGACGGCGTGAAAGAAACCAGAATAGTAATCTAAATTTCTTGGAGGCAGTATTTTCATTTTTGTTTGGTGATGGTAATCCTAATGCCAACTTAGAAGAACGCCGTTGGCAAGAAATTGCTGCTGTGATTCGCAATCATCGTGGCGCAGTGGTAGCAGAACAAATCGCTCCTTATTTGGATCATCTTGGTGAAAAATATCAACAAGAGTACGAAGATTATATGTTACCCGTACTTACAAGGTTTAATGGGCAACCAGAAGTAAGTCCAGAAGGGCAAATTGTTTATTACTTTCCAGAATTACAAGTTAGAGCTAGCACCCAGCGTCGTCAATCTATTCCTGTGTATTTAGAGGAATCACTATGGCGTTTTAGTGCAGCAGGTTCGGGACAAATTATGCTCAGTGCTGGGTTAGGCATACTCAATTTTGTGGGAGCCTTAGTACTGGGAAGTCTGTTAAGAGATGGTACTGTTGCAGCACAATTAGGCGGGTTAGTAGCTTTTGTACAAAGCATTTACTGGCTACTGTTAGCTTATGGAACAGGCTTTTTAGGTATACCATTACTGCGTTATTTTTGGATTCAGTGGCGCAATCGTCAAATTACCGCACGTAACCGCGATCGCCTTTCTCGTGCCAGACTATTAACAGATGTGGATGCAAATCTACAGCACAAGATTGACTACGCTCGCCAGTTTGCTGCAGAAAAAGTGATTAGTAAAGAAGATTTGGTGTACTCTAGCGAGACTGATTTACTGGAACAGGAATTTGAGCGTTCTGCACAAATTGACAGTGAATGGCAACGACGCTTAGATGGGTCAAAATAATAGGTAATTCTTAGTTATTTTTGTTTTGCCACTCTCGGGAAACTTTTGCCATGTGTGAATTCTAGAGCTTTTGTATAGTAGGCGATGTCTACGACGGACTACGTCTACGCGTGATTCTTTTCTAATAACAAATACAAAAGCGATTTTTTTCAATAGTATAGCTTGTATTGATTTCTGGGAAAGTGACAGAAGAATATACAGCGTATTTCAGGTAAATGAGGTACGCGGCTAGGGGCACGGTACTGCCGTGCCCTTACAATTATCTGTACCTTACTAACTTGGAATCTGCTGTATATAGCCTCTCTATTTATTTAAGTATGCATATATCTTTTTTTACAAAAGTTAGTAAATTTTTTAATGTAAATTACCAACCGAAGAATCGCTATAAGGGAGAAGAACGCACTATAAGGCAGCATATCTACAAAATTGAGCCTTACAGTATATAATTGCTCTATTGTATAAAATAAATTCCAAATATCAAAATACTGAAAATCATGAGCAACTGGAAAACTAAACTCCTGACTAGTGGTTCTTTGTGCCTATTTTTGTTATCTGCAACACTTCCAGTATTAGCTAAACCAGCCACGCCAAAAAAACCAGCCCCCACATCCTCTTCCAATTATGAGCAGGCAAAAAAGCAACTTCCTGAAGATTTTTATGCCCTTTATCGAGTGATAGATAGAATTGCACGTGCTAATGAATTTGATAATCGACCTTGGCGAATTGTGACTATTCCTAAATATGATGTGAATGCATTTGCAACCGATGTCAATCTCATAGCGGTTTATGATGGTATCCTTGACCAATTAGCTGGTGATTCTTCTGCATTAGCTTGTGTAGTTGCCCATGAAATGGGTCACCATGCTAAACGGCACATTGCAATTGGTGTAGCACAAAAAAATGAGTTAATTGCCAAGATAGAAGAAGAAGCAAAAAGAGAAGTTTTAGGAGAACAACAAGCAGCAAATGAAGAGTCAACGGCGGCTGTTGTTAGTGGTGCTGTAGTGAATCGCGTAGTCGGAGGAACTGTTGGTGGACTCTTAGGTTCGGTGCTGGGTAATCAAGGTGTGCAACGCCAAGCAGATTCACAAAAACGCATCAATGAGATTATTGAAAGAAAGAAAAAAGAACTAGAACAACGCCTAGCTGAGCAAGAGAGACAACACGAATTTGAAGCTGATGAAATAGGCTATATAGCTTCTGTAAAAGCCGGCTTTGATCCTGAAGGATGTCTGCGAGTTATGCAAGTTCTATCTCAAATGCCAGGTTCTGAAGCCGATTCAGGTCATCCAGCAGTACCTAAAAGAATTGAGGCGATTAAAGCTTTAATGATTAAATACCCACCTCAAACTTTAGCCAAAGAAGGTGAAGCCCGCATCTCTAAAACAAAACCTTTAACCTATAACCTTTCTAAAGATCGGGCCTCTTTAAGAATTAACTCTACTCGCGGTGGTTCTCAAGCGGATGATATAGATCGTAGATTTGGTAAATAAAAGCGCTATTTTCTACTAACTCAATCAACTGTTTAAAATTGACGAAAGCATATCAAAATTGGTAGGTTGGGTTGAGAATAGCAAAACCTAATCTACCCAAAATCAAGTTTTTAGCTCTCACGTAACCTGATTGATGAAAAGAACAAGTCGCAACTTATTGTTTCATAGACTGTAACCGCTGTAAAAACTTGGCAACATCTTTGCGAGGTTCTCGATTTAGCTTTAATTCAATCAAAGTGGTTGTAAAGGGCCAGAAAAGTCTCACTTTGGATTCCCGTAGTAGGTATGAGATATCCATCTGTGCATCCCATTCTCCCTTGTTATTAACACCCAGATAGTCAATTAACTGTGAGCCTGATGATGCAATAACGCGCATCATTAAATTTGGCAAATTCGTGGGTTGCTGCAAATTTTGGGGATTGAGAATCCGATTTAAGTTGACATAGAAGCAGCGAAGACTTTTATCTCCACTATATGTATGTACGTTGGCAGCAAAATTATCTATGGCTTGGAAATTATCATTACCTTGGGTAAATACCTGAATGTGGTAATCAGGAATTGGATCGTCACGTTCATCCACTGCACGAACAACAAACTGCTGCCACAAATCAATATTCTTCGGTGTGAGCTTCTCAGTAGTTTTTTTGTACCAATCCTGAATCTTATTTTCGGGGGTGAATTGCAGTGCTTCACAAACTGCATCCACTAGTTCATTGCGAGGATTGCTCATAATTGTCTGGTGATTTACATCCTCAACTAATACTGTGGGTGCGATACCTTCGTTCTTTGAACCATCAAAATCGATTCGTTGCTCTTCCTCCTGCTGCTTGGTTAAGTCAAGTACAATCTTGCGGCTATTTAAACCACAACCCGCCCAGCGCACAGTACCATCAGTTCCGGGATCGCTGACTAATTTGGCTAAACCGCTATAGGGACTTGTACCACAGAAGGTAAATACATAAGGGGTATCATTTTTGTTCCCATAGAATATTTCACTGCCAAATAAATCTTTATGCGCCAAATCCCAAGTAAATTTGCTTCCTAGTTCCAATCCATCCAAAACTAAATCCCCTGCTTCTAAAAAGTCGGGGCCAAACTCCTTGTTTCCTTTAAACATTGCACCTAACCAACTCCGTCCCTTATGAGCCAAGGGAGAACCGAAGGTAGCGGGTGCTAGCCCAATCAAGTGCTTAAGCCGATTCCGTCGCTTTTGTGAGTAAGCAGTCAACCAAGCGCGAATTACCAGCATCCCAGTTGAGTGAACGATCGCATCAAATTCCTGATCTGGGTCTAACCCTCCCTCTATAGATAATGCCCGATCAAAACCTTCAGCAATATCTTTAATTGTGACTTCGTTAGTCAGGGTTACATAGCTACAGACGTGGATAGTTGAGACATCGTAGCCACGCGCTTCTAGCTTTTTTTCCCACACTTTGAAAGATTCACCAGAAGCAGAGTAGCCGTGAATTAAGACAATTGGATTACTGCCCATATAGTTTTGTTAGATATTAATTCAACATGCAAAATCAAGATTCTGAACTTGTGAAAGTAGCCGAGAATATTATTTTTGAGAAATGCTCAAGACTTGCTGAAGATTGCCATAGAACTTAAAGGCACATTATCTCAGGTTTAATTTGTAATTAGCCTGCAACTTTGAAAAAATTTGCCTAATGTCACATTTGCTTTTAGAAGTGAAGAAAAAGCCGCAAAATAACGTTATTTTCCATGTAAGACGGCTAAAATTGCGCGTTAACTACTGATTATTATCAGCGTATGAAATTTTTGTACCCTTACTTTGGCTTGGGTTGTAGGAATTAAATAATTGATTGTTTAGACTTTTCTGATAGCAGTATTTATCTGTTTGCATCTGTTGTGGCGAAATATTTATTAGTATTCCTACCCTACACAGGATATTTATTTCAAAATACTTATAATACGAATTTTCCAGACCTTGCAACACATCAATGATTTGTAAGGACGCACAGATGTGCGCCCTTACTCATATATTTGTGCTGGTATAAATTACATTATTTGAAACTAGCTATTGCTATCCAGCATTGTCTCAAAAAAATAACTAAATTTAATTATGGGCGTAAGCGATTGTGCTGAGAAGAGCATTTTCTGCTTGTCGTGAATCTAAGCGAGTATGCTGCACCACAATTGGCACATCTGACTGAATGACACTAGCAAAATCAGTATCGTGAGGAATGGGTTCTGGATCTTTGAGATCATTAAAGCGAATATGTTTTGTTCGTCTTGCAGGTACTGTGATTTTGTAAGCACCTACAGGTTCCCTATCGCTATAGTAAATCGTGATTTCTACATAAGCATCTTGGTCACCAGCATTTAAAATACACACTGTTTCATGACTAATAAACTGGGGTTCTGGGCCAGTACTATAAGCCGGAATGTAACCTTCTGCGATCGCCCAGCAAGTACGTCCAATTGCCTGACTCATTTACTCCTCCTGATGCTAAACAGCATAATCTTGCGGTTATCTATTTAAAGTACAAGATTAATATGAGCAAAAAGTGACACAAAAAAAGTGGTTCTATTCACACAGAACCACTCAAAATTTTGTCAAATCCTAATTAACTAGCGGGCCATACCTTGAGCAGAAACCGCATCAATGGGTTTCATGAGGTACAGCTTAACCATATGCCAACCAATAGAGGCGAGAGTTGGCAACTTCTGGAAGAATTGCAGGAATTTAGGAGTTTGAGAGTTGGCGATCGCATTTAATTTTGCCATCTTCTCAACACAAATATCCAAGCGTTGATAAAACTCTGGATTATCAACATCCAGCATCAATGGGAAAACTCTTCCTGCAGTTTCATTGGTCTTTTTGATCACATGGATGTCATATTCCCGTGCATCCAATCCTAGAGAAGCATAAAAGTCTTTGCGTTGCAGGTCATTGAGATACATCGTGACAAACACTGACAACAGGAAGAAGCGACTCCATAGCTTCGCCTTCCAATCATTCAACATTTGTGGTTGAGATTGCATGACTGCATCAAAGAAATCACCATGACGGTTTTCATCCTGACACCAGTTTTCAAAGAAGCGGAAAATGGGATAAATCCGGTCTTCGGGATGTGCTTCTAAGTGACGATAAATGGTGATATAACGCCAATAACCAATTTTTTCTGAAAGATATGTGGCGTAGAAAATAAACTTTGGCTTAAAGAAGGTGTAATCGCGGCTCTTAGTCAAAAACCCTAAATCTAAGGAAAGATTAAAGTCTGACATCGCTTTGTTCAAAAAGCCAGCATGACGGGCTTCATCCCGTGACATCAAGTTAAAGCACTCGGCTAAAACTGGGCTTTTATCTTTCAAGCGGCGGCCCAGTTCTTTGTACAGCAAAAACCCGGAAAACTCGGCTGTACAAGAACGCTCCAAAAATTCAACGAATAAACGGCGAGTTTCCCCATCAATATGATCCCAGGATTGTTCAAACTCGGCATCCCGAACAAAATGATGGCGGTTGTAATCAGCACGAAACTCTTCGAGAATGGCTTGTAACTCGTCTTCGTTGACGGAGATATCCATCCGCGCCATTTCATCAAAGTCGGTGGTGTAAAACCGGGGTGTTAATAGTGTTTCTTTTGCCGGGACTTTAATCCCTGGACGCAATTCTTCAAAGCCTGGTTTTTTGAGGGAATCTACCATGTTTTGATTTCTCTTCTGTCTTTATTATCTTCAGTACACCAGAAAGCCAACGTCAGACGCTCTCAAGGCGTAACTAGACGACATTGACACTCTCCCATCTGCAAAAATTTGGGAGATTCTTGAGCAGACATTGCCTAGTTACATTTAGTAGTTATGCTACTAGAATTGGCTAGGTCTTACATATCTTGTCCTACCCGAACCAACTAGGATATTACGTGTTCACCTAGAGTCCTGTTTATGGGTAGCTCTCCAAGCATTTAGGGTTTATCTGGTGAGATTGCTCTCTAACCCAGTTTCCTGTATGCCCTACAGTACACTCTACAATTCGTAATTCTTAAATGAGCTTTTCATTACGAATTACGAATTATCAATTACAAATTATATTATTGCTAAATCCGCTAGCTTGTGAGCCAGGGATACAGTACTTATCACTAAGGCTGATAAAGTTCAGTCTATCAAGGTACAGGCTCAAAATTTGTAGATAAAACGTTAAGAGTTGCAACAATAGTTATATATGCGGAATCCCCAATTCAGCATTGGGAATCAGCTAGCCCTTTGTTTCAATACAGCTTGTGGGCGAAAAGCTAACCAAAAGTTTAGTATGAAACAAAACAGCGCCACAAAAGCGTCTCAGATTGTAAGCGCGAATCCAAGGGAATCAAAACAACATGAAGGTTGATAATAACACCAATCAAGACCGTCTTCTTGTTTCCTACATCTTGTGTGCTATCGGGTTTTTCGGCTTGGGGGGACTGCATCGGATATACAACGGCAAAATTGGGACGGGTGTGTTGTGGCTGTGTACGTTTGGGTTATTCTACTGTGGGCAGTTGGTGGATTTATTCCTCATCCCTAACATGGTTGACGAATATAGCCTCAAACTGAGGTCAAAAGCGGGTTTATCTCCCTTGGGTGTACCATTGAATCAACCTGCGATCGCTTCTCAAGTTTATCGCCCTACTGGTAACCAACTGATAGTTAAACTGATTGAAGTGGCAGAAAAAAATGGTGGCTATCTCACTGTGACTCAAGGTGTGAAAGGCACAGGAGCTAGCTTTGCAGAAGTAGAAGCCGCACTCAAGGAAATGTATAAATCAGGTTACGCCAAAATAGATAACGACCCCAGAACTGGAGCCGTTACCTATCATTTCCATGAACTTTAAAGGTACTAAGATAGGTCGGCGAAATTAAAGATAACTAGCTGAGGCTGTCATTCTTACAAAGTTCTGAGCGGAGGAAACCTCCGCTCAACGCCAGTTCGTTCAAGTCGGGAGACCCGCCCACACGACTGGCTCGACTTTGCGCTTTGTCCTTAGTCATTGGTGAGCCACTGCGTTGGACGGGTTCCCCGGCTTAAAGCAAGTGGCGACATTGGTAAGGATTTCAAGCCTATTTACGTTTTTTAACATAGTTTGCTTTATTTCCACCGACTTAACTTATCTAGCATTTTTGTCATTTGTCTCATAACTAATAACTAATAACTAATGACAAATGACAAATGACAAATGACAAATGACTAATTTCTACCTAGCCACTTTTGTCCGTTTAAGCGCTGCACTAAACCAAATACTAGCAAGTCCAGAGTGATTTTACGTTCATCTATTAAGAAGGATTCTAGTGTGCTAGGTTTTTTACCTTCATTACAAGAGAATCCTTTTTTCCCTTGAATATCTTCATCGGGGAAATAAAGATTAAACTGGCGCAAACCGTTTTGCCAACTTCCCACAAGTTGGTAGCAGTCCTCGGCTGATTCAAAGCCAGAGATAGGAACCTTCTGTTTAGCAAAAGACAACTGTAAATCAGCGACACCTTGCTGAGTAATTGCTGTTTGTACAGCTGGTAAGTAGTGTTGCTCGATAAACTCTACAAATGGCTTATCTTCAACAGCAGGAGCCTTTTCTTTTTTGGCTGCGGCGGCTTTAGCAGCGGGTTTTTCTTCTCCATCTGCTTTAGCGGCAGGTTTTTCTCCTGCGGCTTTAGCTGGAGGTTTTTCGCGCTTGGGAGGTACAGCAGTTGCTTTGGAATCTGGCTTATTGGCAGTAGGGAGGTCTGTCGCTACTGGTTGGTCAGTGGTGGGAGCTACCTCTCCCGCTTGATTTTGATTGGTTTCGTCTGCCATTGCTCAGGTCAATCCTTTATCTAGCTTTCAGAGCGATCGCTCACCTTATGGTATTAGTTATTTTCATTTTGGCATAGGAGCGTATAGCTATAGCTAGCAAAAATAAATCTCAGCAGTTCTTTTGTATGGTTCTGTGATTTTATTCAGATGGCAAATTTTTACCATAAAATTTTTCGATACTCACTATAAGCATCTTATGCGAGCGTGAAAAATCTTTTTAAGCATTTACCAAATAAAAGGAGAAGAGTAAGTAAAAATCAATAAGCAATTTAAATTTTATTTTTGAGTACAGACGCGATTAATCGCGTCTCTCAGACTCTTGACTCTTAAAAATTCAAATATACTAATGTACGCAATTTCTTCTCCTCAAATAGCATTTTTGATATCATTGACCAGTTGATCAATTCTAGATTGTGTAGTATTCCAAGAACACATAAAACGAACTCCACCCACACCAATAAAGGTATAAAATTGCCAGCCTTTTTCTTTTAAAATTTTAATCGTATGTTCTGGTAGTTTGGCAAACACAGCATTGGCTTCCCGGGGAAACATCATCTCAACGCCATCAATATTGATTAATTTATTTTCTAAATATTCAGCACATTGATTGGCGTGTCGCGCATTGTTAAACCATGCGCCAGTTTCCAGTAAACCTAACCAGGGAGCCGAAATAAATCGCATTTTTGAAGCTAGTTGACCTGCTTGTTTACAGCGATAGTCAAAATCTTCTGCTAAAGCTTTGTTGAAGAAAATAATTGCTTCGCCTAAAGCCATGCCATTTTTTGTGCCACAAAAACATAATACATCTACCCCACTTTTCCAAGAAATTTCTGCAGGGGTTTTATTCATAGCAGCAACTGCATTGGCAAAACGAGCGCCATCCATGTGAATTTTTAAGTTATACTGACGCGCAGTTTCTTTAATTTCTGCTAGTTCATCCAGAGAATATAAAGTCCCTACTTCTGTGGCTTGGGTAATACTAATAACTTTTGGTTTAGGATAATGAATATCAGTGCGCTTAGTTACTAATGATGCTATAGCCTGTGCTGTTAACTTACCATTTTCGCCTTTAGCTAATAGTAATTTGGAACCATTAGAAGCAAACTCTGGTGCGCCACATTCATCTGTTTCAATGTGGGATGTTTCATGACAAATAACGCTGTGATATGACTGACAAAGTGCAGCTAAAGATAGAGAATTTGCGGCTGTACCGTTAAAAGCAAAAAATACTTCGCAATCAATTTCAAATAACTCACGAAAATAATCTGTTGCTTTTTGCGTCCATTCATCATTCCCATAAGCTGGAGCACTTCCTTGATTAGCTTTTAGCATATACTCTAGCGCTTGGGGGCAAATTCCCGAGTAATTATCACTTGCAAACTGTTCTAATTGATTATGCATAATTGTTACTTAATGTTTGATAAGTCAATATATTTCAATTGGAATCTATCTTTGTCTAATGTTATCAACTTTTATATTTAATGTAAGTTATCTCTTATATTGACGGACGATTAATGCGTAACAATTTTGCTGTTAATGTATCTTCAGCAGAAATTGTTTCATGGATGCGTGTTGCTAGTTGTACAAAATCTGGCTCTTCTGTACAGACAATTATGCCAGCATGATTTGGTTGTAAACGATGCAATCTAATAAAATCACGACGATTGCGCGTTAAAACTGCTCTAGCATTACTTGTGGCAAATATTAATACATCTTCATCAGGAATTTTCAGATTTGCATTTCCTGCTTCCATAGCTGTTAATACATCGTGTCCAAAATCACGAAGCAATTCCACCACTGGTAATGGGAAGTTTTCATCTGTATAAAGATGTGCCAATTTTTAATCTTCCAAACTTTCTAGCATGACTTCGTCATTTTCTTTGATTGCTTGTTCAATTTCTTCTGGGTTTGCATCTGCATAAGCCCAAGCATTTACTAAGTCGGCAGCATTTAGATGAGGAAATGATTCTAAAATCCGAGCATCACTCATCCCCAAACAACGATCATTTACTAGTGACCAAACCGGAATGCGAGTATTTGCAATACAAGCATCACCACCACATACACCTTGAGTTTTAGTAATTCCTTGTGAACCAGTACTTAAAGTTTTAGTCAATATCTGTATTGCTTCGGCTTTTTCACTTGCATTTAATGATTGCAGTTGTATAGCTAATTCTTGGTGCGTCATAATTAATATTAACTTAGTTTTAAATTTAATGTATTACTGAATAGTTCTTGTTCATTCACTAAATTTAGAAAATAAATTTGCTAAAACTACATTAGAAAATAAAAATCCTTGGGGATCGGTTAGGCAAAATCTTCCATTTATAACCTCTACCCAGCCTTTTGCAAAATACGGCTTGAAAAATTTCTGAAGTTCTTCTAGTTTATCTTCTCCAAAATCTGCCGCTAAAGCTGCTAAACTCACACCTTCAGCCAGGCGCAATCCTAACATTAAGGTTTCTAATAACACTTCATTTGGTGGTGTGATTTCACAATCAACTACACAACCAGCTTTTACCCATGCGTAATACTCTTTGGTTTTACGCGGACGTGTGAAACGCTTCCCTTCAATATAGCTAGCTGCACCCATACCAAAACCATAATAAGGACGATTTTCCCAATAAACCCGATTATGCTGACATTGATGGCCAGGCTGAGCATAATTGGAAATTTCATAATGTTCATAACCTGCATCAGTCAAAACTTGCTGTGCCATTTGGTACATTTTGACTGTGGTTTCATCTGTGGGTAAAGGATTAGCGCCTGGTTCATAGTATCGACCAAAGGCTGTACCTGGCTCTATGGTAAGGTCATAAATTGAGATATGAGTGGGTGCGATCGCCACGGCTTTCGCTAGGGAATCCTGCCAACGCTCTAAAGACTGATGCGGTAAACCAGAAATTAAGTCTAAACTAAATTCGGGAATCTCGACTTTGCGGACTAATTCCACAGCTGCAAAAATATCTGCAATTGAGTGCGATCGCCCAGCAAGTTTTAACAACTCTTCTTGAAATGCTTGTATACCTAGACTAACCCGATTCACCCCCAGACTGCGGTACCCTGCTATATGTGCTAAATCAAATGTTCCTGGGTCCATTTCCATAGAAATCTCTGCCCCAGGTAAAATGCCAAAATGCTGCTCTAAAGCTGTTAATATCTGCTGTAATTGCTCTATGGATAGCAGCGAAGGAGTTCCACCACCGAAAAAAATTGTCTTTAAAGGTTGACCGAATGTCGGTGCGGTAGCAATTTCTTGAGTTAGCACTTCCACGTATTGGGAAATCGTACGTGATGTTTCCCCCCGCAAGCGATCGCCCACAACAGATATCGGAAAATCGCAATAAAAGCACCGCCGTCTGCAAAATGGAATATGCACATAAGCGGAAGTGGGAGTGCTATAAAAATTAACTTTTTGAGGCATTGTAAGAAACAATAAAATTCATCATACTGAGAATTACAAACGATAAAAATTAGTAGTTTATTTACAAGTATTATCGTTTTACAACAAAACAATTAAAAATATGAAGCTAAAACTATTTGGTTATAATATTTGCAGATATTACCTGCTTAAACCCCTAGAGTTAAGTAAACATTTCTAAAGCTATTTGCCTATGAAATAAAAAATACTTAAACTTTTTCGGTTAATACAGTTGCAGGAAAACCACAAAACCATGCTTGATGCAATTATTATTCTCTCATTCATCCTAGCAGCATCGGGAATAGGGTTCTATAGCATCGAACTACTACCCAATGGTTCGCTAGACAACGTCACAAATTTAGAAGCCTTGCGCTTAGTTGTTGCCGTCTTTGCTGCAATCATTGGTGGTGCGATTGGGCTAAGTTTCCAAACTACATATCGCCGCCTAGAAGCACAAGTGCGAGAAATGCCTCTAGAAGTAATTTTAACGCGTGCCATTGGTTTGGTGATTGGGTTATTGTTAGCCAACCTCATGCTTGCACCGTTATTTTTATTACCCATTCCCCCAGATTTTAGTTTTATCAAGCCTTTAGTAGCAGTGGTTGGCAGTATTATCTTGTCTGTCACTGGTATGAATTTGGCAGATACCCACGGACGCGGCTTATTGCGGTTTATTAATCCGAACACCGTAGAAACGATGGTAGCAGAAGGTACTCTTAAACCTGCTAATACTAAAGTTTTAGATACAAGCTGTATTATTGATGGTCGGATTGAAGCACTTTTAGAAACTGGCTTTCTAGAAGGGCAAATTATCGTACCGCAGTTTGTCTTGCAAGAATTGCAACAAGTAGCTGATGCGAGTAAAGACCAAAAACGGGTAAGGGGAAGAAGAGGATTAGAAATTCTCAACCGCATTAAAGAAGCCTATCCAGAACGCATCCTGATTAATCCTTCTGATTACGAAGATATTCCCACAGTCGATGCGAAGTTAGTCAGATTCGCTCAAGACATCAATGGTACATTGCTGACTAACGACTACAACTTATCAAAAGTTGCTAGCGTCCAGAAAGTGCCAGTATTAAATGTCAATGATTTAGTTAACGCTGTCCGTCCCACCTATTTACCTGGGGATAACCTCGATTTGAAAATTCTCAAAGAAGGTAAAGAACCCAGTCAGGGAATCGGCTACCTAGACGATGGCACAATGGTTGTCGTTGAGGAAGGTAGTGGTTATGTAGGCGGTGAACTGCGAGTAGTCGTCACTAGTGCGTTACAAACTACAGCAGGACGCATGATTTTTGCTAAACCACAGGCTTCAGCATTGGCATAAGACAATAAAATGTTTAATCCATCTGAATTTGCGATCGGTGCAGGTTAACTGCACCGATTATTTATTGGATTGATGAGGACAAGTTAATTACCAGGGTTGAAATTTATGCCTATATGATTAAACCATTTTTATTTATTACATCTGTGATTTGGAAAAATTACAATTTTAATTTTCGTAAATTTCTAAGGGTAAATTATCCGGGTCTTTAAAGAAAGTAAATTTCTTTCCTGTAATTTCATCAATTCTAATATTCTCGACTTCTATACCTTGCGATTGTAAATCAATCACAGTTTGCTCAATATCATCAACTGCAAATGCTAAATGTCTTAAACCGCAAGCTTCAGGAGTGCTAGGTCTTTGAGGAGGATTAGGAAAAGAAAATAATTCAATTTGGCTATGATCGCCAACGCGTAAATCTAATTTATAAGAATTGCGGTGCGCGCGAAAAGTTTCTTCAATAATCGCAAAGCCTAACGCTTCTACATAAAATTTTTTTGAGCGTTCGTAGTCAGAACAAATGATTGCGATGTGATGAATGTCATTTATTTTCATAAATTATGAATTACAAATTATACTCACCTGAGCAATTATTCTTGTAAGACTGTCTTTGAGACAATTCTAGTTTTCTTACGATCGCCTT
This sequence comes from Calothrix membranacea FACHB-236, assembly GCF_014696315.1. GTDB lineage: Bacteria > Cyanobacteriota > Cyanobacteriia > Cyanobacteriales > Nostocaceae > Aulosira > Aulosira membranacea. The sequence goes on from NZ_JACJPX010000038.1 coordinate 42,728, forward strand.
CCGAAAGTTCTTCCCCAGCTTGTAGGCGAGTGGCAGAAGTTTGTAATACTGTGGCTGCACCTGTATCTCCTATTTGCAAGGCGGTTTTGGCGGCTGTTTGTAACATTGTCGCTGCACCAACGCGATCGCCTTCTTGCAATTTCGCTTCTGCTAACTGAGTTTGGCGATATTTGGCTAATGTCAAAATCGACTGTTGTACCTGGGGATTAACAGTTGGTTGGTAAACTCTTACCACATCTGCATACACAGGTGCGATCGCAGAAAGTAAGCCTTGTTTATCTACGGCGGGATCGTCGTAGCGGATTTGAATTTGCCCGATTTCTTGTCTACCTTCTGGTAATTGACCAAGATAAATATTGGCTAAAACTAGCCGTTCCACATCTTGCATTAAGTCTCCTAAACGCACCGCCAAGCGTCCATCGGCTTCTTGTTGCACTGGTAATTCAATTGTATCTGGGGCAACTTGGGCAATGGGTTTGAGTTCTGCTAGCCGCACATTTGGCATTAAGGACAATAGCAAGTAGGCGTTAGTTAGCCCTACAGACTGAATACGTCTAAATAAACGACTAAATTCATCAACTGCTTGTTCTGGATGCTCAATATAAGCTAAAGTTCCACCACCCGCATCGGCAATTTTTTCCAGTAAATCTTGGTTCCAATTAGTCCCAAATCCTAAAGTATTGAGAGTCAGGTTGAACTTAGTCGCCTTGTGCGCTAGTTCCAGACAACGTTTATTGTCATCGGGGCCTAACTCCCATTTCCAAATTTTCAAGCTACTTTCACCCTGTCCATCTGTAAGTAAAAACGCCTGGGAAACAGTTCCTTTTGTACCTTTCATCAGTTCTGTAATTCCCAGTGCTAAACCCTCAGCAATTACCGTCCCACCGCTAGCGTTAAGCTTACTTTTAATTAGTTTTTTGATGCTGTCTAGGTCTTGGACTTCCTGGTTAGGTACAATAACTTCGGCTGCACCAGCAAAGGCGACTACCGAAATGCGATCGCCAACTTTGAGTTGATCGACTAATCCCTCGACTGCTTGGATTACGGTGTTGATGGGTTTCCCATGCATGGAACCACTTTTATCGAGAATCAAGCATAAATTCAGGGGAAGATAGCGGTCAAATTCCCCAGCAATCGCAGAAATCGCAATTCCTAGTTGACGCTGGCTACTTGATTGAGCCAGGTCGATATTAGTATCACTTAGCGCCGACAGTAATTTTACTTTCATGACTGTGGTGTATCTTGCAACACGGTTTTGGAGACAATTCTGGTTTTCTTGCGATCGCTTTCGGATAACTCTTGGCCAGCTTGCAATCTTGTGGCGGAAGTTTGCAACACTGTAGCTGCACCTGTATCTCCCATTTGCAAAGCTGTTTTCGCAGCAGTTTGCAGCATAGTTGCTGCACCAGCGCGATCGCCTTGTTGTAATTTTGCTTCTGCTAACTGAGTTTGGCGATACTTCGCTAATGCCAAGATAGACTGTTGCACTTCGGGATTAGCAGCAGGTTGGTAAACTCTAGTTATATTTGCATAAACTGGGATATTGGGTGTGAATAAACCTACTTGGTTATTAGCTGGATCGTCGTAGCGGACTTGCAAATTAGCGATCGCTTGTTTACCTTCGGGTAATTGTCCCAAATAAATATTAGCTAAAATTACGCGCTCTACATCCTTCATTAAATCACCCAAGCGTACTGCAAACCTGCCATCGGCTTCTTGCTGGATGGGTAACTCAATTGTATCTGGAGACACTTGGGCTATTGGTTTGAGTTCTGCCAGTCGCACATTTGGCATGAGGGAGAATAGCAAATAGGCATTCGTCAAGCCAATTGTTTGAATGCGGCTAAAAAGACGGTTAAACTCCTCCACTACCTGATCGGCTTTTTGAATGTAAGAAAGGGTTCCTAAACCAGCGTCCGCAATTTTTTCTAAAATATCCTGATTCCAGTTGTCACCAAATCCTAAGGTATTTAAAGTCAAACTATAATTAGCAGCTAATTGGGCAAATTTTAAACAGCGATCATTATTGCCATGTTCATTCTCACCATCAGTTAACAAAAATACTTGAGAGACAGTATCTTTTTTGCCTTTGGCTAACTCCTCAATGCCCAAACGCAACCCTTCATCAATGGCTGTCCCACCATCAGCAGTTAGGCGGTTAATTTGTCTTTTAATATATTCTGGATCTTCAATAACTTGATTGGGGATCAGGACTTTAGCCCGGTGATCGAAAACCACAACCGTCAGGCGATCGCCTGGTTTTAGTCTATCAACCAAACGGTTTGCTGCTTGCTTGACAGTTTCTAAAGGTCGCCCATTCATCGACCCACTATGATCGAGAATTAAACATAAATTTAGCGGCACATTGCGATCCACAACTTCTGCGATCGCCGAAATTGAAATGGCTAACTGACGCTGACTATTCGTTTGATTTGCATCTAAATTACTATCATTCAGGGTCGGTTGTAAGTTAACTTTCATAACTCAATGTTCCTAGCTAGGATACAGATATTTATAAATAACTTCAAAGCGTAACATTAGCGCTACGGAAAACAAATAGATTTATAAGCTGTAACGTTTTGAAACGTCAAAAGTCAGAGAGACGCGATTAATAGCGTCTGTCCAAAGTCCAAAGTTTCTTCACCCTTAACTTTTGACAACCTTAACGAAAAAATATGCAACTTAAAATCGCAGTAGCTTATATTCAGAATATCTTAGAAGCTAAGGAATGGCAGATGCTCAGCCCCCTGAGCCATTAGCCAGAAATCCACACCTTGAAGATAGCTAGCATCGCGCTAGTATGTATTACAGTTAACGGCATAATTTCAGGCGCTCAGTTGCTATGGACATTTCCCCCATCAAGGCTGTTCAAGCCCCCTATTACGGCGATAACTCTTACCGGACACCGCCGCCAGATTTACCCTCTCTCTTATTAAAGGAGCGAATTGTCTATCTTGGGATGCCACTGGTGCCAGCTGTCACGGAATTGATCGTCGCTCAACTCCTTTATTTACAGTCCGACGATCCAGAGAAGCCGATTAAAATTTATATCAACTCCACCGGCACATCCGGTTATAGTGGCGATCCCATTGGCTTTGAAACCGAAGCCTTTGCCATCTATGACACCATGAAATACATCAAGCCACCCATCCATACTATTTGCATCGGTTCCGCAATGGGTATGGCAGCGATGCTACTCGGTGCCGGTACTAAAGGATGCCGCGCTAGTTTACCCAACGCCAATATTATCCTGCATCAGCCCAAGAGCTACGCCCAAGGACAAGCAACGGATATTCAAATTCGGGCGAAGGAAGTTTTGGTAAACAAGGCATCAATGGTTGATATCTTACATCGCACCACCGGGCAAGCCCCAGAAAAAATTACTAAAGATATGGATCGCCTCTTCTACATGACTCCCTATCAAGCCAAGGAATATGGGTTGATTGACCGAGTATTTGAAAAAGAAGAACTGGCAAATCCACCTCTGCCTGCTAGCGTCCTTTAATGAGTACCGAGTGCCGAGAATTGAATGCTGAGATATAAATATTGAGTTATTAATTCACTTTTAACTCTACATCTCTCACTCTTTACTTTTAATTCATGACTCAGCACTCAAAAATCAGGACTCAGCAATAATTTTCATCTAATTACTTAGGGAGTAGCGAAAATGCCTATAGGTGTTCCTAAAGTTCCTTACCGGATGCCCGGCGGACAATTTACTGATTGGATCAGTATCTACGATCGCCTGTACCGGGAAAGAATTATTTTCTTGGGGCGTGACATTGATGACGAAATAGCCAACCAAATTATTGCCGTTATGCTATATCTGGATTCCGAAGATCCAGGTAAGGATATTTATTTGTACATCAACTCCCCTGGTGGTATGGTCACCTCAGGCTTGGCGATATATGATACCATGCAACACATCAAATCAGATGTGGTAACAATTTGCGTTGGTTTAGCCGCTTCTATGGGTTCTTTCCTGTTGGCAGCTGGCACCAAAGGCAAGCGCATGGCATTGCCTCATTCACGGATTATGATTCACCAACCTTCTGGTGGCACCCGTGGACAAGCAACCGATATCGAAATTGAAGCTAGAGAGATTCTGCGGATTCGTAACCAGCTCAATCAGATTTATGCCAACAACACAGGTCAAACTCTAGCCAAAATTGAAAAAGACATGGATCGTGACTTTTTCATGTCTGCCGCAGAAGCGAAAGAATACGGTTTAATTGACCGTGTGATTGAAGAACGCCCGTAATAGAGGCAGGGGGCAGGGAGATGAGGGGGATGAGGAGAAATTACTATTACTAATTATCCAATGCCCCATACCCCATGCCCCATGCCCACGATAAATTGTTAAAACTGAACTGACACTTAGAAAATTACTTTTTATTATTAAAAACTCAACTTGAAGCAGAAAGCTTTAAGCTGAGTATTCGCTAGTTTATAGCTGAAGATGGATCTTGGAGATTGCTACCGTTTATTGGGTTTAAGAACAGGAGCCTCTTTTGCCGACATCAAAACGTCTTACAGACGATTGGCGCAGCAATATCATCCTGACATCAATCCAGATGACAACCACGCTAAAGAAAAGTTTATTGCCTTAACCGAGGCTTACAAATTCCTGTTGACGGTAGTAATACCAGAGGATACAGCTGGCGAATATTCGCGTCAGCCGCCAGTAACTGCGGGTGAAGCAACAAAGGCAACTTCTCAGCAAACCGTGAAGGCACCAGCAACTTCGGTAAGAACACCAAAGCCTTCATGTGCACCAAAGCCGCCTAGCGTCACTGCTATAGAACAGCGGCTTAAATGGAAGACTTATGAGCAGTTGCAGCGCTTTTTAAAAGAAAAAAGATTTCCCCAAGCGATCGCACTTGCGGAAGCTTTGGCAGATCGTTTACCAGACGATGCAGAAGTTCGCCAATGGCAAGCGATAGCTTATCAACTTTGGGGAAGAGTGCTTATCGATCAACACCAAGTGTTGAAGGCCAGAATTTATCTGAAAAAAGCTTTAAAAACTGACCCCAACAATAAAGCTTTGTGGAATGAGGTGCAACGCGATTTCCAGCGCTTAGATCAGATTTTTTAAGATATTAGTGTAGGCAATAGCAAAAAATAAATTATCTACCATCTTTATATTATCAGCGATGCGTTAGGCAAAATGCTTAACGCATCCTGCTTTATGCCACCATCAAAACAGAATTTATAGCTATAACATCAGATTTTTTCAGCAAGCCCTAGATAAATTGTATCAACACACTTGGTTAATGCAGTATCTAATTCTCCCGAATGCTACAGTTATATTTAGATACTCATCTGAGCTATCTCCTGCTTATCGGCATTTATCAACGTTTATCGGCGGTTAGTTATTTATTATTTGAAATTTTTACGTAAGTCTGTAGTATTATATTTTTATGCAAATTTTTTGTTTTTAAATTACAGTAACCTCCAACACAATCACCCTAATAGGTAAAAGTTGCTTTGGGTAAATAATCCCTGGATGTGATAGCAGGGAATAATAAGTTTTATTTATGTCAAATTCTTCAATCAGTATAACCGTAAAGCTATTTGCTGCTTATCAAGAAGCATATGGGACATCAGAACTAGTATTAGAATTGCCCAACGGTACGCCTGTGAAAGCAGTATGCGATCGCTTAATTAGCGAACGTCCAGAACTCAAGCAATTTCGAGATATCACCCGCTATGGGATTAATCTCATATTCGTGGAACCAGATACACCCCTCCAAAATGGTGATGAAGTGGTATTAATTCCCCCTGTTAGCGGCGGTTAGCATTCAACAGTCAACAAAAATCTATTCCCAGCTTTTACACTGTTGTGCAGTAACCAGCCTTGGCTTCTCAAAAGCTGGTGATTTCACAACGGTCTAATATCTTTACAAACAACAAATGCCAAATAACCAAAACAAACCAATTGTTTGGGTGCATGGAGACTGTCTCAGTCCCTACAATCCTACACTGCAAAAATACCCGGATGTGCCAGCTATTTGGGTTTGGGACGACGCTTTAATAGAAGAATGGCAACTGAGCCTGAAACGCCTCACCTTTATCTACGAATGTTTGCTAGAGTTACCTGTAGAAATTCGCCGTGGTAATGTGGCTCAAGAAATTATAGCCTTCGCCCAAGAGCATAATGCCAATTTAGTTGTGACAGTCACTAGTCCCAGTCCCCGCTTTGCTGATATCTGCAAGTTGGTGAAATCGTCTTTAGCGATGGAAGTGCTAGAGGTAGAACCATTTTTTGATTACGACGGCTATATTGACCTGAAGCGCTTCTCACGCTATTGGAAAGTCGCCCAGAAGTATGTTTTTGACTAGCTAGCTCAGACAACTAGCTGTGTTCTAAACTGAAACTAAGTTGTAAACAATCAATGATGACACAAATCACATTTAAGGTAGAAGCATTTTGGGACTCAGATGCACAAGTCTGGGTTGCAACTAGTGATGATGTGCCTGGATTAGTCACAGAAGCTTCTACTATTGAAGTTCTGACGCAAAAGCTGCGAGAAATAATTCCAGAACTGATCATTCTTAACAAGATTGTTCCTCAAGACTATGTAGGTTCTATCACCTTTGAATTAACCAGTCATCGCCAAGAGTTGATAGAGGTAGCTTCATAGATGAGTGTGTCATTTACTCCTGAGTTGAAAAAGATACTTTTGGAAGCTGGCTGCTACTCTGAACGGCAAGGTAAAGGCGATCACGAAATTTGGTATAGTCGCATTACAGATCGTCGGTTTGTTGTAGACGGAACTATCAAGTCAAGGCATACCGCTAACGGAGTTTTAAAGCAAGCTGGATTACCCAAAGCCTTTTAATGGAGTTTTGTACAGATCCTTCCAAGCTTCATCTTCCTCTGGATCGAGCCAAGGGAATCATATACCTCGCTAACTGGCAAATTCTGAACTATTTCAAGTGGTAGCGCCATAGTTTTGCTACTAGAGCTAAATCAATTCTTCTTTTCCTCAGCATATTTTGTAAATATAACCCTTGTATCTGTGTATCCAAGATTTTAATTTTGTACAACCACTAATTTTGGAACTCACTAGCAGAAATTGCGCGAATAATTAGAAAATGAATGCAGTTCGTCATGCTTACTACCTGGAAATGCCGACTAAACTTACTGATGCACAAAATTTGCTTTCTGACTTAATTGCCCGCTACTCATCTTATGTGGATTATTTGATGATCCGCCTGGAAGAAGCAGAAGGTACTGATATCTTATTGCGTGGCGACAAAGTAGAAACACTGAGTGAGGGTATCTCCATTGGTGGACATATTCGCGCTTGTTATAAAGGTGGGTGGGGTCTAAGCTGCTTTAATCAGCTTTCGACAATTACAGCACGTATCGAAGAAGCGATCGCAGCTGCACGAATGGTGGGAGATGAAGAAACCATACTAGCCCCCATTGACCCAGTACAAGCAATATGCAGCCTACCCTTAACAGGAACAGATCCGCGGAAAATTTCTCTGAGTCAGAAAAAAGAATTGTGCGATCGCTATTCTGAATTACTCAAAAGTGTTGACTCCCGAATTAGTACGACTTCGGTACGCTACGGTGATAGTTCCCAAAAAATCATCCTGGCTACCTCAGAAGGTACATTTATCGAGCAATCTTGGGTAGATATGGAAATGCGCTTCGCCGCAACTGCTAGAAACGGCGAAACTGTACAAACAGGTAGGGAAACTACCGGTTCTCGTAAAGGCTATGAAGACTTAACCAATTTAGACGCACAAGTTAAGAATGCAGCCCAAAGAGCGATCGCAGCGTTATCTCTACCTTCAGTTAAAGGCAATACTTATACTGTAGTCATTGACCCCATACTAACTGGTTTGTTTGTTCATGAAGCTTTTGGGCATCTTTCGGAAGCAGATATGGCTTACGAAAACCCCGATTTATTGGAAGTCATGACAATCGGACGGCGATTTGGCCCAGAAGAACTACAAATTTTTGATGGTGCTGCACCTCCAGGACATCGTGGTAGCTATTTTTACGATGATGAAGGTACACCAGCTACAACCACCCAACTCATTAAAGATGGGGTTTTGGTAGGAAGATTACATTCTCGTGAAACCGCAGGCAAATTAGAGGAAACACCCACAGGTAATGCACGTTGTCTTAATTATCACTTTATGCCAATTGTGCGGATGACAAACACCTGGATTGAGCGGGGTACAACACCAGTTGTAGACTTATTTAGCCACATTAAAGAAGGAGTATATGCCCGTAATTGGCTAGGTGGAATGACCAATGGCGAAATGTTTACCTTTAGCGCCGGCGAAGCATGGATGATTAGAAACGGCAAAATTGCTGAACCTGTGCGTGATGTCACACTTTCAGGTAACGTTTTCCAAACCTTAGCTGATATTGAAGCAATTGGTAATGACTTTTACTGGGATGAATCTGGTGGTTGTGGTAAAGGTGGACAAAATGGCTTACCTGTAGGTTGTGGTGGCCCAAGTTTGCGAATTCGGGATGTAGTAGTTGGTGGTGAAGCTTAAAAAATTCATAATTTGTAATTAATAATTCAGTTTAAAATGTACCTTTTTAATTACGAATTACGAATTATAAATTATGAATTACCAGCATATTTGCCTGCACCAATTAGCAAGCTGTAGGCTATGCTTTTAAGCATAGGGCAAACATATCTCATTTTTAGCTGTTCGTACCATTAAGAACAGTGGGCATGATTTTCATGACATTGGTCATGCTTTGCGTAAATCCTGTTGAGTTTTGATTGGCATCAGCTAGCAGAGGGGAATTTGGCAATCAAAACGCTTTTACTCTGCTGTTAAACAGGATTTAGCTTGAGAGGTATTTCATCGTGGATAACGCTTCCAAGACGCAAAGCAATGCCAGTATTCCCCTACTGAGCAGATTAAGTTTAAGAGTTACCAAAAAAAGGATTGCATTCACTAGCTTAATCTTGTTTTTGGCTTTCACAAGTTTGGGTAGTTTCTGGTTTTACAACAGATATAAAGTTGCCAATAAAATGGCAGTCAAAATTCAAGAATTTTCTAATGCTGAGTATCCTGCAAATCCAGCATTATTAAGCAAAAACCATCAAAGATATTCTAACCGCAAGTTAACTCTTATCAAGAAAGATGATAATCACTTCGATTTTGTATTAGAACCAACTAACAAAACTACAGCGAAGATAGTCATCAAAAATATTGACTTAAAACTCTTAGTACCCAAGACACCAGAATGGCTCAAAAAAGATAAAGATTTAGCATTGATTACTTTTATTGAGCGTGAATGGAACCGACAACAGGTAACTTTTCCTGCTAACTCAGAAAATATTGAAATCAGCGGTGGTGATGGTTTTGAGCTACAAAATATTAATGAAGTGGCGTTAAGCAACAATTGCTTAAATGCTGGTTTTTGGGAGATTGCCCTTTTTACTAAAGAGGATGGCAATAAAACCCTTTACTATCAAGGTTGGTTTGATTTTCCCATAGGGCATTATAAAAATATATTTGAAAATGCCAATAAAATTTCTTATTGGGATTATTGGTGGAGATTAGAACATTGGCAAGAACCAAGCGGTGCAATTATTAAGAATAATCTGCTGAGAAATGTAATTGATGAAAAGGTAGCCTTAACTAATTTCCCACTAGATGAAAAGATAATATCATCGGGAGAACAGAGCAGAAAAGTACGCACCACACTCACAAAGAACCTCACTATTTGGAGAGATTTTTATAGCAATCAGCAAGAAATTCAATTTGCTACTTTCCGTACTCCAGGATTTTATTATCCAGAACAATCTTGGAATACCCAGTACTGGAGAATCGGTAAATTTGAAAAAGCAACCTTGCGGAATATTAAGCCGATTAATAGCGAGTCAATCTTACAAGAAATCGAGTTACTTTTTAGTGATACCAAGACAGGTGAAAAAAATAGATTATTTATTGGTGGTGTAAATCTTAAAGAGTTGCCAAAGCTAGCAACATCCGATTATGCCAAAGGCTTATCTATGCCGTTGGGTATTGGCGTACCTCCCTTTTTCCAAAGCTACGAAGATTTACAAAAGAAACATCCAGATGAAAGTCCCTTCTTTAGTTATTTACTAGATTCTCAAGATAGATGGATTAATCATCATCAACTGGGAGTGGATGGTTCAATTATGCACCTCGATAAAGATAACCCCAATCTCTTACATCTTTATTTGCTTTCCTATGAAAGGAATACCTTAATTGCACACTTTCTTGTGAATCTCTAATAATTATAGGACTTACACAAGTGTCATATTTTTTTCGTTTGGGTTTGTCCAGGGTCAAATGTCAAGAGTCCAAAAAACCTAAATTTTTGACCCTTGACTCTTGACTCTTGACTCTTATGCCAGAGGATCACTGTGCCAGTTGCGTAAGTCCTGAATTATTGATAATCAACAAGATACCCGAATTATGTGATAATTCGGGTATCTATTGCTTTTATGAGAAAATGTTCATTTGCTCAAAATTTTTGCAGAAAATGATGGCTAATTAGTCAAATTTTACTTGCTTCACTAAAGCTATCCACATATCAGACGGATTTGAGTAATAATCAATTTCTTCCACTTGATATTGATATGGTTTACAGCCAGATTGGACAAGAATATAATCACTGGTTTTAATACCTTTTCCTGTTCCAGTCATATAACCTCCTAAGCCTCCGTGTAATGCATCAAACACGTAGTCTCTACCACTGATTAATTGGCTATAATCGTGTATTTTATGCTTTTGTTTGGATTCATTTAATATAAAAAGCATTGGCAAGAACCCACTGACTAAACTGAAGCTTAAATTAATACCTGTTTTAATAAGAGACATAGTGAGTTCTCCAAACGGTTACGTTAATAACAAGGGTTTTAACAAGGCGATTCTAATTGCTTTAGAACAACAAGCAGAGAGAAGATTATGTGTAAATTCTAATTAGGCAATAACCTTGAAACACTGTAATTCAAATCAGAGTTTATTGAATTACAAACAAAACAAATTTCTATAAGTGGCACAAGGAACCCCATATAGTTTAGTTAGTCTTGTTGATTTTTTTTGGATAAACCTTAAACTCTAATTAAGCAAAGGAATATCTAACCCAAGTTTTATCTGCACCCTATAGAAATCTAAATTCAGAAATAATTAGCAGTTTTTAAGAACAAGGTTAAAAATAATTCCAAGATTGCTCTTATTTGGAAATATTTTTTCAAAAGTAAATTAGGGTATATCTTTTAACTTGTCACACTATACAGTATTTATGGTACTCATGCTCCATAAATCATGGAAACCAGAAGTAGCAAATCTGTAACTAGCTAATCATCTACCCTCAATATAGAATGCGCTCTTAATAAAGAGTTTACAGTAATAGTAATCTTGCCGTCTACTGTAAAATTACGAAGATATTATGTGGATTTGATTGATATTTAAATTTTTTATGCGCCACATTGGGATATTAATTAATCTACCAGTATCTGATATTTTTGAACTAGTAATCAGATGTATTTCAAACAACAATAATCTTTTATTTGGGGCTAATTTTTTTCAGTGCATTATCTACGTATATCAGTAATGTCTCTATTGATGACGAGTTATCTAATACATAATCTGCCGAAGCTATTTTTTCTTGAATAGGTATTTGGCTAAGGATTCGTGCTTGTGCTTGTTCCTCGCTTAAGTGGTTTCTCTGTATCAATCTTTGCATTTGCTGCAAATGAGAACAATACACTACCCAAATTTCTGTTACTAAACTAGTCATCTGCGCTTCAAACAGCAGAGGTATGACTAATACTATTGTTGGTGCAGAGGATTCCGCAATTTCTTGGAGGAAGCGATCGCCTACATACGGATGAATCAAACTCTCTACCCAATGGCGTTCCTCTGGACGATGAAAAATAATTTCGCCTAGCTTTTGCCGATTCAAGCTACCATCTGGTAGTAGAATCTCTGAGCCATAACGTTGAGCGATCGCACTCAAAATCGGTGAACCTACAGACACCGCATCTCTAGCATAAATATCTGCATCTAAAATTGGTAGATTGTAAGCACTTGCTAAGTAATTAGCGACAGTACTTTTACCTGTAGCAATACCTCCAGTTAGTCCAATAAGACGTTTGCTCATTTGTCATTTTTTCGTGTTAATTTGTCATTTTTTCTTGTGGACTGATGTTTAGTATTTGTATTTTTATCTTCCCATTACCCAGCCCCAATTGCCCAATTAATTAAAGCTTGAGTTAAGCCATCTAAAGTATATTCTTCTGCTTCTACATCTACTCGTCCGATTAAAGCATGACAAGTTTTGGAGGTTTGGGGGCCAATGGAAGCAATACAGACTCCAGCTAAGATATCTGAGTGATTGGTAAATCTACTATTAATTAGTTGGCAGAAAAACTGTACAGTTTTAGAACTGGCAAAAGTAATTATATCTACTGAGTGATTTTGCAGAGCTAATTCAGCAGCTTGGGGGATAGTACTAGGACAGCAAGATTGATATGCTGCAACTTCTATTACTTCTGCACTCTTAGCATTTAATTCCTTAACTAAAACTTCTCTACCACCGCTTTCCACTCTAGGGAATAAAACTTTTTTCCCGGCTAGATTCTCCGGAAAGTTTTCTACTAAAGAATCTGCAACAAAATTAGGGGGAATAAAATCTGCTTGCAAACCCCGTTGTTTGAGACTTTGGGCAGTTTTTTCGCCAACAACAGCTATTTTGATACTAGCTAAAGTACGTGCATCTTTGCCTTGTGCGGTCAATCTGTCAAAAAAGTAGTCTACACCATTGGTAGAGGTGAGAATTAACCAATCGAATTGAGGTAAATTAGCGATCGCATGATCTAAAGCTTCCCAACTTGAAGGGGGGCCAATTTCTAAAGTAGGCATTTCAATTACAGTTGCGCCTACGGCTGTGAGGCGATCGCAAAATTGGCTTGACTGTCCGACTGCACGGGTGACTAAAATTGTTTTACCACAAAGAGGAAGCTGAGAGTTGCCTGACATAGTAGAAGGTCTGAAAGTTTGGGCTAAAGTTAAATTCTCTGAAGATATTGTCTCAGGTTGTCAGTAATTGCGTAGCCCCACCACCTCACCAATTACAATCACCACAGGCGAAAGAGATAAGCCAGCCGTCTGTTCGAGAATATTACCTAGTTCGGCTATCCAAATTTGTTGATTGGGAGTACCAGCCCAGCGAATAATCGCAATCGGTGTCTGACGCGATCGCCCTTGCTTAATCAGCCGATGTACAATCTCTGCAAGATGCTGTCCACCCATCAATATAACTAAGGTTTCCAGCCGTGACAGCGCTTCCCAGTCTAACGCTTCTGGTTCATGGGCTGTTAACACCGCAAAACAACGGCTTAAAACTGGATCTGTCAGAGGAATAGCGGCTAGTAAAGGCGCAGCTAAAGCCGAAGAAATTCCTGGTACAACTTCAAAAGCACAGCCAGAAGCTTTCAATGCTTCAATTTCGGCAGTACAACGCCCAAAAATAAACGGATCGCCTGACTTTAGCCTGACAACTCGTTTCCCTTGCTGACAGTAGCTAACTAATAAATTGTTAATCTCAGCTTGGCTGGTACTGGGTTTACCCCCACGTTTACCGACATCTAATTTTAAACAATCAGGCGCTACATATTGCAACAATTGCTCATCTACTAGGGCATCGTATACCAACACCTGAGCTTGCTGCAAAAGATTGTAAGCTTTTACCGTGAGGTATGCCACATCTCCTGGCCCAGCACCTACAAGGTAAACTTTACCCATTGCATCAATCATGGCTGAGATTTTTTACTGATTATGATTTCCTTTAAATTACTCTTACAGATTTTGTGAATAAATCAACGATGCCATCCCAAAAATTTGGTGTGCAAAATAGTTATACCCGAGAAATAATCATTAATATCAATTAATTTGAGACTTAATTTTTTGCAATAATTGCTCAATCTGGTCAACCATCTCTTGATTATGCTGAGATTGAAATAAACCTCTAGCTTTTTGGAGATTAGTAACCGCCTCATCTCGTTGGTCTTGTTTGCTGAGAGTTACACCCAAATTATAATAAGCGAATGCAGAGTTCGGATCTAGACTCAGCGCGTTTTTGTACTGAGCGATCGCTTCTGGAATCTTGCCTTGATCGTATAGGACATTTCCTAAAAGACTATATGCAACAGGATTTTGTGGTTTTAAGCGAATAGCTTCTGTATATTCCACTACAGCTTCTTCCAGCTTACCTTGATTGTGAAAAGCACTACCTAAGTAATAGTGCGCTGCTGCATATTGTGGATCGATTTTAATCGCTTGTTGATATTGGGCGATCGCTTCTGGAATCTTACCTTGATCGTACAAAGCATTTCCCAACGCTGCATAACCTGCTGGGTTTTTGGGTTCCAAGCGAATAGTCTCTTGATATTCAGCGATTGCTGCTGCCCATTTTTGTTGATTATATAGAGCATTTCCTAATCTATAATGAGCCTCAGCATCATCAGGAGCAAGAAGAATCGCTTGTTGATATTCTGCGATCGCTTCTTCTAAACGATCAAGCTTTGCCAAAGTTAAACCCAAATTTAAATAAGCTTCAGCATCGTTAGCATCAATACTAATAGCTGTTTGAAAACTGGCGATCGCTTCTTTGGTTTTACCCAAATTGTCGAGGACATTTCCTAACCCAATATAAGCTTTTACATAGTTAGGTTCCAGTTCAATCACTTTCCGAAAAGCGATTTCCGCGCCTTGTAAATCTCCTTTAATATAGAGATTAATTGCTTTTTCTAAGCTAGCGATCGCTTCTTTATTTTTAAGTCCTTTTGCCTGATATGAGTTCTGCAATGTTACTAAACCCATATCCAAATTTGTTGCTAATACAGCATTTACCTGGGTAAAACATAAGCCTAGAACTACCGCAGGTAGCAAAGTTTTAATGTGTAACATTTTTCCGACTTTACCTATTTTCCAGTTCAGCTTATCCTGTTTATCTCAAAAAAGATTTTTACTGGAAAATTTTTAGATAAATTTAATCTTGTATGTTTTGTATGACTTTAATTAATACACGCCTAAAATAATGCATGAGATTTGATGAAATGAACCGCAGATAAACGCCGATGAAATGAATTTTTGCCATTAGCTGTGTCAGTCCAGTAGGATGCGTTAGCGATAGCGTAACGCATCAGTGCTAAAGCTTTTCGTGCGTTACTCAGTTGGATTTAGCATTCATTTTCTTTAAAACATGAGCAACTTTATCAGCCTTTTCTGGTTGACGTTGTTTCCGCAATAAATCTTGCGCTAATTGCAAATTAGTTTTAGCTGCTTCTCGCTGTTCTTCCTGCATCAGCACATTTGCTAGACGTAAGTAACCTTGAGGATTCTTGGGACTCCGACGAATCACATCCTCAAACCATTCTTTTGATTCTGCAATTTTGCCTTGCTGATTTAACACATCTCCTAACAGCAAGCGCACCATATCATTAGTCGAGTTGCGAGAAATTACTTGGCGAAAAGCTGCTTCTGCGCCTTGATAATCTTGCTGTTGATAAAGATTCACACCTTTTTGAAATAAATTCGAGGTAATCAATGTTTTCACAGCAAAATAAATTAGTAGAGCGATGCTGGAAACTACTAAAACAATGGCGAAAATATTAATTGTTTGAAAATTATCTAGCATTTTTTTAAGCCAAAAGACAGGCAATCGGGAAAATCAAATATTCAATGAAAAAAAGCTTCCAGATAAATTGGTAGAATCTAGCGATCGCACTTTTTTCTTGCAAGTCCACTCCTAAACTCCGCATCCACAGCACACACAGCATTACTAGATGGGTAATTACCAAGAACAGTATGTTAACTGAAGCTAAACGTAACACACCTACTAAAATCATGCCCACATAACAGATGGTGAGTACCCCAAGCGCCAGATTAAATACAGCTTGCGGCCCTAGGTGGATAGTCAAAGTTCTGATATTGTACAAGCGATCGCCTTCCATATCGGGCACATCTTTAAAAATGGCGATCGCAAATGTAAACACCAAAATAAATACTGTTAGCACCCAGACTGTAGCGGGAATTGATGTATTATTTTGTGCTAACCAACTAAAGTGCAAAAATAGCCCTAAATTAACAATCGTTCCCCGCACCGAAAAAATACATAAAGCTGCCCAAAAGGGAAACCGCTTTAAGCGAATTGGTGGTAAAGAATAAGCAGTACCAATCGCCAAACTAATCGCCACCATTCCAAATAAAAATGGCCCAGATAATGCAGCTACCACTAGCGCCAAAACACCAGTAATCGCCACAATTATCTGCCCTTGCTTCTTAGAAAAATCCCCTGATGCTAGCGGTAAATGAGGCTTATTAATCTTATCAATCTCAATATCTTCTAGTTGATTCAGCCCCACAATATAAACATTGCCACACAGACAAGCAAACCAAGCTGCTAAAACAGCAGAAAAAGCATAATTGTTATTTCCTACAGCCACAGCAATTAAATACAAAGCCAACACACTCAAACTTGTGCCAATAATCGTGTGTGGACGAGAAAACTGCCAAAAAGCATCAAGCCAACGACCCCAAACACCAAAAGGCTTTTGCCCAGAATACTGATTCATAAATAATTTTTCGATGCCAAATCTTCAATATAGAATCTTGGGTGAACAAACAACTAGTACAGGTCGGCGGAAATCAAAACTTGTAGAGACGCGATTAATCGCGTCTACACTCAAAAGTCATTGCTTCCCCCTCATCTCCCCAGTCCCCCAATCCCTCATTTATCCCCGCACAGTAATCCAAACCTAATCAACCCGCGCTGATATCCCCGACTCATCAAACCTAAAGACAGCGCCCCGACAATCGTAGTCCAACCCGCAGTTAGTAACCCCCAAATAGCCTTGGGAGTAAATGCCGAATCAATTACAAAATCCCAAAACGGGGCTACAGCTTGTGACCAATCAGCCGTGCGAATATTTTGTAAGGAAATTTGATTAGCGATCGCAGCATACTCTGGTAATGAAATCACGTAGGGTAAACAATACACCCGATAAATGTCTTGTAAGTGCTTGCGTTCATCGTCGGTCAGTGGTGCATTATCAATTGGGCGATGACACCAAGTCACCATAATCAACTTTCCACCAGGTTTCAGCACTCGGTAGCACTCTTGCATAAACTTGATTTTATTGGGCATATGTTCGCCACTTTCCAAAGACCAAACCAAGTCAAAACTATTGTCAGCAAAAGGCATTGCTTGAGCATCTGCAACCAAAAATTGACTTCTATCACTCAAATTCAGCTTTTGGGCACGTTCTGTAGCCCTATTCGCCTGTACTGGACTGAGAGTGATTCCTGTTGCCTTAGCATGAAACTTTTCTGCCAGGTATAGCGAACTACCGCCAATACCACAGCCTACATCCAAAATATTCTCTGCTGTTTTTACCTCTGCCCAATGGAGTAATTCCTCAATTAAATCAATTTGCGCCTGACGACGGTCTTTTTTCTCGGTACCATCTGGCCCGTAATAGCCATGATGCATATGTTCGCCCCAAATCTCTTCCCAAAGACCAGAGGATGCATCGTAAAACTGCTGAATTTGTTGGTACAGTGTTGTGCTCATGAAGAAAGCAATGTTATGACAAAGCAGAACTTAAATAAACCTACTCGTAGGCTACCATGTGTGTTTTTAATTAAATAAGGGTATTTTTGGTTCCAAGGAGGGGAAAGCCCATTTATACCTCTGAGTAAAAATAATTAACTGCACTGTGAACGGCTGTAAAATATTGGAATTGATACAGTCAGTCCCCAGCATTCTCAGTAATTGAGAATTTTTTCATTTGGAATTTGAAATTTTAAATTATTTATGACTGTTGCCCGAACAATTTGCTTAGGATTTTTGGCGGTCATTACTGTAGGTACTATCCTACTGATGATGCCTTTTTCCACTACTAGTGGTAATTGGAACGATCCAATTGTGGCGCTGTTCACCTCAACATCCGCAGTTTGTGTGACTGGTTTATCGGTCGTTGATCCTGGTACTTATTTTTCTTTTTGGGGTCAATTCTTTATTTTGCTATTAGTTCAGATTGGTGGTTTGGGCTACATGACAACCACCACCTTTTTGATTCTGCTGATTGGGCGCAAGTTTGATTTAAGAGACAAAATTGCTATTCAACAAGCTTTAGACCGACCAGGAATGAGTGGTAGTAACCAAGTTATTCGCTCTATTATTGCTACCACCTTAATTTTTGAACTCACAGGTGTATTTTTACTACTACCAGTATTTGTCCCAACTTATGGTTTGGATCAAGGACTATGGCTAGCAATTTTTCATAGTATTAATTCTTGGAATAATGCAGGTTTTAGCCTATTTAAAGATAACTTAATTGGCTATCAGACATCAGCTCTAGTAGTATTCACAGTTTCAGGCTTAATTATCTTTGGTGGGATTGGCTACCAGGTAATTTTGGAAATGTACTTTTGGTTACGCGATCGCCTGCAAAAGAAAACGCAAAACCAGGTATTTTCTTTAGATTTTAAAGTTGCTACCAGCACAACTTTAATACTTATATTTATTGGGACTATTGCCTTTTTAGCTATCGAGTTCAGAAATCCCCAAACCTTTGGAGGACTGAATTTGGGTGACCAATTATTGTTAGCCTGGTTTCAATCAGTAACGCCTAGAACTGCTGGATTTAACACCATCGATATTGGCAAGATGACCACTGCTGGTTTATTTATCACAATCGCACTGATGTTTATTGGTGCTAGTCCTGGTGGTACAGGTGGCGGTATCAAAACTACAACTTTAAGAGTTCTCACCAGTTGCACGCAATCAATTCTGCAAGGGAAAGAAGAAGTTTTATTATATGAACGTAAGGTAGCAATATCTTTAATTCTTAAAGCTGTAGGTGTGTTAGTTGGTTCTGTAGCTACTGTAATTTTATCGACAGTTTTAATTGCCCTCACAGATCCAAAGTTAGATTTCATTCAAATTTTGTTTGAAGTAGTATCTGCGTTTGCAACAGTCGGGCTTTCAACAGGAATTACTGCTAGTGTTTCCACTGCTGCCAAACTAGTCTTAATTGCCACAATGTATATTGGACGAGTTGGTGTATTGCTCCTCATGTCTGCTATCCTTGGAGATCCACGTCCTACCAGAATTCACTACCCTGAAGAAAATTTATTAGTGGGATAGTTGAAGTTAATAGATAGGCTAATAGTTCACCCTAGTAGCTACTGCACAACCTGCTACAATTTACACTACCAATAAAGAATCGATGTTTAAATCTGTAACAAATTAAATTTATCGTTGATCAACAAGAAAATTATAGGTGGACATCTTGTCTTTCCTCATGATGCCACTTCAAAATACACTAACTTGCTTAACCTAGTATAAATTTTTCGCCATCAACAAAGGGTGTACGAATAAAGGATTGTAATTGTGAATCTTTCAGCCTTAAATTTTTTCCGCAGTTTACGTAAAGACAATCACCAATTTGCAGTAATTGGTTTAGGTCGCTTTGGTCGCTCTGTATCCTCTACATTACATAGATTAGGTTATGAAGTATTGGCAACAGATATTGATGAAAAGCGAGTATCTGAAGCACTTACAGAGCGTATAGTTGGTCATGCATTACAGCTAGACTCTACAGAACCAGCAGCACTTAAAGAAGCTGGCATTTTTGAATTTGATACTGTGATTGTAGCCATTGGTAATTATATTCAAGAAAGTATCATTACTACCTTAAATGTGAAAGAGGGAGGTGTACCTCATGTAGTAGCCAAAGCTTCTAGCGAAGTTCACCAAAAACTCTTAAAACGAGTGGGAGCAGATCATGTAGTGTTCCCAGAATACGAAGCAGGTTGCGCCCTTGCACGTACACTTACTAAACCATCAATCCTAGAACGGTTTGACCTCGATCCAGATAACAGTATTGTTGAGTTGATTGTACCTGACGAATTTCATGCCAAAACCATCACAGAGCTGCAATTGCGTAACCGCTATGGCTTAAATTTAATTGCAGTTAGCCAAAATGGTAAATTTATCATTAATCCAGAACCCACCCAACGTTTAGAGCGTGGTTCTGCAATGGTAGTGATTGGTCACAATAAAGATATCAATCGCTTGCCAATTTAAGTAGACTATCAAATATTTCAGCAAGCTGTACTTTATAGTTGCTCTCAGATATCAGTGTATTAGATAGCAATTATCAGGTTATTAGCAAATGAGAATTTAACTGATTTAGCATTAAAAACTTTATCACCAAATAGTAATTAATTCTCATGAATGCTTATTGCTCTACAATAATGTTATCTTTAGTGAAAAAGCTTGATTGCGATTGCTGTAGAGAACTTAATACGTAGCAGTACGCAGAGCCTACAGGCTAGGATTTCATCTGGCAAGTTCTCTTAACTTGCATAAGTTTTTGAAAAGACTCGGTATTTCTTTATACCTTATTCCCTATCACCCTTTGGATACTCTGCGAGTTCTCCTGTAAATTACAGCAGTCCCGCATGGCGAGATTTTCCCCGTTGTAGTAAGTGGCGTGGAAACCTTCTGCTTACTATTCACTGCTTTACCTGTTCCCTTTTTACCTGAGTAATTTTAGCCATCAAAGCAGCTTCCTATCGCTGATTTCCATCAGCCTCAGATTTTCCTCATTTTTCAGATTTAAGTTAGTACATAGCAAAATAACCTGTAAATTTATGCTTGCTAATTTCTTAACTTGCGTACACCAATATGCAGTAAATACCGATTAAATAAGAAATAAACGCAGATTAAAGCTATTTAACTGAATTAATCTTTAATTTACCTAATTTATTTCTCAAAATCGTTACTTTTTAAGCTAAATAGTCAGTTTATGGTGCTATAACCAATTACTTTTTCTTGTCTTCAACAATATGATAGAAGCTAAACCTTTTCTAGATAAAATTTTGGTTCTTAGCCTGAACATAAAATAACTTAACAATATTCATGGTTTTTTAAAATTATTGTTATAGTTACTGAATAAGCAAGAATTTATTAGTATTACAAATATTTAAGTTAACAATGTGTGCAGTATTAAATCACCACTAATGGGACTTTATCTACGCCATTCAATTATTTAAATATATTATTTTTATTCAAAGAAATAAAACTTGAACTTTATTGATAATTTTACCGATTGAAAGTAATAATTCCTTATTTATACTGAAGTTTTTTTTACGTAAAACAAGCTAGATTTCTATTTACCCAATGAGTTAAGCAGCACCAACAAATAAGAAGTCTTTCTGATGCATATAAGTCTTGCCAATCAAGAATTAATACTGCTTAAGATAGAAAAGATGTCTTTAAACCTATACTGGAAAAATTTTTGAGTTCAATAAATAATTGAACTGCTCAAATAAGCTTCCTAAGACTGTACAGTTTTAGGCTAATTTAACTTGGCAATTGCCAGATAAATAGCTAAAAAAAATCCTGCGTGTTTCAGCAGGACAGATTTCGATTGAATATATACACCTCTATCATGCCAAAAACCAAGAGATTTATCAAACAGCCTTCAAAGTTCTACCGTTCTTTGGTAGCAACAGTATTATTGGCTAACGGCATTTTCCAGTTTGTTACACCTGTATTAGCTGAAGGGACAGCTGCTGGTCAACCAATCAGCAACACAGCAACCGCAACTTACGAAGATCCAAACAATCCAGGGACAACCATTAATGCAACCTCTAACACTGTGACTGTGACAGTGGCAGAAGTTGCAGGTATTACCGTAGCACCTAGAGGTGTACCTGAAGATCAGACCCCAGCCGATCCTGTTAAGGTGGGTGATTTAATTATCTACACATACGAAATCAAGAACGTAGGTAACGACCCCACCAAATTCCGGATTCCTAACTTAGCAACTACAACTGGGCCAGGTACTGTTTCTGGCACACTACCTGGTAGTACTACTAGTGGCGAATTACAATACAGTACTGATGGTGGTACAACATGGAACAACTTCAACGCTGCTGAGGTAGTTACACCCTCAGTTCCAGTTAACGGTACTGTATTAGTACGTGTACCAGTTACTGTCCAAGCTGGTGCAAATACAGGTGACCTGATTACAGTTACCCTAGGTAACACGCCTGGTAATGCTCAGAACGTAGAACGCATAGGCAGTAACATTAACGGTGGTGACGTTTACACTGTAGATAACCTAGATGCGACTCCTCAAACCGTTACTGGTGAAATCAATGGTGCACCTGTAAATGGGACTCGTGAAGCTAGCGACATCCAAGAAATTAAAGTTGGTGCTGTCCAAAAGAATCTAGCCTTAGCAACATTATTGAAAACTCGTGGCGCTTACGTAGATAATGATGCGACCCCTGGAACACCAACACCTGCCAATCTATCAGATGATAGTGTTACCTACAATTTGAGTGTCAGGGTAGAAGGCAATGATGTTACTGGTTTAGGTATTACTCCAAACCCACTAGCAGGTACTACAGGTATCAGCGTAGATGGAAATACCACCAAAAATTACATCTTAATTTCTGATGATATTCCTGCAGGTACAGTCTTAAAAGCAGCGCCAACAGCGCCTGCAGGTTGGACAGCAGTTTACAGCACTACAGCTATTGGTTCAACTAAGGCTAATGATGGTACTTCAGTACTATGGAAAACCTTCCAAGCAGGCGGTACTTTACAAGGATCTGATACTTTAGCTTCTGTAACACGTGTGGGTTTTGTCAAAGAGACTTTAGTCGCTGCTGATAATATTCCTGTAAATACTACTTTGACAGGTTTCTCAATTAAATTAGGTGTTGTTGGTACACCAGCAACTTTGTCTATTAACAATATCGCGCAAGTATTTGGTCAAACTCCTAATGGTGGTTTACCTGTGTATGATGAATCTGGAGACCAAAATCCCAGTAACTACGACGGGCCTGTAGGTGGTATGACACCTCCTGCTGGTACAGATCTCAATAATGATGGTCTACCTGATAGCCCCACAGCAGTGAATAATACCGTTACTAATGGTGTTGCTGACCCCATCACACAAGGTGTTGACGCAAGTAATAACAACACTGGTGCTGGCCCTGGAGGTGAAGTTAACACCTTCCAAATTCAAGCTGCTACACCTGCATCTGTACTTAATGGGCCTTTAAATGCACCTGGCGCAACTGGGCCAGATGGTACAACTGCAACTGACTTTACCAATAAATCTTCTTTGATTCCTGCCAATACATTGCCAGGTAGCAAAATTGACCCCTCACCAGTAGGTTTTACCAACACATTACAGAACACTGGTACAGGAACAGGCGATATCGCACTTGTGCCCATAGTACCAGCCAATCCTTTAGACTTACCTACTGGTACAACAGCAACTATTACCTTTGGTAGTAATTCTGCGGTTTATACTTATACTCAAGGTTCTGGTTTTGCACTGACTAGTGGTACGGCGATTACAATCTCCAACGTCGCGGCTGGCGCAACTACCAGCTATGGTGTAGAAGTTAATTTACCAACCGGTACCAAGCTGTCAACTGATACTTTGACAGATTATGCAAATGATGCAGAATTTGGTTACCCCGTACCGATTCAAGCCACTATTACTGTTGGTGCAAATCCACCATCTACTAACGTCACTATTGACCGGGTATATACTGGCTTCCTCAAACTAGTCAAAGTTTCCCGAATCTTACAAGGAAGTGGGCCAGCAGTAGGTACAGGTCAAGATGACTTTGAAAGTACACCGAAATACACAAATCCCACCACTCTAGTAGATATCGATCCTAATCCCAATGTTGCTGACGTACCCAGAAATCCTGCACCTGGAAATATTATTGAATACCAGATTCGATACACAAATATTTCCAATGTCCAAGCTGGTGCTGGTAATGTGGTCTTGAATGCCGGCAATGTTGTAATTACTGAAGATGGTACAGCATCTCCCAATAATTGGGCAGTAGACAATGATGGCAACGGTATCATTGATACTAGTAACATAACTAACCCACAGGCTGTGGATTCTGCGAGTGGAACCATCCAGTTCTTCCCATCTGGTAACCAAACTGGAAGCACTCAAGCTACAGATGTGACTAAGTATGTTGATACTGCTAACGGTAATGTTATACCGCAAGAGCAAAGAACATTTACCTTCCAACGTCGAGTGAACTAGAACCCCTCACCCCTCTTCTCTAACGAAGAGGGGTTAAAAAGTCAGTAGTAATAACTACGGGCTGAAAAAAATTAATGACATAGACCACTAGAACAATTTTCCAGCACAAGTAGGGAAAAATAAATCACTTATCAACATCTGAAAATATTCTGAGGTTTATTGACATGAAGCGTGTTTCTATTGCAGGTATGGGAGCGATCGCTATAATTGCGACAGTTCCCTTTATCAGCCAAATACCCGGAGTAGCGAATATTTGGCAATCGGGAAGTGCGATCGCACAAAATACCAAATATCAAGGTCAAGTGCAGTTGCGTCTAGATGCAGAAAAACAAGTAATCGAAAAGGATCAGCAGGGTAAACAAACCAAAAAATGGCAGCCTTTGAAAGGTCAAGCTGTAGTCCAACCAGGAGATGTGCTGCGGTACACCTTGAGTAGCGAAAATAAAAACGCTAATCCAATTAAGAACCTCACTCTCAATCAACCCATTCCCAAAGGAATGGTATATGTGCTGAAATCTGCAAGTGTGGATGCTAATAAAGAAGCCAAAATTACTTACAGCATTGATGATGGACGCAGCTTTGTAGAAAATCCCACGGTTAAAGTTACTCTACCCAATGGCAAAGTAGAAACTCAAGCTGCACCAGCTACTGCTTACACCCATATCCGTTTAAAACTACCATCCGTAGGTGCAAAGTCAATAGTCAAAGCATCTTATCAAGTGCAAGTACGTTGAAAAACGGGTGAAGGACTAGTACCGCTACGCAAAAATACAAAATTTGTAGAGACGCGATTCATCGCGTCTGTACTCACAAGTCATTAATGATTTCTCCCTCATCCCCAGTCCCCAATCCCCAATCCCCAATCTTGGTATTTCATAGGAGAAATGTTAAGTGCTCTGTCCTAAAATCCAAAAGCATTTCACTCCTAATAGTAAATGGTTGCAGAAATTAACTGCAACGCTTCTTGTGAGCAATATATTGCATGGTTCTCTACCAGTAAGAGCGCAACAAGCTGAAAACCAAGCTGTACGTCCAGTATTTATTAATCAAGCTCAATATACTTATACAGATACAGCTACTAATGAAAAATATCTATCAACTTCTTCTCAAATCAACCTTGGCTCTGATAAATTAGTTGACCCATTAGGCAGAATTTTAGGCTGTAGCGGGGAATTATTACCTAATTACACAGGCTTTTCTATTGCTGTATATGAACCTAATCCCAGCGATCCCACAGGAACAGAATTAGGGAAATTATTACCACTAACGCGCACAGAAGTTCCTGATATTCCTGACAATCAAATACCTGGTGGATTAAAACCAAATATTGAAAATAGTAATCCCTACTTTCTTACTAATAGCGAACCGCGAGGTATTTATAACTTTTTATTAGATCCAAATAAAGGACAAACAAATACAGGTAGTACTTATATTTTAGTTATCAATCCACCTGCAAATTCGATTTATCAACAACGACGCATCAAGATTCAGATTGTGGAAAACAACGGGAATGGCAATAACAGCATTATTAGGTATGTTGCTACTTCCCTAGATGGTCAACCCATTACCACTACAGGCGGTACTAATTTTACAGACACAGTAGCCCTTGTCCCCAATGCAGAAACTGTAGGACTGGACTTATTAGCATTTCGATTTACTACAGGGATGTGTCAACCCAATCAAATACAGATTATCAAAACAGGCGATCGCGCTACTGCTGAACCTGGAGATACAGTCATTTACCGCTTGACAATCAAGAATTTATCGGATGCTGGTTTAAATAATCTGGTAATTACCGATAATTTACCTCTAGGATTCAAATTTTTACCACAATCAATCCGTGGTGAAATAGACTCTCAAGCAGTTGTTATCACCTCCCAAACCAATGGAAACATTATCACGTTGCGCGCAGATGTTACTGCTAGTGCGGGAAAAACACTGAATATTGTTTATGCGGTACAACTTACCAGTGATGCGGTGCGGGGAACAGGTCGCAACAGTGCGATTGTGAATGCACAAAGAGCTGATAACCGTTTTAGTACTAAGGATGGGCCAGCCACTTACCAATTAAAAATTAGGCCTGGAATAGTCTCTGATTGTGGCACAATCATCGGTCGCGTGTTTGTTGATAAAAACTTTGACGGTGAGCAACAACCTGGTGAACGAGGAATTCCTAATGCGGTGATTTTCTTAGAGGATGGTAACCGTATTACTACAGATCCCAATGGACTGTTCTCAGTAGCTAATGTTTTACCAGGAAACCATACAGGTGTATTAGACCTCAGCAGCGTCAATGGTTACACCCTAGCTCCTAATGAGAAATTCCGCGAACGTAATAGCCAATCTCGCTTAGTGCGTTTAGAACCTGGTGGGCTAGTACGTATGAATTTCGCCGTTACCCCAGCCTTCCCGGAGCAAATTAAGAAATGAAACCCAGACTCCACCATACAACTACTTTCAACCTCAGCTTGATCGGGGCTATGGCCGGAGCCTTGAGTATAATTTTGTATCCAGTTGTCGCTCATGGGGAAACTACCGATAATTCACACCCTGCAGTTGAGGTTAATGACAACCTCAATTCTGGTTTACAGGCTGAGAAGGTTGAACAAATTACAGTCACTTCAGAAGCACCAGAGAACAAAGTTTCTGAAGCAACGCCCGATGTAAATTCTGCTGATATTCTTGAGAACAATCAACAACCTACAAAAGCTAGCTTGATTGAGAGTTCATCTATCAGTTTTGATTCTTCAAAAATTGATACTGAATTTAGCCATCAATACGGCACAATAGCAACAACAGAAAGTCAGAAAGAAACACAGCCTTCTTTAGGAATACAAACTTTTCAGCCAGCAGTTGAGACCACATTACCTAGAGGCTTATCCAAAATCGCTGCTGATGCTTCTAGTACTACGCCAAACACAACAGAGATTCAAACCTTTCAACCAGCAGTTGAGACCACATTACCCAGAGGCTTATCCAAAATTGCATCTGATTCGTCTAATAGCACTACGCCAGTAACCACGGAAATACAAACCTTTCAGCCAGCATTTGATGCCACATTACCCAGAGGCTTATCTAAAATCGCTGCTGATGCTTCTAGTAGTACTACGTCAGCAACCACGGAAATCCAAACCTTTCAGCCAGCAGTTGAGACCACATTACCCAGAGGCTTATCCAAAATCGCAGAGGGAGTCAAAGAAAATATAGATCCTAATTCCCCATCTCCCAATGCTTCAGCTATCTCCACAGGAGTTAAAATCCTAACTCCAACGCCTGAAAGTGTTTTAGATGCACCAGCAACCACGGTAACTATACAATTTCCTGCTGGGAGCCAAGTAGAACTACGTGTAAATGGAGCCTTGGTAGACTCTTCCTTAGTGGGACGAACAGAAAGTGATAGTACTACTAACTTAGTAACGCAGACATGGTATGGTGTCTCGTTACAATCAGGAAAAAACACTATTTCTGCACAACTCTTAGGTAGTACAGAACCGCCAGCGACAGTGCAACTAGTAATTAGAGGAACGCCAAAACAACTAACATTAGAAACCGTTGAATCTCGGATTCCTGCAGATGGACGTACAACGGCCACAGTAAAGGGTCAATTAATCGATGAAAACGGCAATCGCTCTAACCAAGATGCTGTCATCACTTTAACGCCTACTGCTGGAGATTTTGTTGGAAAAGACTTCAAACCCGATCAACCTGGATTTCAAGTTGAGGCAAAAGGAGGGCAATTTACAGCCGCTTTACGTTCTAATCTTAAAGCCCAAACTGTACGAATTCAGGCTAAGGTTAATGATTTAGAAGCCTTTACCCAACTACAATTTGAAACAGCACTACGTCCTAGTCTGCTTACTGGTGTAGTCGATTTACGCTTAGGTGCTAGAGGTACAGATTATTATGGTAGTTTTCGTGATTTTCTCCGTCCAGACAGAGATAACAGAACCCAATTAGATTTCCATTCCGCAATATTTGCCACTGGCGCGATTGGTGATTGGTTATTTACTGGTGCTTACAACAGTTCTCGCAACCTCAACGAGGACTGCAACTGTGATAACCGTCTATTTCGTAGTTACCAATTCAGCGAGCAAAACTATCCTGTCTATGGGGATAGTTCCACATCTACTGTTGTCACTCCTTCAATTGACAGCGTATATGTACGTTTGGAGCATTCATCTGGTATTCCAGGGTCTACTCCCGATTATTTTATGTGGGGTGACTACAATACAGAGGAATTTGCTCGACCATCGCAGCAGTATACCGCTACTACTCGTCAACTTCACGGTTTTAAAGCCAACTACAATTTAGGAAATCTGCAATTTACAGCATTCTATGGCAATAACCTCCAAGGTTTCCAACGAGATGCGATCGCTCCTGATGGGACTAGTGGTTATTACTTCCTGTCTCGCCGCATCTTAGTTCCTGGTAGTGAAAATGTATTTTTGGAGTTAGAAGAACTCAACCGTCCAGGAACTGTATTACAACGTAAACAATTAGGCCGAGGCTCAGACTACGAAATTGATTACGATCGCGGAACTTTATTATTCCGCGAACCAATTCTCCGTACTGATATTGATCGAGATGGACAAGTTTTAGTCCGGAAGATTATTGTGAGCTATCAATATGACACTCAAGATTCTAATAGTGATATTTATGCAGGTCGCTTACAATACAACTTCTCTCGCGCTGTCAATCAGGAAAGTTGGTTAGCTGCAACCTACGTCAGAGAAAATCAAGGGGTGCGCGGCTTTGAACTTTATGGCGCTGATGCCATGATTGCTTTAGGTGGTAACAGCAAGTTAATAGCAGAATATGCCCATTCCACCAATAACTCTGATGTGATGGGCAAAGTTAGCGGTGAAGCTTACCGCTTAGAAGCTGAGGGACAAATTTTTAAAGGTATCCAAGGTCGTGCTTATTATCGTTATGCTGGTACGGGTTTTGCCAATAATGCCACCATCAGCTTTGTCCCAGGTCAAACTCGTTATGGCGCACAATTAACTGGTCAAGTTTCTGCAACTACCAATATCCGGCTGCAATATGACCACGAAGATAATTTTGGCATTGCACCTCAACCCCTAGACACATTTGAAGAACTGTTTGCACCCCGTTCTCAAGCTGTTCCTGGTAGTCAAGTAGATAATTCTCTAACGACGATTTCCGCTGGGATTCAACAACGCTTGGGTAGTGCCATTGTGGATTTAGATTGGATTCATCGCAACCGGGAAGATCGGATTCCTGCAAATGCGCTCAGTAGTAATTCCGATCAATTGCGATCGCGTTTAACAGTTCCCTTGGCGAGTAACCTGACTTTCCAAGCGCAAAATGAACTGACTTTATCTTCAACTAAGGATACTGTTTACCCAGACCGGACGATTTTTGGACTCAACTGGGCTGTCATACCTGGGATTAATATTAGTCTTGCCCAACAGTTTTACAGTAGCGGTCAATTTTCCGGTAATTCTATTACTAGCCTTAGTGTCAATGGCGAACACAAACTTGGTACTGATACTGTCTTGACTGGTCGTTACTCAATTTTAGGTGGTGCTAATGAACTAACTACCCAAGGAGCCATAGGTTTAAATAACCGTTGGTCTATTGCGCCTGGTTTGCGATTAAATCTGGCTTACGAACATGTATTTGGCAGCTTCTTCCAAAAGACGGCGGCGGGTCAGCAATTTGCCCAACCTTTTGCTCCCGGTCAAAGTGCTTCTGCTATTGGATTTAATGGTGGTGATAGCTACAGTATTGGGCTGGAATACTCTGATAATCCGCAATTTCAAGCCAGCGCCCGTTATGAGTATCGTAGTTCCTCTGGTGGTTCCAATAGTGTGATTTCGGCGGCTGCGACTGGTAAAATTTCGCCGTCGCTGACAGCTTTAGTACGTTATCAACAGGCAAACTCTTCTAATCAAAAACTCACAGGATTAGGAGATACAGTCAACCTGAAGGTGGGTTTAGCCTACCGTGACCCCAATAGCGATAAATTTAACGCCTTGTTGCGTTATGAATATCGTCAAAATCCCGCAACTATCCCTGACACTATTTTGTTCGGTAGTGGTACAGGTTCCGAAGATCATACCTTTGCTTTAGAAGCTATCTATGCTCCCAACTGGCAATGGGAATTTTATGGCAAATATGCTTTACGTAATAGTACCTCTTACCTCGCCAGCGATTTAGTTGGTACTACTACAGTAAATCTGGCGCAATTCCGCGCCACCTATCGCCTAGGGTACAGTATGGATTTGGTTGGTGAAGCCCGTGTGATTAATCAATCTACCTATACAGAAACAGGCTTTGTCATTGAGGCTGGTTACTACCTCAGCCCCAATTTGCGGCTGGCGGCTGGATATGTCTTTGGTAAAGTTGACGATCGCGATTTTTCTGGTACTCGCTCTGCAGGGGGGCCATATTTAGGTATCACGCTGAAGCTCAACGAATTATTCGATGGTTTTGGGCAGCAAAAAGTGACCCCATTCCAGCGACAAGAATCTCAAGTACCAGGAAAGTTAAGAATATGACGAAATATGTACGTATTTTTTTAAGTAATTCAACCTTAAAGTCAAACAACTCACACACTATTAAGGCAAATAAACAAAGAAAATTAGGAGGTGAGACAAGTTAATACTCAAATTGCTCTAGATATCAAATTTTACATTGATGAGGGCAAGAAATGTTAAATATAATCTTACTTGCAGCAGCAATTATTATAGTTAGTGTAGTGATGTTTTTACACAATCGAATAAGTACTAAATTATACCGAAATTTTATAATTGGCTTTTTAAGCCTCATCCTATTTATTAGTCCGATAAATTATCACAACGACATTGTTCTCGCTGCAGGAAATGACCCTTGCGCCACACCGGGAAAAGATGGCTCTGGCACAATTAACGGTATTGTTAATTCCTATTTCGCTGCTAATTCTGGAACCGTTAATAGTGGTGCAACTTCCATTACTGTCAACGTAGCTAGTAAATCGCCTAACACTGCCCCCGATATTGCAGTTGGCGATTTGCTGATGATTATTCAGATGCAAGATGCTGACATTGACTCCAGCAACACAGCGGCCTACGGAGATGGTACAGGTGGGGATGTACCAGCCTATAGTAGTCCTGAGCCAACTCCTCCTACCGTTGCTACTGATACTCCTCCTTCTACAGGAGCAAGTGGCTTTACAGCAATTAATAATGCCGGACATTATGAATTTATTACCGTTACCAGTGTATCGGGGTCAACAATTGGGATTAAGGGGACTGGAGCTAGTAAAGGACTGAACTATACATATCGTTCTGCAACAGCAGGCACAAGTGGCAGACGTAGTTACCAGATTATTCGAGTACCTCAATACTCTAGCATCACCTTGAATGCAGGTGTGACCGCTTTACCTTGGGATGGGACAGTGGGTGGAGTTTTTGCCATAGATGTAGCAGGCAAAATGACTTTGGGTGGTGGCACTATTGTCGATCTCCGGGGTAAAGGGTTTCGTCCCGGAGCAGGTCGTCAATTAGGAGGAGGAAGCGGTGGTGCGAATACAGACTATCGCTCTATAAGTACAGATGGTTTTAATGGTTCCAAGGGAGAAGGTATCGCTGGTACACCTAAATTTTTACTTCAATACTTTGATCCTAGTACCATCAGTACAATCAACGGTAACCCTCCCACTGCACCAACTATAATCACCAATACTGACGAAGGCTATCCCAACGGCAGCTATGGCAGGGGTGCGCCCGCCAATGCAGGTGGAGGTAGCACAGATGGCAGACCCTCCAATAACGACGAAAACAGCGGTGGGGGCGGAGGCTCTAATGGTGGAGATGGCGGTCGTGGGGGACGAGCTTGGAATAGCCAAGTGCCATCAGGAGGTTTTGGTGGTAAGGCATTTAGCACAGCACTAATAAATAATGGTGAACGCCTATTTATGGGTGGAGGTGGAGGTGCAGGTACAACCAATAATGCCACGGCTTCTGTCAGTAGAACCCTTGGTACGACTTATACAGGTTCGCCAACTTATGCGAATGGTGCAGATTTTAATGGTAGTAACACAACATCAGGTACTGGTATCTACAGCAGTGGTGGTGCAGGGGGAGGAATTGCTGTAGTGCGTGCTGACACTATCGCTGGGAGTGGCACTATTGATGTCAGAGGCGTACAAGGTTTAAGCATCGGTAATGATGGCGCTGGTGGCGGCGGTGCTGGAGGAACTGTTTATGCGGTTGCCTATGATGTTAAAAGTACCGGTACAACTGGGATTAGTAATCTCAGTGTAAATGCTGCTGGTGGTGATGGCGGTTGGTCAACCTTTAGAGAAGCTCACGGCCCTGGCGGTGGTGGCGGCGGTGGTGTTGTCGTTAGTACGAGTGCAGCAGCCACAGTCGTTAGCCTGGCAGGAGGATCTGGTGGTCAAACGGGATTATTAGGTAATGCTAATCCGCGTAACTTTTATGCAGCAGGTGGTACTGGTTTACTAGCCCCAATTTCTGCTAACGATAGCCCAGGAATTAAAAGTGGCGCTCAATGCTTACCTAAATTAACAGTAACTAAAACCACTAGCACGCCTACAATTACTAAACCGGGAACGGGTGCAATGACTGCGACTTATACGATCACAGTATCTAACGCAGCTCTCACATCCTCAGCTACTAATGTGGTGATTTCCGATTTGTTACCTACAGGTTTCACCTATGCTTCAACTACCTCAGTGACTACGAGCAGTGGCGCAACTCGGCCTACAACTACTAACCCAACCGCTACAGCAACAAATCCTAGTTGGGGGACGTTTACCATTCCAGAAGCTGAGTCTGTCACCATTGTTTTTAACGTGAATATTCCTAACGCTACTGCTTTAGGAACTTATCAAAATCCAGCCACAGCTACCTATGATGATCCAACTCGGACTACAGCAGGTGGAACTACAACTGCTAGTTATAATTCTGCTTCAAGTACGGGGGAAGATGTAACGATTATTGGGATAGATTATGGCGATGCACCGGATACCAGCAGTGGTACAGGTGCAGGTAACTATCAAACAACTTTAGCTAATGGAGGAGCTAGTCATAACATTGTTAGTACTCTCAAAATGGGGGCAAATATTGATGCTGATGATGGCACTTTGCAAAATGCTAATGCCGATGCCGATGATACAACAGGTACACCTGATGATGAAGATGGTGTGACTTTACCTGCTATTAACACCAGCACCACATCTTACACAGCTACAGTCAACGTTAGTAATACAGCAGCAGCAGCTTATTTAGTTGGTTGGATTGACTTTAACAAAGATGGTTTGTTTGCAGCTAGTGAAGGTGTTGCCTATGATTCCAATACAGGTTTAGCAGGTATCCAACCGATCGCAGTTAGTGCTACAGCCCAAAACATCAATATCCAGTGGACAGGGATTACAGGATTAACTGCGGGTGATACTTATGCTCGTTTCCGCTTGAGTGATAGCGCTACGCTCACAACCTCTACTCCCAATACTGCGATCGCCAATGGTGAAGTTGAAGACTATAAAATTAGCATTGGTGCTGTGCCAAATCTTAGCCTAGTTAAACGGATTACGGCGATTAATGGCACAAATATTACCACTACTTTTGTTAATGATTCCACCGCCAATGATGATGCATCTGGCTGGCCGACTGATAAAAATAAATATTTGCGTGGGGCGATCGCTTGTAACACTGATAATGCTTGTAACTCAGTCTCCGGAGTATTACCAGGAGATAACCTAGAATACACAATTTATTTCCTTTCCAGTGGTACAGATAATCTCAAGAATGTGAAAATCTGCGATCGCATTCCCACAAATACCACTTTCCAAACAGATACTTACGCCATCGGCAATGGCATTCTTTTAGGTTGGGATAATACAGCACTGGCTGATCCTAGTACTTCAACAGGAACAGGTAAAGTACAACTGACCAACACTGCAGATAGCGATCGCGGTCAATTCTATAGTGCCGGCACATCATTACCTAATCCCCCTTGTGGTGCAGCCACCAATACAAATGGTGGAGTTGTAGTAGATCTGGGTGCCAGTACTATCGTCCCCAAAGCCACCGCAGCAGGGACACCTTTTGCTTCCTACGGTTTCGTCCGCTTTAACGTGACAGTTAATTAATCCACCGCCAATCAAATCTATGTGATTTACTTACTCAGTACTAAACCCAAAATCCTTGCTTTTGCCATCAAGTGCGATATAAATAATGTGTCCTTATTGCACTTTTATTCTCATACTCAGGGTTTATACGGAGAAATACCAGATATGAGTTAATTCTTCTGCCCATTAGGGGGAGTTACTTTACAGCCAAAACTAGATAATCGCTATGTCAACCTCCTTTCTTCGAGCATCGACTCGCTTATTTTTAACCACTGCCATAATTTGTGGCAGTTTCTTACCTTTACTAAAAACGGTTTTGGCTGATTCGACTCCTCCGGGAACTACTATCGACAATAGCGCCACGGGCAGTTTTGAAGGAGAGACATCAGGCACTACTAATACCGTGACTTCTAACACTGTCAGCGTCACCGTTTTAGAAGTGGCAGGAATTACGATTAATTCGAGTAGTGTGCCAATAGAAGCCCCTAGTAATGTTACTAATGCGGGCACATATCAAGGAATTGCAGGGATTAATACAGGTGATGTGGTCTATTTTGACTTCACTATTACTAACACTGGCAACGATCCGACGCAATTTTTTATCCCTGGTACAGCCACAATTACAGGTGGAACATTAGAAGGTATTCAGATTATTGCTGTTGATCCTGATGGTACAGGTACAGCTTCACAGACAACAGTTGCTGTCAATGTTCCCAGTGGCGGGGATAATACGATCAATTTGTTAGGTACAACTAATGGTTATATCCCTGTTAATGGCACAGTAAAAGTGCGAGTAGCTGTCAAAGTTACAGAAACAGTGGTGAATAATTCTATTACTGTAACTTTAGGAAATACACCTGTTCCTCCCAATCCCAGCAGCCAAAACCAACCTTACACAGCCAATGGCAATCTTGATGTTTATACAGTAGATTTGCCCAATGGGACAACTATTCCTAGTAGCTATGCCAGCATTCCTACAGTCAGTCAAGTTGCAGAAGCTAGCGGTAATCCTGCTAATGGCGATTCTACCAATCATCGCCAAGAAGCAAGCGCCAATCAATCTATTGCATTAGCAGCTACACCAAATACTTCTGGTTATAAATCAGTACAATTAACCACCGACAATGATAGTACCAATAGCGTTACTCCTGGTGACAAACTTACCTGGAGAGTGACCTATGCTAATACTGGTTCTGTAGATATTAGCAACTTTCAAATTACTGATGCTTTACCAGCAGGAGTAACGCTATCCACAGCATTAGCTGCTGCTAATATTACTGTCAATGCTACACAAGCAACAGCACCATCTCCTAATACTAGTTATAACGGTACAGGTAATAATAATCTCTTTGCTGCTGGCGTAACATTCAAAGCAGGTGGAGTGATTACAATTGATATTCCTGTGAATGTAAACCCTGCATTACCTAATGGCACAATTCTCAGCAATCAACCTACTGCTAATGGCTCAAATTTACCGACAGCGGGCGTAAAAACAGACAATATTGACAATACTACGACAGGTTTAACTACAGGAGTTACGCCTCTAACTAACAGTATTCTACAAACTCAAAATTCTAGTATTGATCCCACAACTGTAATTGTGGGAACTCCTACTGTAGTTGGTTATAAATCAGTTAAATTAACAACCGATCAAGGTGCAACAGGTCTTGACCCTGGAGACACTGTAACATGGACAGTAATTTATAAAAATAGCGGAACAGTAGATGTTCCTAATTTTCAAATTACTGATACATTACCATCAGGGGTAACTAAATCAGGAACACCTACTCTCGTAACAGCAAGTGGTGGTGGGCAGACTTCTCCGACAATTAATAGTAGTTATGATGGCATTAGTAATACTAACCTCTTTGCTTCTGGAATTACATTAAAAGCAGGGGGAACAATAGTTGTTAATATTCCTGTAACGATTAATAGCGGAGTATCAGGCACAAAATCCAACCAAGCTACAGGCAAAGGTAATAACTTAACAACCGCAGGCATCAATACAGATAACGTTGATAGCGACACAGGAATAACAGAAGTTCCTACAGCTAGTATTAAGCAAACTCAAACAGGAACAATTGACCCCACTGTCATTAATATTCCTGCTACTACACCAACGCCAAGTTTATCAGGTTATAAATCTGTAAAACTGACAAATGATTTGGATAGTAGTAGTAGCATTACTACGGGAGATACAGTTACATGGACAGTTACCTACATCAATACAGGTACAGTTGATGTTACTAACTTCCAAATTACTGATATATTGCCATCAGGATTAACAAAATCAAGCAGTATTAATATTACAACAAATAATACTCAAGGTACAGCACCAACTGCTAATAGTAGTTATGATGGCACTGGAAATAATAGCCTTTTACAAACCCCAATTACTTTCAAAGCTGGGGGCATTATTACAGTCACAATTCCTGTAAATATTAACGCTGGATCATCAGGTACAAAATCTAATCAAGCAACAGCTAATGGTGGAAATATCTCAGCCACAAATACAGATAATGTTGATAGTAGCACTAGCGGATTACCTACAGGTGTAACCATACCTAGTGGTAGCGTTACGCAAACACAAAATCCTAGCATTGATCCAACTACATTCACAATTATTGCGCCTCAAGTATCAGGTTACAAATCTGTGAAATTAACCACAGATGCAGATACAAGTAATAGCGTTACTTCCGGAGATACAGTCACATGGACAATTATTTATAAAAACTCAGGAACAGCGAGTGTTCCCAATTTTCAAATAGCAGATGCTTTACCAACTGGAGTCACAAAAACCGGAACACCAACTATCAGCGTGAGTGGTGTAGGGCAGACAACTCCTAGCATTAATACTAACTACAATGGTAACGGCAATAATAATCTTTTCAGTACTACAGTGCCTTTAGTTGCTGGGGGTGTAATAGCAGTTAAAATTCCTGTGACAATTAACGCTAATCAAGTAGGAGATAAAGTTAACCAAGCTGTAGGTACAGGCACAGGAATCACCGCAGTTAATACAGATAATGTAGACAACACCACCACATTACCTAGCGATGTATTAGCGCAAATTGAAACAGGCAGTATAGCACAAACTCAACTAGCATCTGTTGACGCTACTAAAATCAGCATTCCCGAAGTGCAAGGATTTAAATCTGTCAAATTAACTAATGATGTAGATACTAATAATGTAGTTACGGCTGGTGATGAAATAACTTGGACAATTGCTTATAAAAATACTAGTACAGTACCAATTACTAATTTCCAAATTACAGATGTTTTAGATAGTAATGTTACTAGAACTGGGGCGAATCCGATTTCTGTGAATGTGAAAATTGCTGGAGTAAGTCAAACATCTCCTACTATTAATTCAGCTTACACAGGTTCCAATCCTAATGCTAATTTAATTGATGCCTCTACTCCCTATACATTACCTGCTAATGCTGTTATTACTATCAATGTTCCTGTAAAAATTATCAGTGCTACTCCGGCAAATACGGTTTTAAGTAATCAAAGTATAGCTACTGCTAGTAACTTGCCTAGTATTGGTGTCAAAACAGATAACGTTGATAGTAACCCTAGCACTACTTTACCAGCAGATGTCACTATACCTAGTAATAGTATTGATCAAACAGAAAATACAGGGACAATTGACCCGACTACTGTAACTACAACTGTTCCCGTTAGTAGTGGTGTTCCGAATTTACTTTTGGTGAAAAGAATTACGGCGATTAATGGTGTGAATATTACAGGGTTTGTAGATGATACGACAAGCGCGCAAGCTAGCGATGATGATAATGCTAACTGGCCTACTCCTAAAAATACTTACTTACCTGGAGCAATAAATCTCAGTAATATTAAACCAGGCGATCAACTAGAGTATACGATTTATTATCTTTCTACTGGTACTCAAGATGCAACCAATGTCACAATTTGCGATTTAATTCCTAGTAGTACTACCTTTTTGGGAACAGCATTTAATGGACTGACTGCTGATACAGGTGGTTTACCACAAGCAGATATGGGGATAGCATTTGCTAATAGCAACACTAGTTTACCTACTGTGCCTACAGTTTACATGACTAATGTTGCTGATGGCGATCGCGGTTTCTTTTATGCACCAGGGACTACACCTCCAAGCATTTGTAAAAAACCCGTCAGTTTTACCACGATGACAGATGCAGATAATACTAATGGTTTAGTAATGGTTAATGTAGTGACAAGTCCTACTACCTTACCCAAAGCAACTGGATCTGGTACTCCGACTAATTCTTATGGATATATCAGATTCAAAGTTAAGGTGAATTGATAAGCTGTTACGTATTTAAATTGTATATCTCTCGCTCATTGGTTAAGGGTCAAGAGTCCAAAGTCAAAGACTCTTGACCCTTGACAGACCTAACACCAGAATATTTGATTTAAGCACGTATCAACTTAAGTTTTTAGGTAATAGGATAAATATATAAAATAAGGACACAAAGTTTGTGTCCCTACAGAATATAAATTAATACGCTTGGATTAAGCTCATTAGTGATTGATTTCTCACTTATTAAAGAAGCCATGTCAATTGGGGGATTCTCCCCCAAACCCCCGATTGGGTGACGGTTGCGTCCCCCAAACCCCCTCCAAAAATTATTGTTCTTTTTTTGTTTAGTAACTAGTACCGCAAGGCGGAAGTCAAAAGTCAAAAGA
This sequence comes from Calothrix membranacea FACHB-236, assembly GCF_014696315.1. Lineage (GTDB taxonomy): Bacteria > Cyanobacteriota > Cyanobacteriia > Cyanobacteriales > Nostocaceae > Aulosira > Aulosira membranacea. Next base: position 81,644 of record NZ_JACJPX010000038.1, read on the forward strand.
TTTATATATCTGGGCTTTTGAATGTTTGAAACTGTAGCTTTATTTACGCCGTGTTGTACTAGTTTTTTGGTTTTGTTATTAATTAATTATTTTTCTTAACTGAATTGTATTTGAATATAAATGAGTTGCAGATATTGTTTGAATTTGGATAACAGTCTCTAATGTTTAATGTACATGGGGGCAGCTATTTCTTAATAGGTAATACCAATTCCAATAATGTTTGTGAAAAATTGGTATTACCTATTATTTTGTTAAGGTAAAAATTTGGATTTTAATCAAATCAAAACCGCATTACTGAGAATTCATGGATGTAGGCTGTGGTGGTACCAAAATTGGTACATAGCCAGGATCACCTTGAAGTTCTTGAGGATTTTCTTGAGAATTTTCTGGTTGATTTGGTTGTTGTAAATTATTATCTGGAAATAGATTAATTGCAGCAGCTGGAGCAACAGGAGTCTGTGTTTGAGCTACTTGAGGTGGTTTAGGCGCTAATATTTGAGCCATTTGTTGCATTAACGGCTCCATTTTCTCAGCTTGCGCGATGTTCCCTTGAGCATTGTACTCATTTTGGGCACGTTTAAAGGCGCTATTAGCGGTTTTAAAATTACCCTGATTATATAAAGCTACACCCAAATTATAGTAAGCTGAGGCATTTTTAGGATTATGTTGAATAGCTTGCTGGTAAACAGCGATCGCCTCCGCAGTTTGCCCTTGCAGTGCCATCAGACTGCCCAAGTTGCTGTAAGCTACAGCATTGTCTGGATCTTGTTCTATGAGTTGTTTGTATGTAGCGATCGCTTCTTGAATTTGACCTTGTTGTTGTTGGGCGATCGCTAAATTAAAGTAAGCATTAGCATTGCGAGTATCCAGATTAATTGCTTGCTGATAAGCTGCGATCGCTTCTGGTATTTGCCCTTGTTCGTACAATACTACGCCTAAATTATATTGGGCTGCTGCTATTGTCGGATCTATCAACAAGGTTTGACGGTAAGCAGTAATTGCGGCTTCTCTTTGACCTTGACGTTGCAAGGCTAGACCTAAGTTATAGTAAGCTTGGCTGGAATTAGGATTAATCTTAATTGCCTCTGCAAACTCTTGTACAGCTACATCCAAGCGGTTTTGCTGTAGTAAAATAGTGCCTAGGTAATTTCTAGCCATTCCTATTTTAGAATCTAGGCGCAATGCTTCTCTGAAGGCATATTCTGCACCTTGCCAGTCTTGACGGTGATAACGCATCACTCCCTGCTGGAAGAAACTGGCGGCTTCTAGATTCTGGCTGACGACATTCTGGGCTAAAACTTTGCTTGCTGGTAAATTAGTCAATGTTGGTACAGCCAATACCAACATTGCCACAGAAGTTGAGAGCAGCTGCCGATAAGCACTTCGGTGCAGCGCTAACTGAGAAAAACTACGAAACCACTGGCGAAGTTGATGTTTCTCTGACATGAGTGGCAGGCCTCTACTTGTTCCTTAGATCCTTATTAGTCAGAGTACCCACCACAACATGAAAAATTAAAAGTCAAAAATAAAGATTTTACAGTAGTGATGTATTTGGGTAATGGGTAATGGGTAATGGGTAATGGGTAATGGGTAATGGGTAATGGGTAATGGGTAATGGGTAATGGGTAATGGGTA
>NZ_JACJPX010000039.1 GCF_014696315.1 Calothrix membranacea FACHB-236
CTGAAAGCATTCCCAAATGTAAAAATTTGAATGCTTCAAAATGTCTCACATCTTCAAACACTGAGCAATAGTGTTGACAATAGTTATCTATGAAGGCTACTGTTCTTACTGCTTGTCTGCGCTGCGTAACCATCTCTGTTACTTACTGCTTTCAGGTTTCTTCCTGATTATACTTTCCCCGTAGTAACAAAAGAGGGTGAATCTTACCGCCCCCAGCCCCTTTTCCTCTATTTTGTTAAGAATTTATAACCTAGGGTGGATGAAAATTTTACTTAAAACTTCGTGTGTTTTCTGATAAAAAATGATAATCTACAAACCTCATTTTCAGTCAAATTGAGGTAAATATATGGAAGCTCTTGCACTTCCTTTATTTCTGATATTGATGGCACTAACTATCCATCTTCCCCAAAGAGGGCCAGCAAAAATTGACAGATCGGGGTATGGAGGAATAATGGTTAATGTCACATTCAATCAAAATCAGACGTTTCCAATGATTTTGGATACAGGAGCAGATATAACAATCATTACCCAAAAAATGGCCAATACTTTGAAAGTAAAGGCAATGGGTGCAATACCGATTACGGTAGCAAATAACCAAGTAGTGGTTTGGCCTGTGAGTATGGTAAATTCGGTGGAAGTTGGTGGCGCTCAAGTTGAAAATGTTAACGTAGCGATCGCACCAGAAATTCCCATTGGTCTTTTAGGACAAAGCTTTTTGGCAAAATGTGATTACACAATCCAAGGCGATGTCTTGAAATGTACTCGTAAATGGACACCAGAAGGTTAATATTCACAGATATGCCAATATGTTTGCGATCGCTCTTGTTACTGGCAATGATTAAATAATCAAAGCACAATGCAGGGTTTAGCAGTGCTAAACCCCTACGAAAAATGTGTTATTCCATCAATGGAAATCAGACACCATGCTGTTTAAACCAAGCTTGGAGCTGCTTCCAGCCTTCTTTTGCTTCCTTTTCGCGGTAGGAGGGGCGGTAATCGGCATAAAAGGCATGGGGTGCGTCGGGATAAACGATGATTTTCGATTTGCTGGTGCTAGACTTAAGGCGATCGCGCATTTTTTCAACTGTATCTAAAGGAATGCCTGTATCTTTACCCCCATACAATCCTAGTACGGGAACTGTTAGCGTTGAGGCAATATCAACGGGATACTTGGGTTGAAGTTCTGTTGCTTCACCAACTAATCTTCCATACCACGCTACACCTGCCTTCACTGTGGGGTTATGTGCTGCATATAACCAAGTAATGCGACCACCCCAGCAAAAACCCGTAATTCCTAGCCTATCAGCATTTCCCTTTGCAGATTTAACTGCCCAAGCTACAGTAGCATCAAGGTCTGATAGTACCTGTGCATCCGGAACTTTCGCGACTATCGGGCGAATTTCATCAATATTACTTAATTTTGACACATCACCCTGACGGATAAATAATTCGGGTGCGATCGCTAAATATCCCAACTTGGCAAAACGACGGGCGACATCTTGAATATGCTCGTGTACACCAAAAATTTCTTGAATTACAAGCACAATCGGAAAATTGCTACCTGTTGCTGGCTGTGCTCTATAAGCCGGAATTTCACCATCTTGTACAGGGATTTTTACTGCACCTGCGACTAATCCTTTAGTATCGGTGGTAATTACTTTAGCAGTCACAGGCTGTACTGCTAAAGCAAAGCCTGTAGCAAGGGTAGCAGTTGCGATAAAGTTGCGGCGTGTTATCTCTTTCATTATCTTTATACTAGGGACTAGGGGCTACAAAAGGTTAATTTTCATGCTCTTGTTGTAGGCTGGTGTTTTGGAGTTTTACTTGCTGAAGTTGATACAAACCAAATTTTATTTAGCAAAACTAATCATTAGTTTTACATAAATTCATACAAATAGACATTTTTAGTTCAGATGACATGGGGTGTATCTGTACCTTATCTGTGGAGTAGGGAAATAGAAGAGATTGCTAAAACCTGTGAAGCGTTAAAATTAACAGAGCAAATTTTCCCAAGAGTCGAGATTTAATTCTTTCCTATTACCTCTTACCAAGACTAAACCCAATATGAACACAATACGTGCCGTTGTAGTTGACCCCAATGTATCAGGCCGTTTAGTACTGCGTGATGTTGATGCACCTATCCCAGCTGCTAATGAAGCAGTAATTCGGGTAGCAGCAATTTCTCTTAACCGAGGAGAAGTCAGACGTTCCATGACCGCAGCGTCTGGTTGGCGGCCTGGTTGGGATTTCGCTGGTGTCGTAGAAAGTTCTGCGGCTGATGGTTCAGGGCCAGCCGCCGGAACAAGGGTTGTCGGCTTACTTCGTTCTGGTGCTTGGGGGGAATTAGTCTCAGTACCAACTCACTCACTAGCAGAATTACCTGCGTCAGTATCTTTTGAACAAGCTGCCACTTTACCAGTAGCAGGTCTAACTGCGTATCATGCTCTACTTAAAGGCGGTTCACTTTTAGGACGCTCAGTGTTAATTACAGGTGCATCTGGTGGTGTAGGCTACTTCGCAATTCAACTAGCAAATCTCAGTGGCGCACAAGTAGTAGCACACATTCGCCATCCAGAATACGAATCTTTTGTCAAAAGCGCTGGTGCCCATGCTGTAATTATTGGGGAAAAGCTGCCACCAGAGAGCGAATATGGTTCCTATCACTTAATTATTGAGTCGGTTGGTAGCGATATTTTGGGAACATCTCTTGGTTGGTTAGCACCAAACGGTACTGTTGTCCTATTTGGTACATCTGGTGGTACAGAGGTCACATTTAATGCCCAGAGTTTTTATGGCACAGGTGGCGCAAGTTTATACGGTTTAATATTATTTCATGAATTACAACGGGAGTCTGCAGCAGTTGGATTGCAAAGATTATTGCGTTTAGTAGAAGCAGACCAATTGCGTCCTCACATTAATATTGCAGCTGATTGGACACAAATTGCTGATGTGGCACAAAAGCTGCTTGATAGACAGTATCTAGGTAAAGCTGTATTAAGCATTTCAAGCATTTAGTACGGCAAGGTGTAAAGACTAAAGTTAATATACTACAAAATTATATTAATTATACTACATAAATTAATCCCAGCCTTTTTACATTACTTAATATGGTTCAGTTGATTGCCACCAAGTTACTAAGCAGGTTAGTAACTGCTTTGATATAGATGCGTATAGCCTATTGGAAAGAGTATAAAAAATCTCAAATCAAATTAACTTCAATCTAGCAAATTTGGTTTCCGAAAAAATGCCGTTAGATATTGTAGTTAGATTCATCTGAAAATAAATCAAAAATCTAGCCAATGTTGTTAAATCGTGGAAAAGGTTTATTTTTATTGATGTCCATATTAGTTGGCTGGCATAGCTACTCAATAGATTTGCTAGCATGGGCACAAACAGAAGTTAGCAATCAGCAACTTTCTGCAACACAAATGAATTTGGCTTCAGTGGAAAAAGATCCTCCCAAGCGCGGAACACCCCCAGGAAAAGAGGGAACAGGAAGCCGAGGAGAGTGTAATTATCAGCAAAATAAACCACCACTGACTCATATAGTAGGTGGTAATCAATCTCATCTTTCTGTTAAGGATTATCCTACTATTTGGGTTTATTTTCCTTATAGTGCTCAGGAAGTAACTAATGCAGAATTCTCTTTACAGGATGGGGATACTGAAATTTATCGCACTCGCTTAAATTTACCCAACAAATCTGGAATTATGGGTATTACATTACCTTCCACTATTCCCGCTTTAAAAGTTGACAAAAAGTATCGATGGTATGTTGATATTAATTGTACTTCTCATATCTCGCCCAATAATTCCTTGACAACTGCTTCTGTCACAGGAGTTGTGCAGAAGAAATTAATATCAGTAGAACTTGACAGAGATTTAAAAACAGCAAAAACTCCCTTGGACAAAGTTTTTGTTTATGCCAAACATGATATTTGGTATGAAGCGATAACTGAACTGGCTCAATTACGTTTAAATGAACCAAATAATTCTAATTTTAAGAAAGTTTGGATAGATTTTTTAAATACTAAAAAATTTAGTTTAGGAAATATTGCTCAGGAAGCAATTATTGTGAATATGACTTTAAATCTTAGTCAATAATCATGAACGAGATTTCCTACTTGTAGCAAGGCATTTGAGATAACGAAACCATGAAATTAAACAATTTCACGAATACCCCCAAAAAATAATTAAATTTTATGATTAATAATGATGAAATGTAGCTGACTACAACCAATTGCCTACTAAAATAAATGCAGCCCAATGGTAAGGGCGATTGTAATCGCTATCGGTAGATTGTTGTAAAAATGCAAGTTGAGTGTTTCTTAAAGCCTCTGCTTTTGTAACTTGTCCACGATTCAGTTCTTGGTAAAACTGAATCATAAATTCGGCAGTAGAAGCATCGTTAATCTGCCACAAGCTTGCTAGAGTAGTGCGCGCACCTGCACGAATTGCTACCCCTGCTAATCCCAAAGCGGCTCGATTATCCCCTGTTGCTGTTTCACAAGCACTCAAAATTAGTAACTCAATAGGATTAGCAATTCTTTGGTAATTTAAACGTAGTAAGGTATCTAAATCTTTAACGTTGATGCGTTCATTCCAATCTAGAATAAATGTTCTTTCTGGGTTAGAACTAAATTTACCATGAGTTGCTAAGTGAAGGATATTGAAAGGTGTATTATTAATATTAATTTGAACATTTTGTTTACTAAATTCCTGATTTTCTAGAATTTTATTCCGTTGAATACGTTCCTTAATTCCTGCTAATTCTACAGCAACATTATCGATGGCATTTAATCCTTCTTTTTGAAAGCTGGGAGCGTCGGTGGCTCCAGCTATTAAGACGCTGAGTGCTTCCTTTTGTAGCGGTTTGGGTTCAAGTAGCTGTAATGAAGGGGTTACACTCACAGCATACCTTTCAATCAAATATTTTTGTCCATCATGCAAAATTGCCATTGGTAGGTTCCGCAATGAACCATCAAGTACAAATACTAAGGTTTTAATCTGGCTTTGCTCTCGCGTTTTTGTAGTTTCCAGTTCATCTGCAAAAGGTTTAATCAGCCAGTCGTATAACTGTTTTGCTTCTTTTTTAATGAGGCCTAAACTGGTACTACGCTGCTTCAGGGAATTTTGCAGATGTGAGACTGCGACATCAACTTGGGTTTCGGAAATATTGGTATGAGAATAGTGACGTAAATTATCTGAGCCTGGTAATTTAACAATTACTTCTAACCTGTTTGGTAAGATAATCGGATAAATAACGGCTGCTGTTGCGTCTAATTGGTCAATATTTACCTGTTTGGCTTGAGCGCAAGCATCGCCAAAAAAGTTATCTAATTCTGCTAGTTGCAATGCTTCCATTACCTGACGAGCTTGAATGAGACGATCGCGGCTTACTTGTGGCGATCGCAAGAGTAAATCAACTAATTGCCGATATACTGGTTCTGCACTTTCTCTAAAGTCAAACTGCACTTCTGGGTTGAGAGCAACTAAATCGCTGCGTAAATCACTGAGATTTTTAAAAGCTTCTGTATAATATTTAATAGCTTCATCAATCGCATTTTCTGCCAGAAGCGATCGCCCCATCTGCCATTGCCATTGATAGCTGATATCGGATGCATTAATTGATTGGGCAATGACTAAAGCCAACTGAGTATTTTTTCTGGCATTTTTCCCATCTCCAGCTTGTTCATAAAGAGCGCCAAGAGTACCGAGTGCGTAAGATTCTGCCCGTTGATCGCCTAAATTTCTCGCTTGCTCAATCCCTGTTTCCAGGATTTTTATAATATCTGCAAAATTGCTTTTTCCCGCCATTTTCAGCAAACTTTTGGCAAAATTGACCCGAGCATAAATAGATACTCGACTTGCGGGTAATTGATTAAGTTCTGCTTTGATTTGTGAAATTATTGGTGTAGCTAATGCCGATTGCTTAGTATCAATTACTACTGTTAGATAATTAAGTTGCGCTTGAATTTTGGTTGTGGGTAAAGTAGCTATCTCAATGGCTTGTTGATAGCGTTCTAAAGCTTTTTGCCTATATTGGTCAGAGCGTTGTGTATCTTTTAATTCTGCGCTTCTTTTGGCGATCGCTAATTCTGTATTTCCTAAATTGAGCAAAGCTGTACTTTGTTCTGGGGGTAGGTGCAATTTTTGGGCAATAGCTAAACTCTGGGTTAAAATTTCTGCAGATTTGTCTAAATCGCCATTAAATCGGCGGATATTACCAAGATTCAGCAAGCCAGTGGCTTTGAGTGGAGAGTCTGGTTGTTGGTAAAGCTGCTGTTCTAGTTGGGTTAGCAGTTTCTCGGCGCGGCGATACAATCCTAAAGCTTGCAATGCTAAAGCTTGATTGATTTGGATACCGATAATACTAACGCGATCGCCCGATGAAACATACAATTTTTCTGCTTTCTCCCAGATGGAAACAGCCGCTTCTGTTTGCCCCTGTGCCAATTGCCAATGCCCTAAACTATTCAATACTTGGGCACGAAGGCGATTGAACTCTTGATCAGACGGTAATTTCTCTAATAAATTCACACTCTTGTCAATTGCAGCCTTTGCTGCTTGCCAATTTCCCAATTTTTGCTGCACTAGAGACATTAAACTCAATGCTTGCGCTTGGTGTGGTATATCTGCGGAAGCTTGATAAATTTGCAGTGCTTGTTGTAAAAGTTGGGCAGCAGTTGAGAATTGTCCCGCATCATAATATTGTTTTGCAGATTGTATGAGCGATAAAGCTGATTTAGGTTGAATTTGACTTGGGGGATTTTGGGCAATCACAGGCAATATTATTGGCATACCTAGGCTAAAGATTAACCCGAAAATCCCTAGCAGAATTAATTTCAACAAGCGTTTCATGAGTTCCCCCTTAGCATCTGACAATCTTGGGGATGCAGCCACGTACCTTTAGGTGTCACCGTGACTGGTTGAGCCGTCAGTATGAGATTACCATTTACGTCTTTTACTAATCCTTGGGCTTCAACAATTTTTGGAGATGCTGTTGGTTGTTGAGGTGATGAGTTGGCTGTTGTTGCTTGAGTTGCAATCTGCGGTAATATTGACCAATCTTCCCAAGCTGGATTTGCACTGATTGTGTCATAAGGAGAAGGCGGTAAACCACCTCTACCAGTCATAATAAACTCGCTACCTTGGGCGGCAACGCAGAGATTCTGATTAATTAATCCAGAAACATCGACAATATTCAGTGGTAATTCTTCTAAGCCTTTGCTGGGGTCAGTATCAGGTGTGTTGAGATTGATTTCACCATTTAATAGTGGGTTAGTTTGAGAAATAGCAGTAATGTCATTTGTGGGTAACTGGTTGGAGTTGAGTTTGGCAGGGTCAGTGGTTTGCAGTAATCCTTCGAGTTCTTGGCGACTGCGGGGTTGTATTCCAAAGATACCTGCAGCATTAATATTCACCTTGCCACCGCTACCTTGAAAAGCATTAGCGGTGATGTCGCTGTTTTCATTTGGGGCAGCGACGATAAAGCCAGAGGGTACATTGATGGTAATGTTGCCACCATTACCACCCTGCTGTGCTGTACCTGCAGTAGCAGATATAAAACTGCGATCGCGTAATAACAGAAGATCCTGTAGGTTGAGGATAATGTTGCCACCATCACCAGTGGCAGATTCGGCATTGAGAAAACCTTGTTCAAAACGCAGGCGAGGTGCATTAATGGTGATTTCACCTGCGTCTCCGGAGGCTTGAGAACGGACAACGATACCACTATTAGGGCTGAGGGTGCCTACACGACCGCGAAACTTAGCAAGCCGTGCTGGAAAGGTGGGGTCGATACCTGTAATGTTGACACCCTCGCTGGCATTGATGGTGATATTGCCTGCTCTTCCGTTATCTTCTGTAGAAGCCAGCATTTGTGCGCCATTGAGAATGTCTACAGTTCCTGCATTAACCGTGATGTTACCACCGCGATTATCTCCATAAGTATCAGCATCAAGGATAGCTCCATCTACAAGGCGAAAAGTAGGAGTATTGACGATAATATCTCCACCTTTACCTGCGGTATATGTGGATGTAAATAAGGCACTGGAGAATCCAGTCAGGGGTGCAGTTCCGCTAATGTTGACGGACTTAGCAGCGTTGATCAGAATATTACCTGCATCTCCTCTACCATCAGTGGCAGCAATTATTTGTGCGCCATCACTAATGTTTAAGGTATTAGTAAAAATTTCCACATTACCTCCTTTGCCTATAGCACCTAACACATTGCTGTAAACACTGCTAGGAAAGCCACTACGGAGACTCTTGCCATATAAAGAAACGCGATCGCGTGCCATAATCACAACATTACCTGAATCCCCAGTGCCTTGAGTAGATGACCACAACCCTGCACCATTTACGACCTCTAGGATATTAGTGGAAATTTGCACATTGCCACCCTTGCCTCTAGCAGGTCGCTCTATACGACTAAAAGCAGCACTGACACCCAGTTCATCTGTACGCGTACCACTGAAGACAACCGAGTCGGCTTGAATTATCACATTGCCGGCATCCCCAACGCCAAAGGTACTAGCACTGAGTTGTGCGCCATCCAGAACCACTAAAGAACGGGCTTTAACTTGGATATTACCCGCCTTACCAGTTGCATTCCGTCTGACATCATTCGCTAGGCGACCATCGTCTCCACGCATGAGAATCTCGCCAGTTGCATTTACAATCAGCTCGCCAGCTTGACTTTCAGTCGTACCTAACCCGGTAGCGATTCCGGCTCTCAGTTGGCTGCCATCCAAAATACTGATATTACCTGCTGTGATATTAATATCCCCACCATTATCCAGTCTGACATCTACCCCTGCTCGTTTGACTTGGGTGAATCGAGCAGACCGAATGACATCGGCACGTTGCAACTGGTCAGGGATATCCAAAATGCCATTTTTAAACACCACATCCGCTCGTGGCATTCCCTCCGGTACATTTAAGCTATTGTTAGCATTCAGTCCTACAGTTCCTGTTCCAGCTACCGCACCAATCTCTACCCGTCCTCCCCAAGCATTCAAAATTCCGCCATCGACTGTGACATTTCCCCCAAGCAGCAGCAATGTCTGTCCATTGGGGACTTGTAACCCATCTGTAGGAGTGCCATTAACTGTTTGTGTGGCTTGGGATTTGCTGATAATCTCTCCTGGTTTCGTTTGTGGGTTGAAAAAGAACGCCGAAGGATTAATTGTTAATAAAGAAGATGGTAATTGCGGATTATTTGCACCAAACTCACCCAATTCGCCAAATTTGATACTGTTGGCTGTAGTTGCATAAAATGACTTACCTACATCCAAACTGGCGTTTTTACCAAAAATGATGCCGTTGGGATTGATGAAAAATAAATTAGCACTGCCATTAACACCCAATGTTCCGAGAATATTTGAGGGGTTATTACCTGTCACTCGACTGAGAATATGATTAATTCCCGCAGGGTTGGCGAAATATACTCGCTGTCCCTCTTGAATATTGAATTCCCCAAAGCTGTGAAACAAATTACTACCGCGAATTGCGCCGCCATCAATTTGGTCAGCAGCAGCGCCTTGAATATTGACATTAGGAGTAATCACTGAACGTTCATTACCTAAAGTCTCATCGGGAGTGATTTGAGCTAGGGCAATAGTATGAGGAAATACGCTTGTTAATCCTACTAAAAATGCCAATAATTTAGCGAAGATTGAGACATTAAAATTACAATGTTTGCATAATAAAAAAGGATTTTGATAGCTTCTCATGATTTTCCCTCTGATGATTAGATGAGAACTTATAGTTTTTTCTCATTCTTGTTGTCTTTTATTCCTACTTGCCAAATGTTTTATATCTATAAATAACTAAACTACTTTCAATAGTTACCAACGCTAAAGCTGGAGAAAATAAAGGTATCCAACCTCCATAAACAGTGAGCAAACTCCAACAAAATGCATATAAAATTCCCAATAACAGACTACTCAATAGTAAAATTTGCCGCAGTAAGAGCAAACGCCAAGCGAGCAACCCTCCTACTAAAGACCAAGCCCAAATCCACATTATTTCTACTGGTTTTGACCAAGTCCAAATTAACGCTCGTCGATCCAATACTGTACTCAGAATATGGCTAACCATATGTGCTTGGATTTCTACACCTGTCATAGTTGCAACTGGAAAAGAACCAGTACTGTAAGGTGTCCGCCAATTATGATCGTTAAAACTAGGGTCAATAGTGCCAATGAGAACAATGCGATTTTTTGCGAGTTCAGGATTAAATTGATTACTCAAAATTTGTTGTAGAGTAACTGCTTCAGCAATTTGTTTTGAGGCGCGATAGTTGAGTAATATTTGATGACCGCTAGCATTAATATTGTAGTAACCGCCTGAATTTGCGCTTAAGGTTTTAAATTTGATTTTTCCCAGTTTTAAGTAATTATCTGGCGTAAAATCTGTTTGAATTCCGTTGGTTTCTAAGTAACTAACTGCTAGTTTCCAAGCAAAAGAATATTTACTTTGACAAGGAGATGCAGCATCTACAGCTAATATTTGTCGGCGGAGAACACCATCAAAATCTAGTTCGACATTATTAAAGCCTTGACCATGTTTTGATATTTCCGGAGGCGGTTTAATCCCCGGGTTTCCATATCGACAAATAATAAAGAGATTATTACTATCTTTGATTTTTTGAGCTAAATTTTTGTATTCGCCTCCTAAAGGCGATTCTCGATAGATATCTAAACCAATGGCTTTTGGTTTTGACTGTTCTAATTTTGTGAGTAATTGTGTAAAAGCACGCTCAGATAAGGAAGCGGCTTTGCGTTCTGCAATCGGTTGTGACTGAACATCTGCTTCTGTGATGGTAACTAATAATAACCGTGGATCTCTACCTTCATCAGGCCGCGATCGCATCAGTTGATCGTAAGCTTGCAGTTCCCATGCTTGTAAAAAGCCTAGGCTTCTCATGCCAATAATTATACAGGTAATGGTGAAGCTGGTAACGGCGACTTGCCAGAATGGTAGGGTATTTGGTAAATAATTTTGGTGTTTTAATTGGTTTTCCAGCCATTTTGCATCGAAAACTGTTTTATATATAGGATTTTTAATAACCAGTTTGCTCTGATGGAGATTTACTAAACCTGAAAGACGTAATTCTATATAGGTACTAGCATTACTGGCGGGGATTTTACTATGTTGCAAAACTTTTTTATACAATAAAAGCAAGGCTGTACTGGAACGGGAATTTCGCAAAATGCGATCGCGAATTGTTCGTAAATGCTCCGGTTCGTCCTGAGATTCCCAATTCTCAATGATGCGCTTTCTCACCAAATGCTTAATAGACTGAGGTGTTTGTACTCCCGATTCTTGGGAAATTAACCAACAAAGCTTTTGGGTTAAAAATGGTTGTCCCCCAGTCCAATACAGCACTTCTTGAAAAACCGCTTCAGGATTGCTAACTTTGTCTACCAAACCCTGCATTAAACTCATACTTTCGTGCAGTTGAAACCCTTTTAATTCAATGGCTCGACCAATATTAAAAGGAGTTGCATTATCATCTTGAATTAAATCTGCTGGTGTTGCTACACCTAATAATGCAAAAGTCAGTCTTTGATATTCTGGGTTGCTGGCTCTTTTATCGTAACAGTGACGAATCAAAGCAAAAAATTCATCTGTAGGAAAGTTCAAACTCAAAACGCTATCAATCTCATCAATAAAAATGACAATTTTTTGCTGAATTTGCGTTAGCAAGACATTTTCCATAAACCCACCTAAGCGTTGTACAGGTGATAAATCCTCTCTTTCGCGCAACCAATTCCGGCGATTTACCTGTAGCTCAAATCCACTGATTAATTCTTGAATAATCCCGCCATACCATTGCGATGCTGTAATTTGTTGGCTACCAATTCCGCTTAATTCAATTTCGACACAATGAATATTTTGTGCTTGGAGTTTGCACATAGTTCTAATTCGCAAGCTAGATTTACCCATTTGTCGGGAATTGAGAACATAGCAATATTCGCCAGCTAATAAAGCATTGTATAGTTCGTGGTCTGCTTCCCGAACTATATAGGTAAGAGCGTCAGGGGGTAGGCTTCCTCCTGCTTGATATTTGTAGCTTAGTTGATGAGCAAAGCTTGGGGATTCTTCATTAGTCATTAGTGATGGATTATGGATAAGGCTATTAAGTATTTTGTCATTAATCAATGTAGATCTAGCCGTCCTCAATCATTTGTAAATACTCCTTTAATGTGACCTCTATAGATAACTAATTTCACAACTTTTACTACGAATTTCTCACCAAGTAGGTTGGGTTGACGGAAGAAAACCCAACACCAAAATATAGGTTAAGCTTTCTAGATCCATTTTGGGTTGCGCTGCGCTTAACCCAACCTACATCTGCTTACATAGTCGCTATAGATGTATTCTTCCATGCTTACTTAACTCAACATTATTATTTAACTTTTAACTCAAAAAACTAGAATTTATCTATTTAACTGAATTTAACTGAGTTTACCTGAATTCACCTGAACTCACTAAATTTAATTGCCTGAAAACAGAACCGATTTCGACTCAACTATGCAGCGAAATTATCGAACATACTATGAATCAGCAAGCAAAACAAACTTGCTTCATCAACAATTACAACTTTTGTCAAGGAGAAAAATTATGTCACAACAAGATATCATTCGCGCTTGGAAAGATAGAGAATATCGCGAAAGCCTGAGTGAAGAACAACGCTCTAATCTACCAGAAAATCCAGCAGGTATTGCTGAGTTATCAGATGAAACTCTAGAAACTATTGCAGGCGGTCTAATGGCTAGAGGCGGTGACGGTGGCGGTACAGGATGCGGTACTGGTGGTAACTGCTCGAAATGTAACCCATGTAGTGCTCCAAAGTAATAGTTAATGCTAGCTAGATAATTATCTGAATAGTGTAATAGTTAAAAGTTGTTTCCTAGGAATATAAACTTTAACCGAATCTTTTAAAAATAAAATTATTAATATTTACAGGATTCGGTGCATATACCACAGGGAGTTAAGAGAAGTTATTATTACTTCTCTTCTCCTTTTATTTGTAGATATTTAAAACTTTCTCTCTCACTTTGCAGGAGTCAGTTAAAGTGAATCAAAAATACTTTCAAGCAGCTGCTTGGTATGGTGCGATGGATTTAAAGGAAAGGATTGCATCGTTCTTTGTTGGAGAAAATCAAATTCAAAATCAGCAGGTAAATCTGCATCTAGCTCAAAATCGGATGCAACGCTGGCGCAATCAAGATCCTTTTACGAAAAAATCTTTCTTTGCCGAACGTTTGGCAATGGATGGGATTGATGAAGAGCAATTTTTATCACTGCTGGGTGAACCCATAGAAGCAGTGCAGCAACGTTTTCCTGAAACTCCAACTTGGTTAAAACAAATTGCCGAGGCATTTTCTACTACTTCTGAGTTTGAGCCCCTGCATCTGCCAGATGCAACACAAAATGTAGAAACTAATTCATTTATATATTTAATTGAACCGCTAATCTGCCAAGCTTTAAATCATTTAGATGCAGGTATTCAGAATCTGAGTCAACAGTATTCAGAACTACCCTTTGAACAGGAAACAGTTACAGACATACTTTTGACAAATTTGATTATACAGTTGCGTCAAATTTTAAACCGCACTCTAGTTTTAGAATTAAATGTAGCTCGGCTGCAAGGATTGCTGACAGGTGATACACCTCAAGAGCGATTTCGCAGTTTTGGAGAGCGTTTACGTCAGCGAGATGTTGCCCTTGCTATTTTGCAAGAATATCCGGTATTGGCTCGCCAAATTACTATTTGTATCAATCATTGGCTGACATTTAGTTTGGAATTTCTGCAACATTTATGTGCAGATTGGCAGAAAATTCAAGCTAAATTTAGTCCTGAAGATGAACCTGGTTTACTAATAGAGTTGCAGGGTGGTGCTGGGGATAGTCATAAAAGTGGGCGTTCTGTTTTAATTGCTAAATTTAGTTCTGGCTTGCAATTAGTCTATAAGCCAAGATCCTTAGCTGTAGATGTGCATTTTCAAGAACTTCTCATGTGGCTGAATGCCCGTGGCAATCATCCACCTTTTGGTATTTTAAAACTTATAGATGGTGGTGATTATGGTTGGGTTGAGTTTGTCAAACCCCAAACATGTCAAACAGAAGCTGAAATTCAGCGTTTTTATCAGCGTCAAGGAGGCTACCTAGCTTTACTTTATGCCTTGCAAGCGACTGATTTTCATTCAGAAAATTTAATTGCTGCTGGCGAACATCCAATTTTGGTTGACTTAGAAGCTTTGTTCCATCCCAAAATAGGTAAAACGAATGACTCCCAAGCCAATGTTGTGGTTAGCGATAAAATGGCTGACTCAGTTTTAGGTATAGGTTTACTACCGCAGCGTGTTTGGGGTAACAATCAGGCTGAAGGCATTGATTTGAGTGGTTTAGGCTCAAAACAAGGGCAACTCACGCCGCATCAACTGCCTTATTGGGAAGGTACAGGAACTGATGAGATGCGGCTAACACATAAGCGGCTGGAGATGCCAGCAGATGGAAATTTACCAACTTTGAATGGCGCTAATGTCAATTTACTCGACTATACAGCAGAAATTCTCATTGGATTTACCAATATTTATCAGTTACTCGTTAAATATCGCGCAGAGTTACTAGCAAAATCAGGCCCGATCGCAGCTTTTGCGGAGGATGAAATTAGAGTTATCCTCAATCTCACGCGCAACTATAGTTTGTTGTTAGATGAAAGCTTTCATCCCGATCGCCTGCGAGATGCTCTAGAACGCGATCGCCATTTTGATTTACTTTGGCTTCAGGCACAGCATGAACCTTCATTAAAGCAAGTGCTACCTGTAGAGCGAGAAGACTTGTTGCAGGGTGATATTCCTCTGTTTGTAACGCGTCCCAACTCGCGGCATATTTGGGGTAGTTCTGGGCAATGTATCCCTAATTTTCTAGAAGAAACCAGCATTGATATGGTGTATCGTCGCTTGGAAAAATTCAGCGACTGGGATATGGCACAACAGCAGTGGTTTATCCGTGCTTCTTTAGCAACAGTGCATCTAGGATTATCTGATACTGCTTTTCCCACCTACGCGATCGCAGAACCCCAGACAACAGTTAACCGCGATCAACTCTTAGCGGGGGCTTGTGAAATTGGCGATCGCTTAGATACTTTAGCAATACGTGGCGACAAAGATGCTTCCTGGATTGGTTTGACATTCAAAGACGAGCGTCAATGGTCGCTAGTATCTTTAAGATTAGATTTATACGATGGTTTACCAGGAATAATTTTATTCTTAGCTCATCTAGGTGCTGTCACAGGCGAGCAACGTTATACAAATCTCGCCCAAGCAGCGCTGAGAACAATGCGCTACCTAGCGGAAAAGTTTCGCTCAGATATCAAATCTATTGGTGCTTTTGGTGGCTGGGGAGGCATAATTTATACTTTCACTCATTTGGGTGTGTTGTGGGATCAACCAGAACTGTTAACTGAAACCCAAAAGATAGTTAACCATCTCCCCAATCTCATTGAGCAAGATGAGGAATTTGATATTATTAGCGGTGCAGCTGGATGTATTGTCAGCTTGTTAGGACTATATCGCCGTCAACCAAGCGATAATATCCTGGCTGTCGCCATCCAATGTGGCAATCGGTTACTTGCTTGTGCCGAAAAAATGCCTCGTGGCATTGGTTGGAGATGGAAAAATCAGATGTTTGCAGAAAAACCACTCACAGGTTTTTCTCATGGTGTAGCTGGGATAGCTTTGGCGCTATTGGAGTTGGCATCAATCACAGGAGAACAGCGTTTTAGTAATGCAGCTATAGCTGCTTTGGAATACGAGAACAGTCTTTTTCTGCCAAAACTAGGAAATTGGCTAGATTTACGCAATTTTAGTAATACCGTCTTAGCAGACAAAGAAAATCAGCTTAGTTGTATGTGTGCTTGGTGTCACGGTGCTACAGGAATTGGTTTAGCGCGTCTACGCAGTCTGCCTTATCTTGATGATGCGAAAATTAGATCGGAAATCAACACAGCTTTGAAAACAACTGTAACTGAGGGATTTGGGCAGAATCACTCTCTATGTCACGGTGATTTAGGTAATTTGGAATTGCTTTTGCAAGCCAGCCTCACTCTCAATCAGTCCCAATGGCAACCTCAAGTTGAACGCTTTGCGGCAATTATTCTCGAAAGTATTAATCAACATGGTTGGCTGTGTGGCGTTCCTTCCGGCGTGGAAACTCCTGGTTTAATGACTGGACTTGCAGGTATTGGTTATGGATTGCTACGTTTAGCCGCGCCTGATCAAGTTCCTTCAGTTCTAGTTTTAGAACCGCCAAAGTAGGATGCATTATACCAAGTCTCCAGAATATGGCTATAGGCAGCAGGGGAGCAGGGAGAGAATTATCTGTAGCCTGGATTTAGAGAAATGGTATTACTAAAGCATCGCACACCTGAATTTAACTGAATTTAACTGAGTTTACCTAATTAAGTGATGGCAATAACCTGAAAATAAACCTGATTTTAACTCAAATATTTCATGGATTTATTAGAGAAAATATCAATAAGCTGAAATAAACGATTGTGACGATTGCGCTCAACACAACTCGTTCTATTTATAGCCTAAAGATACATTTATTTTTATCTGAGTTGCTCAGGTGATTAATGTTTAAACATGCTCCTAACTTACAGAATCAGGCAGAATAAAGAAATTCTTTATTCTGCTTTTCACAAACAATCACATTATTATTAATCTTAGTAATTAAAATATGAAGGCTATATTAAGTCACATTTTAAAACTCAAACAAGAGTACAGCCGCTTGCCATTTTTTAATTTTTTACGAGATGAAAGTTTATCAGCACGTCAGCGCTTAGAATTTTATCCCTGCATGGCTCCTTTTATTATGAGCTTTGGCGACCTTAATCGCTATGTTATCCGCCAAGAACCAACCTCAGATCCCTATCAGGCGATGCTAAACGAACATTCCTATGAGGACGATCATCACTGGCCTTGGTATTTAGAAGACTATATCAAATTGGGCTTTGCTAACGAAAAAATATCACCTACTGAATATTTAGAGTTTTTCTATAGCGATCGCACTGCCATAAACCGGATTTTATCTCACAAACTAGCGCATTTAATTTATAGTTCATCCAGTATTGTGCGTCTAGCAATTGTCGAAGCTATTGAAGAAACTGGCAATGTATTGTTCGATTTGATGGGCAATCTCGCAGTACAAATTGAACAGGAAATGGGTATCAATTTGCGCTACTGTGGGGAATTTCATTTTAGTAAGGAATCTGGTCATGCGATGACAAACGACCATGCCATGATGGTAAAGATAGAAATGGATGAACAAACACATGCTGAAGCAATTGAAAAGGTAAATTTAGTGTTTGCTTGGTTTCAGGAATGGACGGAAGAATTGTTAGCCTATGCCCAGCAAAACCTCAATCATGTTGATGAGACGCTAATTTCTCATTTCCCAGAGAGCAATGATTTTGATTTAGCTGGTGTTAAGCCTTTAGACTTCTGCGTTGTTTTTTCCCCCAAACAGGTTTCGCCAAAAACACACTGAGATGAAGATACCAAATTGACTATCCAGCGATTACGAAACTTTACATTTGTAAGTCTAATTACTAATTATTTCTGTAAAGAAAACTGTCAGGTTGACATTCTTCAGAATCAAGCTATGCTATGAACAAAAATCTGATACTGTTCCCTATGGAAAAACTTTAGTTATCGACTGGGACGGGGTTTCAATATTTTAACTATGTAACCAAGATACCAACAAAATAATCTTATGAAACAACATATAATTGCAACTAGCTTGCTGGTTTTGACTCTGAGCGCTTGCAATCTGGGATCTGTAAAAGATTCTAAAGTTCAGCGTCTAGCAGATGAGAAAAATGTCAAAGAACTGATAGCTGCTTATATTCAAAAGCCTCCGACTTTTGGCACAGATCAAGCAGCGGAAGCGTTAGGAAATCTAGGAGATAAGCAAGCTGTGGAACCTTTAATTGCTGTTCTGAATACTCCTGTGAAAGCCTCTGCATCTTCTGCGACAATTAAAACTCATGCAGCAGCTGCGATCGCACTGGGAAAACTCAAAGATACTCGTGCGGTTAAGCCTTTAGTTGCCAATGTTAACCATCCCAACTCCCGCATCGCCAACGCCGCTAAAACTGCACTCAAGGATATTGCAGCCGCAAATCCCAAGATAGTTGATCAGGTGCTACCTGGCTTTAAAAAGGATGAGCCTGCATCTGTAATTGCTATGGGTGCGATCGGTAAACCTGCACTACAACCAATGCTAGCAGCGCTAAAGGAACCAGACGCGAGGACGAGGACGAATGCGGCTAGTGTTTTGGCAGATATTGGCGATCCGAAAGCCATTGAACCATTAACCAAAAATTTAACTGATTGGGCATCTAGTCCAATGGTTGGTACAGCCTTAGAAAAACTCAATTGGCAACCAGTATCAGATGCAGATAAAGTGCATTTATTAATAGCTAAAAGTAAAGGAGAAGAATTACGCAACGCTTGGGAAATGACAAAAACTGTTTTGCTTAAAGATTTAGAGTCAAAAGACCCACGGACGTTATCTTATGCCCTATATTCTTTTATTAGCATTGGTGGCAAAGATACAACAGAAACTTTAGTTAAAGTCTTGAAAGAAAACGGCAATAAAAATTTAGCCCTAGCCTATCTTAATTGTGGTGAACCCACATTAGAAAAAGCTGCTCAAGATTGGGCGACTTCCAGAGGTTATCGAGTAGTAAAAACTGCCAAAAAAGACCAGCAAACAGTCAAATGGGGTTCATTTTAGGACTTTGATTATAATTTGACTTTTATCAAAATAGAAATACGTTGGTAAGGGCAAGGCAATACCTTGCCCTTACGATAAAACTATCTGTAGCAAGGTTTTCGTAAATTATTATCAATCTTGTAGTGTGGGCATTATGAAACAAGAATGCGACAGATTGTAGGGGCACGGCACTGCCGTGCCCTCTAGAATATATTGATGTATCGGAAACATTATTTGATTTTGTATTATATACGAATTAACTGTGAAAATGTTGGTTTAATCTATGAAAAATAACCTACCCAGTTTAAGATTTTAAGTAAATTTATTAATTACGAATTATTGTCTTTTCTACTGCAACCGTATACGAAAATACTGACGATATAAATTGCAGCGAATCTCTACCAGATTACCAATAAGTTTGACCAAACCCATACTTTGCAATTGATAAGCTAAAATCGGTTCTAACAGCACAGGTATATTAGAATCTACAACTTTTTTCAAAGCACCCGCCAATTCCGGATGTTCTTGTAAATTTAACCAATGTTGGCGCAGGTGATGTGCATAAATACCTGTTTCTGTAGTGCCTTCTATTAATATCTGTTGTAGGGTAACATTGGGATGAGTTTTCAAGTAGGAAAAAGCCATTTCTAATAAATAAGGATGTCCTCCTACTAAGTTCATTAGAGAATCTATAATATTTGCATCTACATTAATATTAAGTTGATGTTGCTGGGCTAAATCTAGAACTTGCGAACGAGTGAATTCTGCAAGTTCTAGAGGTAACCCTACATTAAAAGGAGATTGATTAATATTGAGTCGAATATAAACATCAGTAGAATGTATTAGTACCAATCGTAACTTCTTCCAAATTTGCCTACTTCTGGCTTTTTCATACCAAGAACGCAACAATCCAAAAAAATCTTCGTAAATTTCTGGATAGGGAAAGAGTAAATCAACATTATCTAAGCATAAAACCAAAGGGCTATCGACAGCAGCTAATAGATATTCTTCAAAGTAAGTTGTGCAACTTACTTTTGCTCCCATACCTTCTTCATCCCAATATTCATCTAGCTCGCTGGGTAATCCTAGTTCTCGGCTAATATTACTACAAAACCAACGCAGAAATTTATTCAGTTGGGTAAAATGAGTATTTCTATCTGCTAATTCAAAACTTAAAATAACATTGCGATAGCCTTGTTGAGCTAAATGTTTTACCACCTGAATGATCAATGAAGTTTTACCCATCAAACTCGGAGCTTTAATTCTAATTAGCGCGCCAGGTTGTAGCAGTGTTTCATAACAAATTGTTTCTATCTCGGTTCGTTTAACATAAATATCGTTACTTAATTCATTAGCAGATTCTGTTTTATTAGCTGGATAGTTTTGAATTGGTATATTTTGTTCTACTTTATTATTAACAATACCAGAATGTATATTTAAATTATTAGATAACAACATTTCCCATTGCCGTTTTAACGCTTCTTTGAAATTACTCTTTTTTACTTTTTCTCCTAAAGCATCACTGAGATTTTTCCAGAGTTTTGGTGCTACATCCTGGCTAATGTAAGTAGTTGCATATTGATTTTTTGCAGCTATCTCATCATATTCTTGTCGCTGCCATGCACCTTTAATAATTATTATTTCAACATCTGTTAAATTTCTATTTAATTTGTTAAATAATGCGTTGTTTGCAACTTTTATGGCTTCATCTAAACCGAAAGTTGTCATAACATCCCAAGGTGAGTTAAATTTAGTTTATTTATATAATACTACAAATTGACTGGCTCATTACTAATATGCTTATGTTCCACAAAAAATATTTCTATTTTACGCTTTTACTATTTGTTATAGAGGTATGTATTGCAGTTTTTGTCGATGATAGATTTATACGTCCTTTTATTGGTGATGTTTTAGTAGTTATATTAATTTATTGCTTTATGAGAACTTTTTGGCCAATAAAGCCAGCAATTTTGGCTTTATCGGTTTTTGTCTTTGCTTGTGTTATCGAAATTTTGCAATATTTTAATTTTGTAAGGGTTTTAGGATTAGAAAAATATAAGATTGCGGTTGTAGTATTGGGCAGTTCATTTGATTGGAAGGATATAATTGCTTATGCAATAGGTAGCGCAATAGTACTATGGTTAGAAAATAGTATAAATAAAAGGGTGAAAAGCTAATTATTTTAGATATTATTTAATTGCTCACAAAATTTCATCCGAGTAGGATACGTTAGGCTTGAGCCGTAACGCATCGAAAACTTTGTCTTTAATTCGTTGACTATTGACAACATTTAATATATTTTCTTTAATGCAGAATAGCTTGTTTTGTGATGTTACTTCACAGATAAGCATAAACCAGCTATGTCATTTATATTAGCTATTACAAAATACTAGATGAATACCAGCTTAAAATTAATTGCCAACACTTCACTGCTCGTTACATTATTAGGTAATATATTCATATCTAAAGCCTCAGCATTTTCTGATATTAAAAATCAAGTTGCCAAAGATTGTATTACTCAACTTGCAGAACGCAATTTGATTAGAGGATATGCTGATCAAACTTTTCGCCCCCAGTCAACTATTAATCGGGCTGAGTTTGCAGTTTTATTATTAAATGCCTTTCCTAATAGCGAAGTAAAAAATCCAGGAATGGAATTTAAAGATGTTCCTAATACGCATTGGGCATATAAAGCCATTCAAGCTGCTTATCAACGGAGATTTTTTACTGGCTATCCAGACCGTACTTTTAGACCATCTCAAGCTATTCCCAGAGTACAGGCGATCGCAATTTTGAGCAACCATCTCAATTTCAGTATTCCAGATAATCCAGAAGGTATACTGCAACAGCATTTTGACGATGCAGTACAGATTCCTAATTATGCGAGAAATTCGGTGGCAGCGGCAACAAGTGGGCGGATAGTAGTCAACTACCCCAACATTAAACAACTGCAACCGAATAAAGGTGCTACTCGAGGTGAGGTAGCAGCAATTATCTGCCAATCTTTAAATTTAGCCAGAACTATACCCTTAGAATACATTGCTGGTGGGAAGCAACCTTTTACAATTCCGCCAGAAATGGGAGGATTTACCAATTTTTCTGAAGGGTTAGCAGGTGCAGAAGTTAATAGAAAGTATGGATTTATTAATAAAATAGGTGAATTAGTGATAGCTGCTAAATTTGATGGAATTCAGAAATTTTCTTCTGGGTTAGCGCCTGTCAAAATTGGGGATAAATGGGGTTATATCGACAAAACAGGTAAATTAGTTATCCCAGCACAATTTGTCCAACAACCAGCAGATTTTATTGAGGAAGTAGCACAAGTTCAGGTAGAAGATAAAATAGGATTTATTGATAAAACTGGCAAGCTTTTATTCACAGTTACCTATCCAGGTGCTAACTCATTACAAGTGAATAATTTTTCAGATGGGCTGGCGGCGGTGCGAATTGACTCCGAAAGAACAGGATTTATTGATAAAACTGGTAAATTTGTGATTGAACCACAACCTTATAATATTGCAGATTTTGCCTCTGGGCTGGCAGCTATTAAGGTAAATAATAAATATGGTTATATAGATAAAACTGGTAAAGTGGTAATTCCCCCTCAATTTAATAACGCCAAGCGATTTACTGAAGGCTTGGCAGCAGTAGATTTTAGTACAAACGGCATTTCTAATTGGGGTTATATTGACTCTACTGGTAAAACAGTAATTGCACCGCAATTTTATGATGCTAAGAATTTTTCTGAGGGCTTGGCGTGCATATATTCAGAACAAGGTTTTGGTTTTATAGATAAAACAGGGAAATTGGTCATTTCGAGTAGTCAATTAGCCTCTAATGCGGGTAACTTTATCTCAGAATTAGGCTCATTTTCATCAGGGTTAGCGTTGGTGAAAATTGGCAATAAATTTGGCTATATAGATAAAACTGGCAAGTCAATTATCAAGGTAGAACTGCCTAATGCTTTGAGTTTTCAGGATGGTATGGCTATGGTAAATGTAGCTGGCACATGGATAAAAAATATTGGCTTTGATAGTTCTAATATTCCTATTATTGACTACACATTTCAAGGTGGGAAATGGGGCTATATTCGTTCGCCTTTATTACCTTGAAAGTGCTGAGACAGATAAATTCTTTGTAAGGGCACGGCACCAGTAAGATATTTGATATGCCAAAAGATTGCGAATGCCGTGCCCCTACCGATCTGTCGTGGTTTTTTTTCAAAATGGTATAATTTCCACAATTTCACTATCTTGTAGAATGAGTATATTTTCCGTCTGGTGTTTTTGGCGGCTAAGATACGTGCTACACAAGAGCTATAGGTCATTCTTGGTAATAGTACTCAAAGATATGTTGTCAATGTAAAAAATTAATCCGTATATTTCTGGAAAAGCGATTGTACCATTTGTAGTCCTATGACAAGTATCACTGGATGCTTTCGTTACCTTAAGAGGGTTAAATGATTAATCGCTTTGTGAATCTCGTTTTTATTGATTCCTTTGCCCTAGCAATTAACGCGACACTTGGTACATTACTTCGCACTAAAATCTGTAACTATTCATGGGATGGAGTTGTAGACAATGATTTGTCAACACTAGAAAGTAGCGAAAATTCTTGTAGTGATCCCACATTGATCAAGTAATTACAAATTCACCACCCTCACAAAATATAGAATTCATCACAAAAAAATCGCTAGATCTCATGCTGTAGCTTGACATTCTTGATGCTCTCTAGGGGATGGTAGGCGATCGCATCTCTCCGCCAAGAATTTTTGGTGGCTTGAGAGGCGATCGCTTTTGAATTAGGTATTTGTAAAAGAAATGAAAAATTCCCATTACCCATTACTTATTACCTATTACCCCGCCCTACCTACCGTAAACGTTCTTCTTGTATGAGAGTGCGTTGGTAAATTTGATGATTTTTAAACCAATGCCAGGTACGGGCACGATAGTTATTATCAGGGCTAATTTGAATCATTTCATATAGACTCATGTCTGGGGCTGTTTTATAAGCAAACCACAAAATCACTGTGGAATCGTCTATTTCCCAGGCTTTCCCTAAAATTCGCTCGGTATCAAAAAACAGGGTTTTATCTTTATATGTGCCAGGAAATTGATGTTCTTCTTGCTTGCCGTTAGACCATTTATAGCGATTAATTTGGTAGTAAGGATAGGTGGAATCTTCTGGAAACTGGCAGCTGAGGTGCGATTCATGCTTATCGATAATATTCCCCGCATTATCTACTATAGTATACGTGCCTACCCAATCTCCTTCGTGACGGACAAGCACGGGCATTCCTTCTCGGATTGTAGACATACAAAACTCCTTGAAATTCGCTGCTAGGAATCAATTATCAGGTTTGAATGTTAAATTACCAAATTTGAATTTTTTCTTAACTATTCTCGAACCACCAAGGGTCATTTGCAGAATTGGTTTTGATTAAAAAGGCTTTTTTCCTCATAAATCTTTTTAATCCTGCTGCACCCATGCGTGAGCCACCTAAACCAGATAATTTGAAAGAATTTTTTTCTCCTTCGTACATAATCGAGGTAAGACCTGCATCATTAATACTAATAGCGCCTGCATCTATGCGCTGGGCGACTTCTATTGCTAATTCTTCTGGTTGTGCAAATACAGCCGCGCTTAATCCATACACTGAGTCATTGGCTAAATCAATCGCTTCCTCAATGTTAGAAAATGGCATCACAGGCATAATGGGGCCAAATGTTTCTTCAGTCATCACTTTCATGGAATGATTGACCTGAGTTAACACTGTAGGCCGACACCACCAACCCCCACCTAATTGTTCAACTTTACCACCACAGTGCATTACAGCACCTTTTTCTATTGCATCTAAAAGATGATCGCTAATAACTGCTGCTTGTTTTTCGGAAATAATGGGGCCGATTTCTCCACTTTCTAATGTGGGGTGAGCTAATTTTACTTTTTGGGCTTTAGCTACTAACTGGGCGACAAATTTCTCAAATATAGTTTCAGCAACGTAAATGCGCTCAATTGAAAGGCAAGACTGTCCTGTATTAACAACTGAACCCCATAAAATTGCTGAAGTCGCTAAATCTAAATTAGCTGATCCTAAAACAATTGCCGGGTCTTTACCCCCTAATTCTAATAAAGCCGGAATAAACTTTTTGGCAGCTACCTCACCAACTCTGCGTCCTGTGGCGACACTACCTGTAAAGCAGACTAAATCTATATGTTCAATTAAAGCAGCTCCTGTTTCCCCTGCACCTTCAATAAAAGTAAAAACATCCCGCAATTTTGGCACAGCATTGATGGTTGAGATCAGCGGCGCGACAAAGCGGGGAGCAATTTCACTAGGTTTGACGACAACAGCACAACCCGCTAGCAATGCAGGTATTGCATCAATCGTAGATAGCAATAAGGGAAAATTCCAGGGACTAATCACCCCCACAAGGGGATAAGGAACAGCAGTTTGTTCCAGGGCGATAAACGGGATGGATGTATTTTTGGCAGTTTCCTGCAATAGTTCTGGTGCCAAACGACACCAACGGTCGAGGGTAGAAATAAACGAGTCAATTTCTAATTCCGAGATAGGTAATCTTCCCGTATCATTAACCAAAGCCTCAGTTAAGCGATCGCGTCCTGCTAATATCGCTTGTTTCCATTCCTGTAAGGCTTCTACTCTCCCTTCAATACCCATCTGTTGCCAACGAACTTGCGATCGCCGCAACCGATTACACAACTGCGCCAGCAACTTCGGCGGCGGCGGTATAATCACATAGTCAAATTTTCCCGTCCGAGGATTACGAACATCTATTGATTTGGTCATTTGTTATTTGTCATTTGTCATTTGTTATGGGGCATTGGTAATTGGTAATTGGTAATTGGTAATAGTAATTTCTCCCTCTCCCCTTGTCTTCCTCATTCCCTAGTCCCCAGTCCCCAGTCAACAATCCCAATCAAATCACCCCTAATTCAGCTAGCCGCGCGATGGTTGCTTGCTGGGTTTGCAGAAAGTGTTTGCGGTCTACTTCTGTTTCCAGCATAGTGTTTGGTGGGTAAAATTGTGACTGCAGATAACTCTGGGCGTAGAGTTCAAATCGCTGGCGGGAAAGTAAATTATTTAACCCTGGTCTGCGGCGATCGCGGCGTAATGCTGCTAGGTCTATCTCTGCAAAGGCTGCCATGCTTTCGCCTGTGGTTGTCTCTGCTAATACTATGCCGCGATGATCAATTATTTTGGAACCGCCATCAACCGAAGCAAAGGGGATGGGGCTATTAGTGACACCTGCTGTATTGGCAGATACTACGTAGGCTTGATTTTCTACGGCACGGGTAATTTTAGCTGCGTCTTTGGGTGTGAGTGCTTTGCTATAAACTTCGGATGTGGAGTGGAGAAAAATTTCTGCGCCGCGCATTGCTAAACATCGCGCTACTTCTGGATACAATATTTCTTCTGATGCTAAAGCTGCTAAATTGCCGATCGCAGTTTTCGCGACGGGGAAAACTCCTTCTAATCCATAGCAATCGAGATATTTATCCCAAACGTCATGGGGTGTAGGGGCAAACATCGAATTTAATCGCCGATAGCGCAATACAATTGTCCCCGAAGGGTCAATGACAAAGCAGGTTTGAAAGTATAAACCGGGAAAATTTGGGTCTAGTTCGTAGGCGTTACCAGCTAAAAATATACGATACTGTTGAGCAATTTTACCGAGAGCTTCATACTCAGCACCGTGCATTTCCAAACAGGCTTTTTCTGACCACACTGCCAAAGATTCACCTAAGGGAAAACCTGTGAGAAAATATTCAGGTAAAACAATTAACCGACAGTCAAAGCCGATAAAAGCAATACTGGCTGCAATTTGTTGTGCCAATCGGTTAATAGTAGCTTGCATTAAAGTACGAGCTTCAGTGCGATCGCTTGCTTGATTAACTGCATGGCAAGTAACTTGCAGTGCCAAAGCTCGGTATGAATTTATATTATCAGTATTATCAGTGTGGGCTGTCATGCTGATTACGGGGTGGAAATTTTAACTACCACCTTTAAGAATACGATCGCCACCCCAGAGCGATCGCACAAGTTTCTCAGTCAATTCTGCTCCTAACAGCCGCACAGCGATTTGGTTGTCTGGATCTCGTTCCGCACTGCTACGACGCAGCCATAAATCCCGATTAGCTAAAGCTTCGCGTGCGTTTTCTGGTACAGGTTCAGCTTCTTCAACCCAGACTAACCAACGATCCAACATTTCATGAGCGATCGCGCGAATCAATTCGATAGCATCTTCTGTTGGTGAAGCGGTATAGCAAAGACTGATAGGCGATTGAAACAAGCGGATATAAACACTTTTGCTAGTAAATAAAGTCAAACGCGGATCGGCTTGTAACTTGAGAAAAGTTTGGTTAACTGGCTCATAATAACGTTCCAAATATTCCCAATTACTCAACAGATCAGTTCGGGGAATGTAATCTATAAAAAAGAAGAGATTGGGAGTTGTGCCAAACTCAAAAGCTACATGGGGAACCTGGATATGTGAACCCAACCAAATAGTTAAACGCATTACATTGAAGTTTGATTGGACTGGATTGCCCATCCAGCTATTAACCAGCCAATCGATTTCTCTTCCCGTATAGGCGGTAAGTGAACCCTTGATATCACCATCCAGGCTACTATATTCACCTAAATCTGCCGTGGAAGGATCTAGTTGGAACTCAAAACGAGCTTGCAACTTTTGACGAAGTTCTTGTGTAATACTCCACAACTGGTCAAACATGATTTGCTTATGCTGCCTTTAGATACACTTAATTTAAGCGCAGAACTCTAGGTAAAAGAATGTCCCCTCAGAGCGATCGCAACAAGCATCTTTGTTGCAAGCTGCCATGAAAGCATTGCTGTAGCTGCCATTTTTACTCTATGATTTTCTGCGGAATTAGCAAAACAAATAGTTTATCATAAAAAGATATTGATTTACGTGAAAATATATGGTTAGTTTTAACTCTTTGATCAACGCTTTGTATGATAGTTATCATCATAGCTATAATGCGCTAATTGAAGAAAATCAAGATGGCACATTTAGCGCTACCCTTATAGGTTTATCAGATTGTAAAAGTATAGGTCAAACGGAAAATGAAGCCGTAGAAAAGTTACAAGATATGTTGCAAGCGCGTTTGAGTAATTCAAAACTTGTTACTCTACAAATAGAATCTCTTCAAACTGAAAATCCTTGGATGAAAGTGGCAGGAATGTATAAAGATAATCCTCTTTTTGATGAAGTACTGGCTGAGATAGAAGCCGAACGCCAAATAATTAGCGCAGAACATGAAAAAGATTAGAATCAAATTGATATATAGGATTAAACTCAAGTGACATTTGTATGGGTGTTAGATACAGACCATTTATCAATTCTCCAAAGGGGATATCCACTTCTACAACAGCGGATTAATCAAATAAATTATGAAAATTTAGCCATAACAGTTATCACACTAGAAGAGCAAATGAAAGGATGGCTAAATATCATTAATAAATATAATGATAAATCTCCACAATCTGAAAATTTGATTATGGCTTACAAAGGGTTACGGGATTGTATTGAATACCTTAATAATCTCAGAGTCTTAGATTTCGATCAATGTGCTTACGATTATTATCGAGAATTAGTTAATCAAAGAATCCGTATTGGCACAAGAGATTTACGTATCGCAGCTATTACGTTGTCTATAAACGGTATTTTAGTGACACGCAATAGTAAAGATTTTTCCAAAGTTCCTAATTTACAATTAGAAGATTGGACAATTATTACATCCTGAGCTTGAAATACAAGTTCTTACTGCCGTTTTTTGAAATCTATCTGCTCTATTAATATCTACCATTATACGTACAGCAATTACTGGCTCAAGATTGAACAGCAAATATTCAAGATTTGCTACAACTTCTACATAAGGCATATTTTTCAAATAGTAACTCTAGGTAAAAGAATGTCCGATAAAATTTTGCTCATCGGCGTTACTGGCGGGACGGGTGGAAATGTCGTCAAAGGCTTTCTCGAACAGGGTATAACAAACCTGCGTGCCATTACTAGAAAAATTGACCTTAACCGTCCTTCTCTAGCAAAATTGAATGATGCGGGAGTGGAGTTAGTTGCAGCTAACTTAGATGATGCAGACTCCCTCACTGCAGCCTTTACAGGAGTTGCTGCTGTTTACTGTCACGCCACATCTGGAGATAGTAGCAAAGCCGATCCTCAAGAAGTAGAAAGAGCAAAACAAGTTGCACAAGCAGCAAAACAAGCTAATATCCAACATTTTGTTTATAATTCCGCAGGTGGGGCGGAAAGAAATTCTGGTATTCCCCATATTGAGCAAAAGTACAAAGTTGAGCAAATTCTCAAAGCTGCTGGTTTACCTACAACTATGTTGCGGGCTTGCTTGTTTATGGAAGAGTTTTGGAAAAAATACACGCGTCCTTCTATCCTTAAAGGCGTTTTCCCATTTTCCATTCAACCTGACAAACCGCTACATTTAATTACTACTAAAGATATGGGGCGTGTAGCAGCTTATGTAATTCAACATCCTTCTCAATATATTGGGCGAGAAATTGAGTTAGCTGGTGATGTGCTAACGCCCAAACAAATGGCTGAGGCTTTCTCTCAAGCGCAGGGAATAAAAGTTGTCCACAAAGAAACACCCGCTTGGATTTTCTTGTTGCTTTGGCAAAAAGAACTATTCAATTTAATTCAGTGGTATCGCCAAAAAGGTTATCAAGCTGATGTTCAGCAATTGCGGGCAGAATTTCCCGGTCTTTTGACTACATTTAATGGATTTCTAGCAGAAACTCATTGGAAAAATGTAGAGCTTACCTATGAAAGTTTATGGTAATGTAACCCGCTAATTTCAGAGCTAAAGCTTAAATAATACCAATTGAAATCATATTTGCAATGCATAAATTATCTGTAGGGGCACGGCACCAGTCAGATTGCAAGACCAAGGTATAAAAAATATCGCCTTAGTCGGTCACTCTTTTGGCGGTGCAGTAGTAATTCAAGCTGCGGCACAATCCCCTAATGTCTGTACTGTTGTGACTCTTGCTACTCAGACTTACGGTACAGATCCGGCTCCAGAACTAGCAACCAGATGCTCGCTATTGCTGCTACATGGTTTAGAAGACGAAGTATTATCACCTTACTGCTCACAAGCTGTTTACCAAAAAGCCCTACAACCAAAGCAGATAATTTTTTATCCTCATACCAAGCATGGGCTAGATGAAGCCGCGGATGAAGTTTACTCAGTCGTTCAGGCTTGGATTATTAAGCAGTTAAATCATGCTTCGGTAAGGTTACTTTAGCCTTGATTGGTTAAAAAACTGCTACTACAAACTTGAGTTTAGATAGTGAAAAGAAAATCTTCTTCCTTATGAAAGACAGGCTGATTACCTCTTCCCTGTAATAATTCAAGCAGAATGGAATTTTGTCTGATTTGGGTGCGTAAGGGAAAAAACAATGGCTTGGATTTACCTTCTGATTGCTGGTTTGCTAGAGATGGGATGGGCAATCGGTTTGAAGTATACACAGGGATTTACCAAGCTGGCCCCTAGTATAGTTACTGTTGCTTGTATGATACTGAGTTTTGTGTTGCTATCAAAAGCGCTCCGCACTTTACCAGTGGGTACTGCTTATGCAATTTGGACTGGTATCGGAGCAGTGGGTACGGCTTTGCTGGGTGTAGTTCTGTTTGGAGAACCTGCTGAGATGAAGCGCTTTTTTTGTATTGGCTTAATTGTTGCAGGTTTGTTGGGGCTGAGGCTTGTTTCTTAACAGCGCCAATTTGAGATTTTGGATTTACTGCTGATTCAACATCATTTTGACTATCAGACGAATCAAGTTATCCGGTGCAATTGAGCGATCGCACATGAAAATAATGCCTCAGAATCAAGAATTTGACTCCGAGACATTTGGCAATTACTCTTACTGATTTAAAACTTCTTTCCTCTGTTGCGGTGCAGCAGCTACCGCAGCAACTTCTGCGCGTAATTCCTCAGGAACCCCCAATTCCTTTAGGGTTTCCATTAAATCTTCTGCAACTGCATCAAAGTGTTCGTTGCTCAAGCCTTGCTTTTCCACCAAATCTTTATGAGCTTCTCGCATATAGCGACCGTCATATTTATCAGTTCCACCAAAAGCATAAGTCAGAAAAGCCTTCTGGTGTTCCCGTTGCTTCACCATATCCACATCAGCAAAAAAGTGTTTGATGCGATCGTCCTGCATAACTCGTTCATAAAATTTGTCAACTGCTAAGTTAACAGCAGCAGCACCACCAAGCTTTTCAAATAAAGTCGTCATAATTGCAGCTCCGTATGTCCGCAAATAAAGTCGAACTAGATTGGGAAGAGGCAGAATCAGATGATTCCCAGAAGCGAATCTGCTTTTTCCCATGACCTAATTTATACTTTTAAGATTAAAATTTTTTCAAAAAACACACTTTAACAAATCACAAAAATTAATTAACTACCGCTAATGATTTTAAATCATTACGATATTTGATGATATTTAAAGATGACAAAAAGCTATTTTCTTAGATTTGATATTAGCTAATCTCCAGCAGAGAAACTCTTTATTTAAAGAAAAAACTTACTGATTCACCTTCATAAACGTCTCCTAGGATTTTGGCTAGGAGACGTTTATGAAGGTGAAGATTCGCTGTATCCTCAAATAGGAGTATTTTGCACCCATAAACTGCTGTATGTCTGCTGCACAAAAACTGCGAGAGTTATTAGCGCGTCCTGAAATTATTGTTATTCCTGGGGTTTACGACTGTCTTGGTGCGAAACTAGCTCAACAGTCGGGTTTTGAAGTAGTGGCTACTAGTGGCTTTGGTATTGCTGCTTCCACACTGGGTTTACCGGATTATGGTTTTCTCACTGCTACGGAAATGCTTTATAGTGTGGGGCGGATTGCTCAGTCAATTACTGTACCGCTTATAGCCGATTTAGATACTGGCTACGGTAACGCCTTGAATGTGATGCGTACTATCAAGGATGCTGTACAGTTGGGTTTAGCTGGCGTATTGCTAGAAGATCAGGAATGGCCGAAAAAGTGCGGTCATTTTGAGGGTAAGCGGGTAGTCTCCCTGGAAGAACACGCCGGGAAGATTCGAGCTGCTGTAGAAGCACGTGGTGATAGTGGTTTAGTAATCATTGCCCGTACCGATGCTCGCGCACCACTGGGTTTAGAAGCTGCGATCGCTCGTGGTCGTGCTTACATTGCCGCCGGTGCTGATGTACTATTTGTAGAAGCCCCCCAATCGGTTGAAGAATTAAAAGCGATCGCTTCTGCTTTTCCTGATGTTCCACTGGTAGCGAATATCGTTGAAGGTGGTAAAACTCCAGAAATTTCTACTACAGAGTTACAGCAATTAGGCTTCAAAATCGTCTTTTTCCCCCTCACCGCATTGATGGCTGTTACTCATGTAATGAATGCTTGTTTCCAACATTTAAAAACACAAGGAACCACTGCCAATTTACCAGACTTGATAACTTTTAAAGATTTTCAAGAACTGATGGGTGTGCCGCAATTTCTGCAAACAGAAAAAAGATTTGCGGCGGAAGAATAAACAAATCTTGAATTTCGCCGACCTATTTAACACGACTCCAAGAGAAGTTGCTTAAATCTAAGAAGTAATCATCTAAATTATCTATATATTCTGATTCTTCTGGCTGAATTATAAATAATTTACCACCAGTAATATAAATTTTACCTGGTTCTCTATAGTAAGCTTTGTGACGGCTGAGCCATCCTGGTTTATCACCAGTAGTTTCTATCTTTTCTATTTTAAATGTATGACAATCTAATTGAT
The DNA here is from genome assembly GCF_014696315.1 of Calothrix membranacea FACHB-236. Classification (GTDB taxonomy): domain Bacteria; phylum Cyanobacteriota; class Cyanobacteriia; order Cyanobacteriales; family Nostocaceae; genus Aulosira; species Aulosira membranacea. Next base: position 32,628 of record NZ_JACJPX010000039.1, read on the forward strand.
AAACGGGAGTCTCATCAGATATGGCTGCATTAGCATATCCTAAATTACCAATAATATATATGTAGTCACCAACTAAGGTAGCAGAGTGAAAATCTGTTGGCGGAAACACATCTTGAGGATAACCAAAAATCTGGAAGCTGCCATCAGTTTGGTAAACTACAACATCGTTATATATACAAAAATCAGGGTCATAATAGTCTTCATGTTCGCCAGCAATTTCTATAATTCTGCCATCTGGTAATTGTGTAATAGTTCTGCCAAAGCGTTGATAACACCAAGCTTTATCTTGCCAATTATCAGTATCGTCAAAAATCTTTTTTGCTCTATAAGCAGAAAAACCTTCACAAATCATCGCCTGCCAAAAAGGTATGTCCATCAACTCTGGATTTGTTTTGCCAAAGCGCGGATGTTTGCCAGCAAAATATTGCTCTGGAGATAATTGTGATAATGAAAATTTATTGTTGTCAATTTTGAGGAGCGATCGCCGCATATTATCGTTAATATCGCTCAAATCTTCACCAGATACTACTAACATTCTGACAACATCCAGATTATTAGCGATTTTAATGGCTGTATCATTGTACTTATTGATTCTGCCAGGATTTGCCCCAGCCTCTAGTAAAATTCTGACGTAATCAGTAGCGCTCAGTTCTGCTGCCATCATTAACGCAGTGTTATCAAAATCATCAGTGGCTTCAATATCAAATCTCTCAGCAATTAGCCACTGTAAGATATCGAGCCGATTGTTTTCTATGGCATATATTAATGGGGTTTTTCCAGAGATTCCCACATCATTGCGGTTTGCTCCCATTGCTAGCAATAATTTTGTTTTTGCTAGTTCACCCACTTGAATACTTAATAAAAAAGGGGTTCTCTGCCAACAATCAGTCACATCTTGTTGTGCGCCTTGTTCTAGTAATAACTTTACTTGTTCTAAATTTCCAAAAACTATAGCGTGCATTAACTCTGTCCATTCCAACTGCTCTGAGTTAGCACCTGCATTCAATAGTAATTGGACAGCATCAAATCTTCCTATATGAGCAGCTAATTTAATAGCAGTCTCACCATAGCTACTTCTGCCATTAACAGCAGCACCTCTAGATACAAGTAAATTTAAAATCGAGATTAAATTTTGATCCTGCAAAATATCTCGACCATACATTGCTTGAATTAAAACATCATATCCATTTTCTGTTTGATAATTAATATCTGCTCCCGCATCGAGAATAAATTGGACTTTATCTATATTTCCTGACTGTACAGCCAAGTCGAGTACAGTATTCTCCGATTCTGGTTCAATAGCATTAACATTTGCACCATGTTCTACAAGGCAACGCAGTATATCTATGCCTGCATCAGAGCTACTAACCGCAAACATTAATGGCGTTTTCTGAAAATCCTCGTCTATAGCATCAATATCAACACCATTACTAATTTCGTTTGCAACTCCAGCAATATCTCCCTGCTGTGCATAAAGATGAATTTGCATAATTTTTCTGTTGATTTTTGAATGTAAATGTTAATTTCACGTAGTGGCGTGTCTAGCCTTAAATGTTTCAATAAAGATGAATTTTATCCGCGTTTATCTGCGGTTAATTTTTTCTAATCTAACGCACTATTTTAGTCTAGACACGCTAGTAGCCAGTAGGATGCGTTAGCGATAGCGTAACGCATCATATCTGAGATTTTTTCGGTAATAAAATCGGATTGCTATATAAATATTCAGTATTGATATTGCTATAAATTAACGGCTATTGATATCAACTTAAATTATTTGTAAATACTCAGTGGGGACATTATCTACTAACCAAACACCGTTATCAGAACAATAGAAGATATAGTCAGCCTGATGCATTGCAGCTGCATCCACAGCAAAAACTACTGGCTTGCCATGTCTTGCACCCACATTCTTGGCTGTAGCAATATCTTTTGATAAATGCACATGATGACGAGACATTTTACTGAGTCCCGTTTGTAAAATTGATTCTACAGATTGTTTCGCTGTACCGTGGTAAAGTACATCTGGAGGTACAACAGGTTCTAATTGCAAATCAACTTCTACACTATGCCCTTGGTTTGCACGAATTAGAGTACCTGTAGAGTCAAAAGAAAAGCGTTGTTTATCATTGCTTTCTACTACTAGCTGTAATTCTTGGCGAGTGATAGGAAACTTATTTTTCGCGCAAGCAGTTATTAGTTCATTAATCTCAACCCATCCACCAGGGGCAAGTTTTATGCCAATATCTGCTGGTTTGTGTCGCAGATGTTTGCTAAGAAACTTGCTGACTTTAATCAGGCGGGAATCGTTCATTTGATTGTGATAACAATAATATACTACAAATATATATGTATTGTATTACAAAGAATACAGAGCGTCAATTTATAGTGCGTTGCAGGGTAATAGAGGACATTGAATCTAAAAATTAATCATAAAGCGATTCCCATATTGGGAGGTACGAGGATAAACGCCCATAAGTCACTGAGCGAGATTTAGATCCCCGACCTTTTGAAAAAGTCGGGGATCTGAGCGGCAAATTTTCACAAAGGTGAACTTTACGAATTACGAACTACGAATTACAAATTACGAATTATTCACCACTGTTAAATCAAACCAAAAAGTTGTACCTACTCCAACTTCACTAACCAAATGCACTTGGCTGCGATGTCTTTCCATAATATTGCGAACAATGGAAAGACCTAAGCCTGTACCTTCAAGAGTGTGAACGCGATTTTCTACACGGAAGAAGCGGTCAAAAATCGCTTGTTGGTCTTCTGAATCAATGCCAATGCCAGTATCAGAGACTTCTACTCGCACAGGTAGCGGCTGATTGTAAGAATTATGGATGAAATCTAATTGATAGGCGCGGATAGCTACTTTACCGCCAGCAGGGGTAAATTTGAGAGCATTACCCACTAAATTAGCTAATACTTGTAGTAATAAATCATAATTACCTAATACTAAGGGTAACTGTGGGGCTACTTCTTGAATTAATTCAATGCCTTTATCTTTGGCATTCAATTGATATGTTCTTAAGGTTTGCTCAATTGCTTGCGATAAATCTACGCCATCAAAATTATAGGCGCGACCTGATTCTAATTTGGATAAATCTAAAACATCGTTGACTAAGCGTGTTAGGCGATCGGTTTCATGATTAACTGTTTGTAAAAACTCTTGGCGCTGTTCTATACTCAAGTCTTCACCGTAGTCATGTAATGTTTCGATAAAAGATTTGATGTTAAATAAAGGTGTTCGCAGTTCGTGAGAAACGTTACTGATAAATTGACTTTTCGCTTCGTTGAGTTCTACTTCTCGGGTGATATCTTGCACTGTAATGGCAATGCCTTTGATGCTTTCCCGTTGTAAATTTAAAACTGTAGTCAGCAAAATTCTGATTGTGCGTTTGGTGGGTTCGTTCAGCGCAATCCGAAACTCAGCACTTTCACATTCACCCGCAGCCATTTCATATAAAGGGCGGGTAATTTCCATTTGCACAGCCGAGGGCAAGTGATATAACACATTGCTACCTACAACCTCTTCATTTTCCCAGGCAAAAATGCGCTGTGCTGTGGGGTTGATTAAAATTACCTGCATATTATTGTCAATCAACACCGCACCGTCAGCGATGGTAGAAACTAGAGTTTCTAGCTTGGCTTTTTCTGCGGTTAGTTCCTCAATATTTTGTTCTTCATAGCTTTCTAAACGCTGTGCCATGTCATTAAAGCTTAAAATTAACTCTCCTAGTTCACCTCCTAGGGGCAAGTCAATTCTTTGCTTAAAGTTTCCGGCGGCGATTTGTTTCACACCTACCAAGAGTTCTTTAATGGGTTTGGTGATTGTTAAAGCATTAATTACCCCCGCCAAAATTACCATTACCCAAATGGTGATAAAAACAGCAATGGTAACATCACGGGTGAAATTGGTGGAGATAACAGCCGTTTGGTTGGGGTTAATGCCAATCGCCAATACACCCAAGTATTTTTTATTGACGATTAATGGTACAAACACATCAGTTACAGCACCATCAGGTGTCATGTGTTGCCGTACCATCGGCTTGTCACCGTCCCCAGGGTAATCTTCTGGTAGTTGGATTCGCCGTTCAATGGTAAGGGAGTTTTTTACCTCCGCTTCCCAAAAAGGAATGCCAAAAAAGATATTCCCTGTTTCATCAGCGTAAAGCATATAGCGCACGCTAGAAGTGCTGCTGTAGAAGCGTTGGGAAAATTGGGCAACTTCAGTAAGGTTGTGGTCAGCCACTAGAGGGGCGACATTGGCAGCTAGCAGCAGTCCCAAGTCACGACCGAAGCGCGTGTCATTCATCCGCGCATCCTGTTGAATTGTATTCACCGCCCAAAAGGTCAGACCACTCATAACTAACGAAACCACCAAAGTGGCAACAGCTAACAGCTTCGTCTGGAGGGTGAAATCTGACCACCAATTCGCGATCGTTTCTCGGATTGTCTTCACAAGAGCCAGCATCTTAAATAAAAGTTGTTAGTAGTTTTATAAACCCCAACAACTAAAAAATTAACAGTTAATTTGATCAAAATGTAGAGTTAAGGAGATTTTAAGGATGAATTGCACTTCATCCTTCATCCTTCATACTTCAGCCTTTCTCAGCACTCTATGACCAATATCTCTACGGTAATACATTCCTTCAAAGTGAATTGATTGAATGCCGGTGTATGCTTGGGCGATCGCTTCCTCAAAATTCCCGCCAATTCCGGTAATATTTAATACTCGCCCACCATCGGTTACTATTTGTTGCTGCTCGTTGAGCTTAGTTCCTGCATGGAATACAGTCACATTATCAGCATTTGCTTTCTCAGTACCAGTAATTACCTGTCCTTTTTCATACGCTCCGGGATAGCCCCCAGCCGCCGCCACGACTGTAGCCGCTGCTCCCGGTTTCCAGGCAATTGGGGGCATTTCGCCTAAACGCTGTTGGACGCAAGCTAAAATCAATTCTTCTAAAGGCGTTTCTAAAAGTGGCAGAATTACTTGGGTTTCGGGATCGCCAAAGCGACAATTAAATTCCAAAACCTTAAAGTCGCCATCGGGTGAAATCATTAACCCAGCGTACAGCACACCTCGGTAATCGATGCCTTTAGCTTTTAAAGTTGTGATCGCTCTTTCTAAAACTTCTTGTTGAACTCGCGCCATCAATTCTGGGGTGGCTATTGGTGCAGGGGCGTAAGCTCCCATCCCACCAGTATTTTCTCCTGTATCGCCTTCCCCAATCCGCTTATGATCCTGTGCTGGGAGTAAAGAACGAATAGTTAAGCCATCAGTTAAGGCTAAAACCGAAACCTCTTGCCCAATCAAGCATTCTTCAATAACTACAAATTCTCCAGCACTGCCAAATTGCCCCTGAAAAATCGTATCAATGGCATTGTGGGCTTGTTCTACCGTTTCCGCCACTATGACACCCTTACCCGCCGCCAAGCCATCAGCTTTCACCACAATCGGCGCACCTTGGGCTTTCACATAGGATTTAGCAGCGGCGGCTTCCGTAAAGACTGCGGCTTTAGCTGTGGGAATCCCCGCTTCTTGCATTAAAGCTTTTGCCCAAGCCTTACTAGCTTCAATTTGCGCCCCAGCTTTAACAGGGCCAAATACCATCAATCCTTTTGCCTGGAGATAATCTGTAATTCCCTTAGCTAAAGGCACCTCTGGCCCCACTACCACGAGAGTTATGCCATTTTCCAGCGCAAATTTGCTAATTCCATCAAAATCATCCACAGCTAAAGGCAAGTTTTGACAACCTGCCATACTCGCCGTACCCCCATTACCAGGGACACAAACAACTTGCTCAATTTGCTTAGATTGCAGCAATTTCCAAGCTAGAGCGTGTTCGCGCCCCCCATTCCCAACAACTAAAACTTTCACAGATTTCCTCTTGCATCCCTTGGGCTACTCGCGGATCAATTTTTTCATCAATTCCGATCATCATGCAAGGCCTGGGGGGAAAAGGGGCAGGGGGCAGGGGAAGATGAGGGAGATGAGGGAGATGAGGAAGACAAGAAGCAATTACCAATTACCAATTACCAAAGTCGGCGGGTGATAAAGTTTCCCGCCGATTTACTATGAAAACTACTTTAGACTTGTTGCATTTGAATTGTGAGAATGGCTGTGGTTGTAAGAGTTTGTGGTGGTCGCCAAGTTAAGAGCGATCGCCTAATTCTTTCAATCACATCATGTTCTTTGAGAGAAGACAACTGCTCATCAAGCACTACTTGTCTCACCCTTCCTTTGCTAATTTGCAACTCAAAGACTAAATTGCCAGTGAAAATTGTAGAGAACTGAATTGATTGCAAATGTTGAGAGAGTAAAGCAATCATTTGTTGATCCAATCCTGATACACTTACAATTTGCGGACGATAAACAGGCGCAATTTCTGAGAGTTTATCTGCCAAATCTTCCAATTCTGCATCTCTAGCCCCAAAATTTCCGCCACCTGGGATTGGATAATTACTTTCCTTTTTAGCCTTTTTCCTTTCTACTTTGCCTGAATCCATCGCATCAAAAGATGGTTTTGCCATTGGTGGCATTTCTGCCCTTGCTGCGGGGGGAGAGATGGTGCTTAGAGGTGGTGGTGCAGATAGCTGAGGTGAGGAATAGACCATTTCCACCATAGGCGCAGCCATTGCAGTTGGTACAGCACTACCAAATATTCCCTCATAGCTAATACCTTCGGGCATTTCTACAGGTACTTGCACAGAAACAGAAGCTTCACGGGGATTAACTCGCACATCATCGCTGACGGCAACGAAGGCGGTATATTGCGATAACAGTTGATAGGTAAGGGCTGTATCCGTCACGGCTTCAACGCCTAGCTTGGTTTCACCACTCACCATCTGATTCATCAAATCTTTGATGCGGGAACGTCCCCAAAGTTGAGCGATCGCAGGATTACCTGTGGCTGTAAAATCCAGTTGGAAGGTGTGTTGGTAGCGCGTACCACCCGCAACAATGCCAGTAATATGCAATTTCCCAGAATGGCTATCTGGTTTGCGCCCAAATAGCACTAACGGCTGTTCTGCAAATAAATCTGGTGGCGTGGAAGGATACATTACTGGGGATGCACCATCACCTTCCCATTGCAAGTTGATGTTGGCAAGGACAGGATTGTTAATCTGGCGGAAGAATTTTTCCACTACTTGATCAGTTGGTTCATCATGGCGAATCACGCGCGCCATACCCCGTCCTAATTCCGCAATGCGATTGAGTAGGAAACGATTCACCGAACTACCTGCACCAAAGCTATAGAGGCGGGTTCCGGGTTTGAGATGGCGTTGCACTTCTGCCAAAATTTGGTTTTCGTTGCCGATATAGCCATCGGTCAGTAATACAATACTCCGCAAGCGTCCGGGATCTTTAACAGGGAAGTTCAAGACGGCGCGAATCCCGCGTAACATTTCTGTTCCCCCACCTGCATTTAATTGATTGATGTAATTAATTGCTAAGGCGCGATTTTGTGGGGTATTGGGGAGGGGAACAGGTGAAAGTTGCTGAGTGGTATCAGAAAAATCAATAATGCTGAAAGTGTCGTCAGGATTCAGCCCATTAATAAAACGCCGCATCAATTCCTGACATTGCATTAATGGCGCGCCGCTTTGAGAACCAGAGGTGTCAATGAGAAACACCATATCCTTAGGAACAAGCTGTTCTGGGCGATACTGGATAGCTGGAATTAAATAAACGGCAAAGTGTCCACCCTTTGCATCATTTTGGCAGAGTACAGTTGTTTGAGTGCTTTTGCCTGCTACTTGGTAGCGTAAAATCAAATCTTTGTTGGGAATTGTATCTCCACCTGCGAGTTTTACTTTTACTCGTTGTCCTTCATAGGCGATTTGGATTTGGTGAGAAGGTGAGATAATATCCAGAATTTCTACCCCTGCATCAATTTCTACCGTGACATTAATATCATGGCGGGAGCGAGTACCCGCTGGCAGAATCGGTGCATTCAAGCGCGAAGCATCTGGTACTAAGTCAGTATCTTGATTTTGCAGCATTGGTGCAGCAGCAGAACCGCCACCTTGGGTATTGTCTTCAATGATTGTCCCAGGAATGTAACGTGGCCCTACCACCATTGGAAAGACAAACTCATAATTTCCCGCCGCAAATTTTAGGCTTTCGGTGTAGCGAATAATTACATCAATTTGCTCACCGGGTTTAATATTAGCGAGAGATTGAGTAAAAATGTTATCTCTTTCTTGTTCTAGCAGCCCAGCCGTGCGTCCTTGTTGTTTAGCTTGCTCGTAGATTTGCTGTGCTTCTTGGCGCTTTTTAATACTACCTTGAATAGTGCGATCGCCAATGCGAATCAGCATATCATCAACAGCAGCCTCATCAGGTAACGGAAATATATAAACAGCTTCTAATGTAGTTGTGAAGGGGTTTTCAAAGCTTTGGGTAACTTCCACCCGCGAGATATTGCCCGTTACTTGCGCTTCTACCTCAGTGTGCTTTAAAGGAAAAGCTATTTGCTGTTGCTCGGGAGTTTGAATATATAAGCCACCAGCTTGGCGTTCTAAAGTTTGAGTCATAAAAATTACCTACCGCTATTTCTTTCCTGTCTCTAGCGTAGGTAAGTTTATTGGGCAAAAGTGCTCACCTTTGTGCTCACTATATGCTCAGATAATGTTTTTGGGCATAGGGAATAGGGCATGGGGCATAGGGAAGATTCACCAATGCCCCAATACTGCTCGGTTAAGGATTTTCAACTCGGAATTTAGTTTAGGGAAATGGTAAAAGGGTAAGGATTAAAGGTTTTTTCTAGCCCCTTTTCCCCTTCCCCTTTTGCCCTTAACCGACAAGTATTGACCAATGCCCAATCCCATTTAGGTAAGCCAGTAGTTAATTTAATTACGAATTACAAACTACGAATTACTAATTATTTGCTTAGTTTTGAGCGTGCTTACCTATTACCTTGGCAAAATCAGGCACTGCGTCCTCAACATATTGCTTGGCAGAACCGCGAAACTTGTCATAAGTTCCGCGAACAATGGAGCGATTACTCTTTTGCACCCTCTGATCGGTAACATTAAGTAGCGCATCAGCAGCACGAGAGCGGCTTTCAACTAAGTAATCTACCGGATCGCCCTTCTGTAAGCCTTCGCTCCAGATAGGATCAATTGCCGTAAAGCACTGTGGTAGCAGCTGCTCAACAACATAAGGGATATATCCTGGCTTAACCCCCTTAAGTGCAGCAAAGGCAGTTTTGAGGGCCATGCCACCTAGACCTGACTTTGAAGCAATCTGTTCTTCGATCATTGTGCAGCAGTCATCCACAATCAAGTCTTTTTTGGTTGGGTTTAAGAGTTCTTCGCTCAGTCCCATTTAATTCCTCCTTAATTTCACACTACTTAATTTTTATTCAACTAGTTTTCTTAGCGACCAGGAAAATACAACCTAGGATAGGATGTCTAAAATCCTACTAAGCGCACCCAGAAATTCTAAACGAATTCCTGGGTGCGTTGCCATACACAAGGTATGAAAAAGACAATTAACACTTCAAGTTAAGTTGATCAATTCCGGATATTGATATTTAGAAGACAAGGGAGAAATTACAAAATCGTCTTTACGCGTTCCCCATTACCTTTTCCCCTTAACATATCAAGAGCTAGCTTTCATGTTCTTGAGGATTAGTTACATTTTTGTCGGTTTCCAGTAGTCGCGAAATAAATACGTCTGGTTTTCTGCTAACAACAGACTGAACTTTATCAATCGCAATTACTTCACTGATTTTGACAATCATTTCCCACAGAGTATCTTCCTCTGTCTCTTTGTTGTAAGTTCTGTGCTTGAACCACAACAAATCATCCCAAACTCCGATAACTGTGGCGAAATACCATTTATCTCTGATTAATACCCAGATTTCTTGTTCTAAATAGGTCTGTAGGATGGATTTCACAATGGTTGAGATAATGAAAAGACATTGCGCTACAGGTTACACGGATGTTACACTTTGTTGCTACAGTAAAACTACGGAATTAAAAAGTACAAAATCGCCTATTCCTTAAGGCATAAGCCTTTAGAGTAATCAATTTAATTCCTTACATAGCAAAGTCTACATCTTTTCCTAATATCGATTGCTTATGCATTGAGTGTGTAGATTAGAACCTTGAAGTCGGGGCTGGGGATTGGGGACTGGGGAGATGAGGAAGCAGGGGAGCAGGGAGCAGGGAGCAGGGAGAGAATAAATTACCTATTACCAAACACCCATTACCAATTACCCATTACCAAACACCCAATTACCGATGCCCCATGCCCAATGCCCCATGCCCCTTCAATTGGTATTACTTTAATAACAGGATGAACTGACTGAAGTTGAGGTGTTTATGGCGGAAGCTAAAAACGTACTGGGAACCAATCTGGAGATTTGCTGTACTTCTCCAATGACTGGTTATTACCGTGATGGGGTGTGCAATACAGGGGGTCAAGATTTTGGGATGCACGTTGTATGTGCTCAAATGACAGCCGAATTTTTAGAATTTACTAAATCTCAAGGAAACGACCTCAGCACACCTGTTCCTCAATTTAATTTTCCCGGATTGAGGCCTGGCGATCGCTGGTGTTTATGTGCGGCTCGTTGGCAAGAAGCGCTAGAAGCTGGCGTTGCTCCCCCAGTTGTGCTTGCAGCAACTCATTCTCGAGCCTTGGAAGTCTGTAATTTAGACGATATGAAGAAACACGCCTTAGGGGAGAAATAGGGGATTGGGTAATGGGTAATTGGTAATTGGTAATAGTGGCAAACACCAAACCCCAAATACCAAACACCTTAAACAAAGCATATTTTAAATCTGGTAATAGTTTGTTAATTCAAAGCCGCTAGCTGTCAATACTTGGCGCACCTGCTGACTTAATAAAGCTGCAAGTTCTACTTCGCCGGCTCCTGATGGCCCATTTAATGGTTCGCCTGGTTGAATGACTGCGGGATGGGAATAAATCTCTACTAAGTCTGCTTGAATTTGTGGGATTAGACCGAGCAAGTATTCCTCACTCATATTTCCAGTTTGCAGCAATCCATAAACGCGCTCGGCGTATTTAATACCGTGTGATTTGAGTAAACTTTCACCATAGCTGCGGAGTCTGCCAAATACCCCTGACCAAACTAATTTATTAAATAGCCCAGTGCGGTCAAGCTTCAAAGTCATTGCTAGTTCTTCCGATGGCAGACGGATAACTCGAATATTAAATTCCTGGGCTAATTCCACCAATATCCGCATTACTACGGGATGAGTATGTAAATGTAAATGCCCATCCACATGAGAAAGAGTCAGCCCAGTGTCGCGAAATTTTGCTAACTGGGCGCGGATTTCTTGCCGCAATTCCTCACGCGCATCTGCATGGAATTGATAGCGTAAGCCAGCTTGAAAAGGACTATCGGAGAAATTACCCTGAGAATCTACCAAATGGGGAATTTGGGAAGGTGGGAGAGCAGACTTACCGCACACCAGAACTAAATGCAAGCCCACAGCTAAATTAGGGTGATTGCGTGCCCAAGCGATCGCATCTTCGGCAGCGTCTCCAGTTACCATTAAACTGGTACTAGTTAATACACCCTGTTCATAAGCTTGAATAATTGCCTGATTGACTCCAGCAGAAAAGCCAAAGTCATCGGCATTAATAATTACATGGCGAGCTTTTGTCATTTGTCATTTGTTATTGGGTAATTGGTAATGGGTGTTGGTATTTATTCTCCCCCTGCTCCCTGCCCCCCTGCCTCCTCATCTCCCCAATCCCTACTCTCCAACCCCCGCGTGTGCAGCAGTCTGCTGATTGCGGCGTTCTCTCAGGTAGGAGAAGAACTCTCCGCCTTCGCGCAGGCGACGTACCATCATCTGGCGGTCTGCGAGCATTTCTTTGACAATTGGGATGATGGCTTTGGGACGGAAGTAGAATTTCCGGTACATTCGCTCAACTGCATCCTCGATTTCTTCACTGGAAAGTGTGGGATATTGCAGGGTTGAGGTTTGAATACCGGAATTAGCTACTAAAGATTGGTTAGTAAACCAGCCGTTTGCTTGGGCTTGTTCATAAAGTTCTGTACCTGGGTAAGGTGCAGCAATTGAGACTTGAATTGTATGGGGACTGAGTTCGCAAGCAAAGCGAATTGTCTCTTCTACGGTTTCTTTGGTTTCTATTGGTAGACCAATAATGAAAGTGCCATGAACAGTGATCCCCAGCTTATGGCAATTTTTCATAAATTCCCGCGCTACTTCTAGCTTGATGCCTTTTTTAATGCGGTTGAGAATATCTTGGTTACCAGATTCAAAACCCACCAGCAGCAAGCGCAGACCATTGTCGCGCAGAGTTTTCAGGGTATCGTAGTCTAAATTGGCACGAGCGTTACAGCTCCAAGTAAGTTTGAGCCGTTTCATGTGTTCGCTAATTGCGATCGCTCGATGTTTGTCGATGGTAAAGGTATCATCATCAAACATATACTCCCGTACCTTGTCACCAAAGATGGCTTTGGCTTCTTCCATCTCCCGTCCTACAACTTCTGGGCTTTTATGACGGTAGAGGTGACCGCCAATTGTCTGCGGCCAAAGGCAGAAGGTGCATTTTGCTGGACAACCGCGCCCAGTATAAAAGGAAATGTAAGGATGCAGTAGGTAGCCGATGAAGTATTTGGTAATATCTAAGTCACGGGCATAGGTAGGAAGGACGCTGGGCATAGCGTCCCAGTCATGAATTAATGGACGCTCCTCGTTGTGGCGGATATGAGAATGCTCATCACGATAGCTGAGACCTTTAATGTCTTCCCAAGGTAGACCTTGGGCTAGTTCTTTGCAGGTATAGTCAAATTCATTACGACAAACAAAGTCGATCACTGGATGATCTTGCAGTGTTTGCTCTGGCAATACTGCCACATGGGCCCCAACAAAACCAATCTGCACGTCAGGATTTTGGGCTTTAATGGCTTCAGCACACTTCACATCATTAGCTAAAGAAGGCGTACTGGTATGCATGATGACCAGTTCATAATCCTTAGCGATTTTCAGCACATCATCCACAGTCTGTCCATGAGGTGGCGCATCCACAAGCTTACTACCTGGCACTAAAGCCGCCGGTTGCGCTAGCCATGTGGGATACCAAAAGGAAGTAATTTCGCGCTTGGCTTGGTATCGCGAACCTGCACCACCGTCAAATCCATCAAAAGAAGGAGGACTGAGGAACAAAGTTTTCTTCATTGATAGCTCTCCTTAGTTAAGGTAATGGGTAATGGGGATTGGGCATGGGGCATTGGGGATTGGGTAATGGGTAATGAGTAATGAGTAATGAGTAATGGGTAATGGGTAATGGGTAATAGTAATTTCTCCCTGTCTCCTTGTCCCTTCATCTCCCTCATCCCCCTCATCCCCCTGCCTCTTTCTGCGCTAGCTAGCTTTCATATTCACATCTATAAATTTCTTGAGGAGTGCCAAAACGTCGTTACGGCTGAGTTTTTCTTTACCGTTAGCTAAGGCATCCAGGGTTCCATGTGCCAAGGTGAGGGGAATTTGGCAAAAATCTAAAGCAGGGCCAGGTGGCAGGTGTTTAGTATAAGCATCAGCTAAGGCTAAATTACGGCGTGCGTATTCTTGCATATTTGCGGTAGTCCAACCTTCAGGATAAAAGTCTACTCCCCGTTTCAAATCTTCAGTGTGATTACGTAGAATATTCACTGCTTGTAAGCCACGGCCAAAACCAATAGCTTGAGTACGGTTAGTTTCTGTGCTGTCATACCAAGCCCATAAATCTGATAGCAATAACCCCACCGCCCCTGCAACCCCGAATGTATAACGATCTAAATCAGATTCTGTTTTAATCTGCCAATTCTGTTCCGCCCAGTATGCCATGCGGTCTGCCATTGCAGCGGTTGCATCCCAAATTCGAGGTGCGATGGATTCAGGTGCTAATATTGACCATTCTCTAATTCCTAGGGTAACTTCTGCTAAAGTATTCTCGTAACCACTAAATCCTGAGGAGAAGGCATCAACTGCAAAGCCATCTACCCCTGCTTGTAATGTCAAGCTAATTGTTCTTAATAGCTGCGCTTTAGTTGGGTTATCCAGTTCTGGATGATCTTCAATTTCATCAATAGCTCGCATACACAAGTATGCTGACGCTACTGCTTCTTGTAATCCCGACGGTAATATACTAATTGGAATGTAAAAAGTTCGACTAGTTTCCTTCAGGATTTGCAGTGCGTCTTGACGTAAATCCATGTTTTCACTCCTCTCTTGATTATCACACCACATGAAGTTTTCGGTTTTTTGATGATACTGGATCTAGTTTTTACTAAACCTTAAAAACTGTATTTTTGCTAGTATTTCCTCTAAAAATTAATGGTTGCTGGTATCACAATTAACAAAATTCTCAAATTGTTCAAAGTCTAGTCTAGTATATAGGGCTTTAGTGACAAAAATGCATAGTAGATGAGAAGGTCTAGCTATCATTAAATTTTCCTGTAAATATGAACTATTATGCGGAAAATTAGGCAATTAACTGCACAGTTTTCCAGTAATGAACAGCCACTATTAGATGGTTAATAGCTCTGATGTCTATATGAAGTTGACTAGAATAGCATAGTTATTGTATCTATAGAGACAACAAATCAAAGATTTGCTCAAGGATAATTAAGAACCTCAGACTAAACCAAGGTCTAGATTGTGAGCAAGAGGATCTAGGTGAAGATTCAGGAAAAAGGATTGATAAATAAAAATATTACAACCAGTACTGATAAATTATAGATATTAATCATGAAGCTCGCGCACAAGTAGTTTCCGGCTATTGAAACTCAGGAAATTTAGGCGATCGCATCCTGAATCCCAAATCAAAATTAGTCATAATCATACCAGTATTTTCTTTATCAATGCAGTGTGGCACTAAGCACATCATTAGTTTTGCCATAATTACTGATTCAAATCATCAAACTCTACTATTTATTCAGGGGGGTTAAGCCCCATAATTTATGCTTGCATTCCTCGGATGCTTTTGTGGCTCAGGAAAGAGTAAAGTCATCTCAAAATTTCCAGATGAGATTGCTTGTACTCAGGATTTAATTTGTGAACGCATATTTGGTAATATACCAAAAGCTCTTATCAATGCTTAAGTGCTTTTAAATTTATCAATCAATACGGTTATTACATTTAATTTCCTGCAAAAATTTAAATCCTTCTCAAAAAGAATGCAACAGATGGGTAGGAGCATGACATTTTTGTACTCTTAAGCATCATTTATCTGTCGCAACTATTACGTGAATTCCTACTATCACAATTTATATAAGCATAGAAGTTTTTTAAAAGAGAATAAAATCTGTAGACGAAACCCAATTTTGAACAAATTAGGAGTTTTAAATTAGAGGCTGGTTATGATTTAGAATAGGGGATTCTTTTGTGATGAAACTGCTGCCAAACCTGAACAAAAATATAAGCAATTTGAGACATTTCTTCTCGTGTTAATCCTGAATCCACCAACTGATTATCCTGCCAACGTGCTTTCAGAATTTTATTCACCATTGCTAGTGCTACTTCTGGGGTTGCATCTTTGAGCGATCGCAACGCTGCTTCACAAGCGTCAGCTAGCATGGCAATTCCTGTTTCTTTTGACTGGGGAATAGGGCCGTCATAGCGAAAATCTGACTCGTATAATACTATCTCAGGATTATGTTTCTGCTGTTGCTGTGCTTCCTGGTAGAAATACGCAATCAAGATAGTTCCTTGGTGTTCGGGAATAAAAGCCTGAATAGCGCTAGGTAGCTTATAATGACGAGCCATGACTAGCCCTTCACTCACATGCTTTTTAATGATTTCCGCACTTTTCCAGGGATCGTTAATCTCATCGTGTTTATTTGGGCCTGCCATTTGGTTTTCAATAAATCCTAGGGGATCATGCATTTTCCCGATGTCATGATACAAAACTCCAGCTCTTACCAGTTCCACATGGCAATGTAATGCTCTTGCTGCGGCTTCTGCCAAAGTTGCGACAAACAGTGTGTGCTGAAAAGTTCCAGGAGTCTCATGCGCTAGGCGTTTTAATAAAGGCCTGTTGGGATTAGACAATTCAGCCAAACGAATTGGTGTCACTAAATCAAATACCGTTTCTAGGTAAGGGCTAATTCCTAGGGCTAAGATGCTCCAAAGTAAGCCTGCTAAACCATTGATAACTGCTGTGCCAAGAACAGCATACCAAAGAGGAGCGATCGCAGTATTCACTAATAAATAAACGACTCCCTGGGTCAACCCAATTAAAATTCCTAAAGTAGCTAATTCCTCTCGCGTTCGCAGTGCTTCTCTACCAGGGAATCGCCATTGTCCCGCCATTAATCCGCCCAAAATTCCGCTAGCAGCACTAGGTATTAAATCATGCCAGCTCAGCTCTGTGCCAATGGAGAGCAATATCCCTAGTAGCCCCATCACAGTACCCCCTATTGCCGTACCGTAAAAGCTACCAATAAGCAACCCAATAGCTGGTAAGCCTGTAAATGATTTCGTCAAGAATATCAGTAATGGCGCACTGAGAGTTAAAAGGATAATCAAGGCATAATCGCTACTTCTTAACTTAGCGTAAACCCGTTTTTCTACTAATCTAAAAACAGCTAATGCTAATCCTACTATTGCAGTAAAACGCGTCAGATGCAGCCAATCGATGCTGCGTTGGCTCAAACGAAAATGGTCTAATAGTATAAAATCAGCCTGAGTAATTTTTTCTCCTGCCTTAACAATAACCTCACCTTTTTGAATGCTGACTATTGTCGGTTCTACTGCTTGTGCAGCTTGTTCTGCAATTAGTTTAGTTTGCTCGATATCTTTAATGAGATTGGGAATAATTACCGCTGATAGTAATCGTTTTGCTAAAGGTTGTGCTGTTTTGGGAACAGAGACACTTACCTGCATCTCGATTGCAGAGTCCAAGTTAATCTCGGATAACCCTGGATAGATACCCTGTGCTAACATTCGCTCTAAAGTTTGATAGATTTGGATTTTAGTCTCTCGCCAATCTGCATCAGATAAATTTAAAAAACTAGCATCATAAATGGTTTTAGGTTGAGTAATGGCATTATTGTTCAGGGTCTTGAGAGTGGTAGTATAGCGCTGACGAGCCTGAGCGATCGCTTTTAATAGTTGAGATAAAGCCTGAGAGGAGTTAGACTCTCGATAAATTCGCAAATTCCTGAGCGCTTGCTGTTGAGTAGAATTTAAGCCAGCCACTTTGGTATTCTTCTCCAAAGTTTGCAATACTGTTTGCCATTCGGTTTCTGGTGCTTGTCTGAGGTAAGTTTGCGTGGCTGTGGACAAGACTGAAGTTTGAATAAAGGGAAATTTACCCATCTGCTCGCGGATTTGCTCTCCTTCCGCCAATAATTGCTGGAGATGTTGTTTAATTTGCTCATTTACTTGTGAATCAACAACCCATACCGCCAACGCACCACTACGTGCTTCCCGGCGTTTTTCTGCTGTCGTTTTTACATCTTCAATATGAGCTGAATTAGGTGCAGTCAGCGTTTGAGGAGCTACCTTTCCTACATCTAGTTGTGGTTGATTATAAAAACGGTAACCTAGCCCACTGGAGAGAGATATTACAACCAACACCAATATCCCAGCAGTGTACAGTCGGTTTTTCAGATGAAATCGCCTACCCTTAGATGATGTTTGCCTGTAATACCTAGGACTTAACACAATTTTGAGAAATTTTCGGTGACATTTACTGAATTTTTTCGGATTATCAAATATGATCGCTCCAAATTAAGGATAGCTAAATCGATTGATTTGTTCCATCCACAACAGTAGAGCAATTAAGCAACTTGATAGTTATCAGAATTTTCAAAAAGAATACATTATGTTTTATAGCAGAGTATTTAATCAAAAATTTCTGCCAATCAATAACAAGCAGTTCTTAATTCACTCTGCGTTTAAACCACTGTTTCTCAAAATTGGGTTTTATTCCCAATCCTATCCAATACTTGTCGGTTAAGGGTAAAAGGGGAAGGGAAAAAGGGGCAATAAAAAACCTTTAACCCTTACCCTTTCTCCTGCGGAGACGCTACGCGTAGCTTGCTTAAGTGCAGGGGTACACCTTTTCCCCAAACCAAATTCCGAGTTGAAAATCCTTAACCGAGCAGTATTGCAATCTTATCTATCCCCTTCTCTGTTATCTTTTGCCAAGCTCCTATTATCTACTTAGATGAGGTGGCTGATAAATATCCAGTTAATGAAATTAAGCAGCAAACTGAGGTAGATAAACTGATAAGTGGTGACAGCAATAACAGCCGTATTTTTATGCAGAAAAAAGGCCTTTGTGTTCCAGGTTACCAATGAAATAGGTTGTAAATCAGTGAGCAATAAACAGCAAGCGATCGCACTGCCTTAAACATACAGCTTTTTCAGACAAATTAAATCAACAGTTAGGGGCACAACAATGTTGTGTCCTTAACTAAACTTGAGCGCTATGGGAACAATCATACGGTCAATACCTATGTTTATACTGATACCTGCTTGTTAAAGCAACAATTACTTACCAAGAATTTTTAGTAAAAAACAGTTTTAGTAATGGTAGAACCTCGGATAATGAATGATAATTAACCTCTATAGCTAAAAGCCATCAGCCACAGGCCACAAGCTGAAATGCTGAAGGATAAAGGCTGTCGATTCAACTCTACAAATTGACTATGAATCCAGAACAAGTCAAAAGTTCTCTAAATATTTCACCAGCGATACGCGTAGGAGTACTGGGTTTCGGTGGACTCGGACAAGCAGCCGCCAAGGTACTGGCTGGTAAACGGGAAATGATTTTAGTCGCAGCAGCAGATCAAAAGGGTTACGCCTATGCTGCTGAGGGTTTAAAAACAGATGCTTGCATTGCAACCTACCAGGCTCAGGGTTCTTTAGGTTATTTAGAGCCAGTCGGCACTTTAACAAACAATAGTATTCAAGATTTAATCGCCAGCGCTCAACCTGTAGATGGTTATTTTCTAGCTTTACCCAACCTGCCTAATGATTTTATTCCCTCAGTAGCCAAAGAATTTATTAAATCTGGTTGGCGGGGTGTATTGGTGGATGCAATTAAGCGTACCACCGCCGTAGAACAACTCCTGTCTATGAAAGCAGAACTGGAAGCTGAGGGAATTACTTACATGACTGGGTGTGGTGCAACACCAGGACTATTAACCGCTGCTGCCGCATTAGCTGCCCAAAGCTACGCCGAAATTCACAAAGTTGAAATTACCTTTGGTGTGGGAATTGCTAACTGGGAGGCTTATCGCGCCACCGTTCGGGAAGATATCGGTCATATGCCTGGTTATACAGTAGAAACAGCCAGAATGATGACCGATGCAGAAGTAGAAGCCTTACTAGATAGAACTAATGGTGTGCTGACCCTAGAGAATATGGAACACGCCGATGATGTAATGTTAGAGTTTGCCGGCATAGTAGGGCGCGATCGCGTTACTGTTGGGGGTGTAGTCGATACACGTAATCCCAAAAAACCCCTCAGCACTAACGTTAAAGTCACAGGGCGTACTTTTGAAGGTAAAATTTCCACCCATACCTTTACCCTGGGAGATGAAACCAGCATGGCAGCCAATGTCTGCGGCCCAGCTTTTGGCTATCTCAAAGCAGGTAAACAATTGCATCAACGTGGCATTTATGGCATCTTTACCGCCGCAGAAATTATGCCCCAATTTGTGAAGTAATGGGATTTGTCCGTTATTTCTCTGTCTTAATCTAATCACTCCTAGATATCTCTAGAAATAATCTAGGGGCGAACAGCTGTTCGCCCCTAACAAAGATTTTGTGCAAGACAGAATTAATTTTCACTAATCTCTAGTTCCTAATCCATAATCTCTAAACCCTCTTCATTCCTACTTTCTTCTTCAAAAATTTGTTGGGGTTTTTGGATGATAAATGGAAGTTCTGCTCCTAAAAGACCTCGCTGAATACGTTCTGAAGTCTCACTAAAAAGTAAAAATAAGGGATATACACTATTAGCCCCTTCACTCAAAATATGACTGTGGCGTTCAGGCATTAGCCACTCATAATCTGTGTCTAAGAGAACTTGAGTTTGTCGCCAACGTCCCAATAATTCCGAAAAATCTTCATGGGGACGATGAATAAAAATTAAAATCTCGGCTCCCGTTTTCACTTTCCACTCTGGATCGCACATCAGAATTGCCACATCACAGGGTAAGCAAGTTGTTTGGGTGGCTGTGGTTTCAATTTGCCGCAGACGCACAATAGGCAAAGGAATCACGATAACACTTTCATCTGGACGGCGTAGGCTAGGAATCATCTCTAAGTAAGGTCGATGCTGTTTTAATAAAGCGATCGCAGTAAGATGATGACTATACTCCGCCAAGCTAGCTTCGTAATCAGATTTTTGCACAGGCATATTTCTGTGAAAGATGAAGTATGAAATAGGAATTAGAAAATGTTAGGTCTAAGGATGAAATATGACTGATTAAATAATTTCATCCTTTAGCCTTTAGCCTTTCTTAGCCCATCTTTTCAAATACCTTGAACATAGGCAGATACATGGCTAACAAAATTGTCCCAACCATACCCCCTAAGACTACAATCATTAGTGGTTCTAAAACACTAGTTAATGCTTTAACTGCTTGCTCAACTTCATCTTCATAAAAGTCAGCAACTTTCATTAACATTCCATCTAATTCCCCAGTTTCTTCGCCAATGCTAATCATCTGAATTGCCATAGCTGGAAACACGGCATCTTTTTGCAAAGCAACACTAATCATGCCACCTTGTTGAATCTCTATACGAGCTGCGTCTATGGCATTAGCAACGATTTGATTTCCGGAAGTATCTCGGACAATTTCTAAACAAGTAAGGATAGGTACACCAGAACGAGTTAATGATCCAAAAGTCCGGCTAAAACGGGCAACTGATGATTTTTGAATCAAATCACCAAACAAAGGCACCTTTAGAGAAATACGGTCTATTGTTTGTTTACCAACAGCAGTTTTGTAATACTGCTTATAGGCAATCGATAAACCGATAAATCCAGCAATAATTACTACAGACCATAAACTGCGTAATATTGCACTACAATCCATCAGAAACTGTGTTAGAGGAGGTAATTCTATACCGATGTCTTTAAAAATTTTGGCAAAAATCGGAATTAGAAAAACAGTCATCCCGACAAAAATTGATGTTGCTAAAACACCAACAACCACAGGATAAGACAAAGCTGCTTTGATTTGGTTTTGTAATCGGGCAACATCTTCTAACAACTTAGCTAAGCGATTTAATACATCGTCTAGCACCCCACCAATTTCCCCAGCTTGAACCATACTGACATACAAATTATCAAAGCAATCAGGATGCTTTCGCATTGCATCTGAAAGATTTGTACCGCTTTGAACATCATTACTAATATCATTCAAAGCTACTTTTAATTTAGGATTGCTACACTGCTCAGACAGTACTCCTAAACTTCTAACAATCGCCACACCTGCATTGGTTAAAACGGCAAATTGGCGAGAGAAAACCGCTTTATCCTTAACAGAAACCTTGACCATTGATGTCTGAAATTTCTGTAAATCAAAGCTGAATCCACCTTTGGATTCTTTCAAATCTTGGACAACTAAACCTTGGTCTCTCAGATTAGTACGGGCTTGAGCTAAGGATTCCGCGGTAAATTTTTCAGTTCTGGATTTTCCTTGTGAGTCCCGCACGCGGGCAACATAGGTAGGCATAGATTAATCAATTTAAAATAGTCTAAGGGTCAAAGGTCGAGGGTGAAGGGTCAAAAGTAATTAGTTATTTATCTTGTTCTCCCTTGCACCCTAATTTTTGCTCTTCATTAATGAGCTTTTGCAACACCATTAGCACCAGGTTTTGCTCCTGCTGCTTGTGGTGCGCCACCGATGAGACGTTGAATTTCATCAGGTTTGGAAGTTTTAGACATAGCAGCTTCAAAAGAGATAGTTCCCGCTTTATACAAATCAGCTAAAACTTTTTCCAGGGTTTGCATACCCAACTTACCCCCAGTCTGGATTGCGGAGTAAATTTGAGATGTTTTACCTTCTCGAATTAAGTTAGAAATAGCAGGAGTAATAACCATAATTTCTTGAGCCATCACCCGACCATATTCACCTGGTTTGGGGTTTTTCTTGGGTACTAAAGTTTGGCTAAACACAGCTACTAAAGAGTTAGAAAGTTGCACCCGTACCTGGGTTTGTCTTTCGTGGGGGAAAACGTCAATAATCCGGTCAACAGTTTGTGCAGCAGAACTGGTGTGCAAAGTTCCAAATACTAAGTGCCCTGTTTCCGCAGCAGAAATAGCCAAAGAAATCGTTTCCAAATCCCGCATTTCTCCAACCAGAATAATATCTGGATCTTCCCGCAAAGCTGCTTTCAAAGCATTAGCAAAACTCTTGGTATCTTCACCAAGTTGTCGCTGGTGAACCAAGCTTTTAATTGGTTCATACACAAATTCAATTGGATCTTCCACCGTCAAGATATGCTCTGCCTTGGTGCGGTTAATCAAGTCAATCATTGCCGCCAAAGTAGTTGTCTTACCAGAACCAGTGGGCCCTGTCACCAAAATCAATCCTCTGGGCTTTTCTGTCATTTCCCGGACTACATCTGGCAACCCTAATTTGTCAAAGTTAGGAATTTTTGAGCTGAGAGCACGTAAACAAGCAGCGTAGGAACCACGATCCTTATAAACATTGACGCGGAACCGAGCCAAGCCTTTTACACCATAAGAACAATCTAGTTCCCAGGTCTGTTCTAAAGTTTTACGCTGAGTATTGTTGAGCATACTAAAAATCAGTCTCTGACACTGATCTGCAGTCAATACATGCTCGCCTATGGGAGTGAGTTTGCCACTAATTCGGAAATAGGGTGGTAAACCTGCGGATAAATGCAGATCTGAACCCCCCATTTCAATCATCTGCTCCATCAAGTCTTCAATCATCATCTCCATAGTTTTGTCTCCCTAGTTGTTTGTTATTTGACTTTTGATATTTGACTAATCACTAAAGCGAGGTGTCAGACAGTAGGGACAATCTAGCCATTCCGGTTGTAATGTGGCATCACAAGTGCGGCACGTCAGACCACTCTTGCGTTTAGCTTTTAAT
This sequence comes from Calothrix membranacea FACHB-236, assembly GCF_014696315.1. Classification (GTDB taxonomy): domain Bacteria; phylum Cyanobacteriota; class Cyanobacteriia; order Cyanobacteriales; family Nostocaceae; genus Aulosira; species Aulosira membranacea. The sequence continues at coordinate 55,715 of NZ_JACJPX010000039.1, forward strand.
TCCGCTTCCAAACCGGTATCAGTAAAGGTGACTCGCTCAACTTCTTCTAGGGTGGTGGAGCCTTGGCGTACTAAATCTAGGCTGTAAGCCAGCAAGGTTTTCATCCCTTCTTCTACTGCTACTTCCTTAATTCGTTCCGTTGGTGCTTCTTCGTTAATGAGAGTTTGCAAGTTTTCGGTGATTCGCATAACTTCATAAACACCACAACGCCCTTTATATCCAACGCCATTACAGGTGGAACATACTTGTTGACCTTTGGCTTTGGCTTCCGCTTGGGCTTCGTTAGACAAGGAATTAGCTTTGTAGAAAGTGACATTGACTTCCTGAGAAGCAGACATACCATAACGAGCCAGTTCTTCGGTTGTAGGAGTATAGGGAATACGACAATCAGGACAAACACGCCTAACCAAACGTTGTGCTAATACACCAATCAAAGAACTAGAAACCATGAAAGGTTCAATGCCCATTTCTCCCAAACGAGCGATCGCACCTGGGGCATCATTGGTGTGTAAGGTGGTTAATACTAAGTGACCTGTTAAGGCTGCCTCAATTGCAGTTTTTGCAGTTTCTTTGTCTCTGGTTTCACCCACGAGTAACACATCCGGATCTTGCCGCAAAAAAGCCCGCAAAGCGGTAGCAAAATCTAGCCCTTTTTCCCGAATTACCTGTACTTGAGTAATCCCTGGCAAACTGTACTCAATCGGGTCTTCTACTGTACTGATGTTGACTCCAGGATCGTTCTTTTCTGCCAATGCTGAATACAGCGAGGTGGTCTTACCAGAACCAGTTGGGCCTGTAACTAGAATCAACCCAAAGGGACGGCTGACCATGTCCTTAACAATATCTAAGGTTTCCTGGTCGGTAATTAGCTTATGTAATCCCAGTTGAGTGGAGGAGTTATCCAAAATCCGCAGACAAATCTTTTCCCCGTAGCGACTGGGTAAGGTGTTGACGCGGAAATCGACTTTACGTCCCTCAAACATCCGCCGGATACGTCCGTCTTGGGGTAAACGTCTCTCAGCAATGTCTAGGCTAGAAATGATTTTAAACCTCGCTGTTACCGCCGCCACGATTTTTTTCGGCAGGGGGTCAAACGCTTGACGCAGCACCCCATCCTTACGAAAGCGAATACGGAGATTTTCTTCCTGCGGTTCAATATGAATATCCGAAACCTTTTCATGCAAGGCTTTAGCCAGAATTCTATTCACGAGATTGATGACTGGTGCATCTTCTGCACCTTTCATCGCTGCTCCTAAATCAGCTTCCATATCTTCAGGAGCATCATCCAAATCAAGATTATTCAGGTTTTCTAAATCTTGATTGATATCTGTAAACTTCTCTTGTTCTAGATGTTTTTGCCTAATTGCGAGTTCATCTAGGTATTGATTAATCAGCTGTTGGTAATCTTCCTGGGTAATTACCATGCGCTGCAAAGCTAAACCTTGTGGGCGCAAGATGCGGTTGAGGTCATCCGAAGCTTCTAGGTTATCCGGATCGACCATCGCCACCAAAACGCAAGGTGGGGTTTGGTCGTCATGTTTTGATAGGGGTATTAAGCGATGGCGACGACAAATGTCTACGGGAATGAGGGTTTCAATTAACCTCCCCACCATCGTATTAGCAAGTTGGTTGACTTCCGGATCGAGGAATTCAACCCCGTATAGTATTTTTAATTCAAATAACTGTTGTTTTTTGTATTGTCTAACTAATTCAGGTGAGAGTTGCCGCCCGGTAATCGACTCTAGTACTTCCGTTAAAGGTGTGCCAGATTTGCGGCTTTCAATGAGCGCCTGTCTCATCTGTTCGTTATTAACATAGCCAGTCTGTACTAGCTTGTTGCCAAAGGGCGAAAACTCTGTTTTTGTAGTTAGAGCGGTACTGCGCCGTTGCGGTGACGAGTAAGTCATATATGAGCAATGGGTAGGGAAAACCTCTGAGTAAAGTATTCCCAGGCTGTGCCCCATAATTCTCATTTACAGTGAGTAAATTATCACTAAATATTTTTTATGCTGAGGGATAAGGACTGGGTAATGGGTAATTGGTAATTGGTAATGGGGAGAAATACCAGATCACAAATGCTCCATACTCATGCCCAACATGGTAAAAAAAATAACTTATTAGTAAAATAATTGAGGTAAAAGGCGATCGCATCTCACTCTAGCAACGACGTTCGGGTTACCGCCCTAGGAGCATATACGCTAATGCGTTCACCATTTGTCACAATAAGATGACGGTGACATCACTTCCAGGAAAAGTATGAGCAAGAAAACCACCTCAATTTGTGTGGTGAAATCATGCCATAAATAGTATCTGGGATGAGTGGACAATGATAGACGAAAATAAACAGGTAAACAATACAAGCCAGCCATTGGGTGAACCAATAGAGGTAAAGCAAGCAATGATGAGCGACTCCGCAGCCCAAATAAACTTTAACGAATCTGGCAGCGAGGTGACTGAGCCAGTGGCAGCCACAACAAATGTATCAGGAGATACACCAGCTACACCTGACAATGGTGTTGCAGCTTCTGAGAGAACCGAAGAACAAACGGCCGCTTTAGCAGGATTGACTCAACAAATTGAGTCTCTCAAAGCGCAACTAGAAGAGCGCAGCACTCAATATCTGCGAATTGCGGCAGATTTTGAGAATTACCGCAAACGCAACCAAAAAGAAAAAGAAGATTTAGAAGTACAGGTGAAGCGAAATACGATTACGGAATTGCTGCCAGTAGTCGATAATTTTGAGCGGGCGCGATCGCACCTCAAACCCCAAACTGATAGCGAAATGACAATTCATAAAAGCTATCAAGGTGTTTACAAGCAATTAGTGGACTGCTTGAAACGCTTAGGTGTATCCCCAATGCGTCCCGAAGGTCAAGAATTCGATCCTAATCTGCATGAAGCCGTAATGCGCGAACCTACGGATGAACATCCAGAAGGAACAGTGTTAGAAGAGTTAGTACGCGGATATTACTTGGGTGAACGCGTACTGCGCCATGCAATGGTGAAGGTGGCTGCTCCCAAGGAAGATACACTACCTGCACAAGATAATCAGTCGAGTTCTGACAACTCTTAATCTGTAGTTGCTCGCCTCACTGACCAAAAGTGCCTTGGTTGTTACAAGGGCGAGCATCACAGATCTCAATCAAGGTAGTTCTGTTGACGGTTAGCCGAAGTTTAGCAAGCCGTCATTTGGTAGTAGCTCTCACACAAGGTGCGGCTCTGTGACAAGAAGCCGCCCCCAAAGTCAAAGCAACCCCTTACCGATCCAATGCTGTACTTCTTGCTTACCCCCAGTAACCTGATTTTCTTAGGCGGTTTCGTGAGTGTTAGCCTGTAGCAAAAAAATAACATAAGATAGTCCGCAAAGCCTCACGGCAGCATAAGTACGTAAATATACTGAACAGTATGGGAAAAGTTATTGGGATCGACTTAGGTACTACGAACAGTTGCGTTGCAGTTTTAGAAGGTGGTCAACCAGTGGTGATCGCTAATTCCGAGGGTGGACGCACTACTCCTAGTATTGTGGGATTTGGTAAGGGGGGCGATCGCTTGGTTGGTCAGCTGGCGAAACGACAAGCCGTCACAAATGCCGAAAACACAGTATTTAGTATTAAAAGATTTATTGGTCGGCGCTGGGAAGAAACCGCAACAGAACGCGATCGCTCGCCTTATCAATGTGTGAAAGGTCGCGATGATACTGTTGATGTCCAAATTCGCGGACGTAACTATACACCCCAAGAAGTTTCTGCCATGATTCTACAGAAACTCAAACAGGATGCAGAAAATTTTCTGGGTGAAACTGTTAGTCAGGCAGTAATTACCGTACCAGCATATTTCACCGATGCCCAAAGGCAAGCTACCAAAGACGCAGGTACCATTGCTGGGTTAGAAGTCTTACGAATCATTAACGAACCGACTGCAGCTGCATTAGCCTTTGGTTTAGATAAGCACAATGAAGAACAGTTAATTTTAGTCTTTGACTTGGGAGGCGGTACCTTTGACGTATCCATCCTGCAACTGGGAGATGGAGTTTTTGAAGTCAAAGCCACTAATGGTAATAATCAATTGGGTGGTGACGACTTTGATGACTGTGTGATTCGCTGGATTGTTGAACGCTTCGTGCAAGAAGAGAAAATTGACCTTTCCCAAGACAAGATGGCTCTGCAACGGCTCAGGGAAGCAGCAGAAAAGGCAAAAATTGAACTGTCTCACATGGCAAGCACCTCGATTAACTTGCCTTTTATTACCGCCGATGAAACAGGCCCGAAGCATCTAGAACTTGAACTCAGCCGCTCGAAATTTGAAGAACTGACAGCCCATTTGATTGAAGCTACCATCGAACCGATGATTCAAGCGCTCAAGGATTCCGATCACAAAGCACAAGATATAGATCGGATCATTTTGGTTGGTGGTTCTACTCGCATTCCTGCCGTTCAAAACGCTCTCATCAAGTTTTTCAATGGTAAAACACCCGATCGCTCTGTTAACCCTGATGAAGCTGTAGCACTGGGTGCGGCTGTCCAAGCTGGTGTGATTGGTGGTGAAGTCGATAATCTCTTGCTATTGGATGTAATTCCCCTGTCTTTGGGAATTGAAACTTTGGGAGAAGTTTTTACCAAAATCATTGAACGTAACACAACAATTCCTACTAGCAGATCCCAGGTTTTTTCCACCGCCGTTGATGGGCAAACCTCTGTCGAAATTCATGTTCTCCAAGGTGAACGCGCAATGGCGCGGGATAACAAAAGTTTGGGTAAGTTCCTGTTAGCAGGAATTCCCCCAGCCCCCCGTGGTGTGCCACAAATTGAAGTATCTTTTGAAATCGATGTCAATGGCATCCTCAAGGTTTCTGCCCAAGACAAAGGTACTGGTAGAGAACAAAGCATTCGCATTACCAATACAGGTGGCTTGAGTAACCAAGAAGTAGAAAGGATGAGGCAAGCAGCCGAAGCCTTTGCCGAAGAAGATAAACGTCGTAAAGAACTGGTAGAACTGAAAAATCAAGCCGAGAATTTATTCTTTAGTTACGATTCGACTGTTAGAGATAATGGTGACTTAATTGGCGAAGATATGAAAGTTTTGGCTAATGAAAAAGTCAATCATCTGAAAGCGGCAATGACTAACCCCAGTATTTCTATACAGGAATTTCAGCAGTATTTGGATGACTTCCAAAAAACCTTATTTGCCATTGGTGCGAATGTCTACAACCGCGCTAACAACCAACTGGATGAGGGACAAGAAGTTTCCGAAGAACTTTTTACCTCACAACCAGAGCAACCAATTAGTGGCACCCTAATACCAGAATTTAACTTTGATTTTGATGACGAAAATACTGCACAGGCTGATTACGAGGCGATAGATTAGGTATTTGGTACTGGGTACCAGGGATTGGCGACAGGGAATTGGCGATAGAAAAAAGGCGACAGACAATTAAGTACTAAATCTGAGAAATTAAGCATTCACGTTTAATGCAAATTGAGCCTTGGAAACTTGGAGTTTTGTAGATAGGGACAAAAAGGCTAACTTAGAAACCCTTATGGCATCATAAGCGTTTCTAAATTCACATTAGACGCAATTAAGTATTGAGTATGGAAAATTGGCTATTAAGTAATGGGTATTGATATCAGCAATTAATTTAAAAAAAGTATTCCTAATCCCTAGCCCCTAGTTCCTAATCCCGAATTTTGCTAGATTGTAGAAGCGAATTGCCGTGGGCTAGAAGGTGTCCCAGCACTGATACCAAAATGCAGATGGGGGGTTTTCCACACCAATAGGTGCGGCTAGCCCCTCTGGTAGATGGCGGGGTTTTCCCTACCTAGGTAGCACAATTGTAAAAGAGACAGCCTCAGGCAATGAGAAAAGAGAGCAGAAATTTACTTTGCTCATCGTTTCCTTAACTTTTATCATCTTCCACGATGAAAGCGCCTGTTGCTAAATATATGCTGGTGATTTTTGTAAAGAGGAAAAGGTAAAATCAATTATTAACAAAAATTAACTTCTACCTTTCACCCTCTTGCTTCTACCATGCCATATGCTAACCTGCGGGAATGCCTCCGGCAAATAAGCCAGGAAACCTGTTGACAGCATTGGCTCTTCTGCTTTCTTCCTTCTAACTTTTACCTTTGCTATATGGCCCGCGACTATTATGAAATTCTGGGTGTCTCTCGTGACGCCGACAAAGAAGAAATCAAACAAGCCTACCGCCGCTTAGCCCGGAAGTATCACCCAGACGTGAACAAAGAACCGGGAGCAGAGGAGCGGTTTAAGGAAATTAATCATGCTTATGAAGTACTTTCCGAACCAGAAATCAGAGAACGTTATAACCGTTTTGGTGAAGCTGGAGTCTCTGGTGCAGGTGCTGGCTACCAAGATGTGAGTGAAGGCTTTGCCGATATCTTTGAAAGCATTTTCAGCGGCTTTGCTGGTGGAATGGGTGGTCAAACACAAAGAAGACGCAGTGGGCCTGTACGGGGTGATGACCTGCGCTTAGACCTGAAGTTAGATTTTAGAGAAGCGGTATTTGGCGGTGAAAAAGAAATTCGCATTTCGCATCTAGAAACCTGTGATATCTGTAGCGGTTCCGGTGCAAAACCAGGAACTCGTCCGCGGACTTGTTCAACTTGTAGCGGTTCTGGTCAAGTACGTCGCGTGACGAGAACGCCTTTTGGCAGTTTTACCCAAGTTTCCACTTGTCCTACCTGTAACGGGACGGGGATGGTGATTGAAGATAAATGTGAAGCCTGTGATGGTAAAGGCACAAATCAAATCACCAAGAAACTGAAAATTACCATTCCCGCGGGTGTGGATAATGGTACGCGCTTGCGAATCTCTCAAGAAGGAGATGCAGGACAAAGAGGAGGCCCACCAGGAGATTTATACGTCTATTTATTTGTAAATGAAGACGAAGAATTTCATCGGGATGGCATTAACATTCTTTCGGAAATTAAAGTTAGTTACCTGCAAGCAATTTTAGGCTGCCGTTTGGAGGTAGATACGGTTGATGGGCCAGTGGAATTAATCATTCCCCCAGGAACCCAGCCTAATACAGTCATGAAGTTAGAAAATCGTGGTGTCCCACGCTTAGGTAATCCTGTAAGTCGGGGTGACCATTTGCTGACGGTACTAATTGATATTCCAACCAAGGTAACCCCAGAGGAGAGAGAATTGTTAGAGAAGCTCGCTAAAATTAAGGGAGACCGCACTGGTAAAGGTGGTCTAGAAGGATTCTTGGGTAATCTGTTTAAGTAATGAAGCTATCTTCTCTCTCATCTCCTGATGCTCAACTTGATTTACGCGGGACTCCTTGCCCGATTAATTTTGTGCGGACAAAATTACGTCTGGAAAAAATGCCACCTGGAGGTTTGCTAGAAGTCTGGCTAGACCCAGGGGAGCCAATTGAGCAAGTTCCTGATAGCTTGGTAATGGCCGGCTATCAAGTAGAGCAAATTGCGGATTGCACTGGTTATTTTTCCTTGTTGGTACGCCGCCCGGCGATCGCCCAATGACAGGAGAAGTTGATTTTGCTACTGGACAGTTACTCGGTACAGTGTTAGCTGTACAGGCAAATTTTTATCAAGTACAGCTGGATGTAGGGGACAAGGAGACAAGGGGAATAGGTGAGACAGCGTTGCGAGAGGGTTTCCCTCCGCAGGCGACTGCTTTCCCCGAAGGGGTTCTCGAAGAGTCCCCGACGAAGGGGGACAAGGAGAAAAAATCCGATGAAAATGTCAGAGACTCCTCCTATCCCTCAATGCTCCTTTGCACCCGCAGAACACGCTTGAAAAAAATTGGTCAACAGGTGATGGTGGGCGATCGCGTCGTTATTGAAGAACCCGATTGGGCTGGCGGACGTGGTGCGATCGCTGATGTTCTACCCCGTCAAACTGAGTTAGACCGTCCACCAATTGCTAATGCCAACCAAATTCTGCTGGTATTTGCTGTTGCCGATCCGCCTTTGGAACCCTATCAGTTAAGTCGCTTTTTGGTGAAAGGGGAATCTACTAATTTAGATGTGCTGTTATGCCTGAATAAAAGTGATTTAGTTTCACCACAAATGCAACAGGAGATTAGCGATCGCTTGATTGCTTGGGGTTATCAGCCAATATTTATTAGCGTCAGGAATGGTATAAATATTGACCATTTATCTGAATATCTAAATAATAAAATTACCGTAATAGCTGGCCCATCTGGGGTTGGCAAATCAAGTTTAATTAATTCACTGGTTCCTAATGTAAATTTGCGCGTTGGTGAAGTATCAGGTAAATTAGCTCGCGGTCGCCACACTACCCGCCACGTAGAGTTATTTGAATTGCCTACTAAAGGGTTACTCGCTGATACCCCCGGCTTTAACCAACCTGACCTTGATTGTACTCCCGAAGAATTAGTATATTATTTCCCCGAAGCCAGAGCGCGGTTAGCAACTGGTAGCTGTCGGTTTAGTGATTGTCTGCATCGAGAAGAGCCTGATTGTGTTGTTCGGGGAGACTGGGAACGTTATCAACATTATTTAGAATTTTTGTCCGATGCGATCGCCTATCAAACTCATCGTCAACAACAAGCAGACCCCGAATCTACGCTGAAGTTAAAAACTAAAGGTAAAGGTCAGGCTCAGTACGAACCAAAATTAGAAAGTAAAAAATATCGTCGTGTGGCTCGCAAGACACAACTGCAAGCTTTACAAGATTTATACCAAGATAGCGAAGAATAGAGTGCGTATACGTGGAGTAGCTTGTATGTGAACTACCCACAATTGAAGCGCAAAAGCGAGCAGAAAGTAGTGATTGCGACGCTCATATCTCGCTACTGCTTGGCGGTGAGATGTCTGGCTTCTATTGGTTTTAGCGAAAATGAGAAAACCCACAAAGTAACACACTTTGCAGGCAAGATTTACATTATAGGATAGCTTGATGTTAACACTTGCTTGACGGTAATACTTGCTTGATATAACAAATCATACAAACTTTATAAAATTTCATACCCTATACAAGTGTGTATTTATACTTTATTAGATCACTATGTATTGATTTCCAAGATTTTTATAAACACCTATTTTAATTGCTTTGCTAGAGTTTAATCTGATTTTTTTTGAATTGTAAAGTTTTATATCTTAATTAAAATTTTTTTATTTTTTATAAAAGCCCTGTCTTACGTGTAATAAAAGCTTTCAGTATTTCTCTGTCAAGCTTTATAGTATCTTCACAAATCAATAGGGTTTGATGCAACAAGTAATTATTTAGTTGGCAAGCAGTATTTAAATATAGTTAGCAGTTATACCTTAGGGCTAGCACTTGTAATAAGCTGATACGCACCTAAATCAAATATTCTGGCGTTAAGACTGTCAAGGGTCAAGAGGAGCCAGTCACGTGCGGTGAGACCAGCGCTGCAGGAGGGTTTCCAACGCCACTTGCTTCAAGTCGGGGAACCCGCCCAACGCAGTGGCTCCTCCGCAGGCGACTGGCGCTCGCGTAGCGTATCCGAAGGATTCACCCGTTCGCTGAAAGCGTTCCCGCAGGGTAGGGAGGTCTCTCAAGGGTAGGTATTTTGTATTTGTCCATTTTTTGGCTATTTCAGCCGATGCTTAAATCCTGAAACGACCAAACCACGTTAAACAATTAAGAATTTTCTCAACTATTTTTGAGATTTTGAAAACCCTACCCTTGAAAGGGTAGGGAGGTTCCCTCCGTTGAGTGAACTGGCGTTCCAAAGTCAAAGGCCAGCTTAGACTTTTGACTTTTGAACGCCAGTTGCTTTAAGTTGGCAAAGCCGCCCAACGCACTGGCTCCTTTTGACAAGCTAAGTGCGAAATATACAATTTAAATGCGTAATAGCTTAGATATTGAAAGTTATTGATTTCACATAATTAGGATTTGCTGGAATGAGAAAGGAGTCACACTATCTCTCGCCACTACTCAAGATATTTTTGGTAGAGATAGTGGTCATTTTTGTGTGCAAGGATATTTATTGAGAAAAAATCATTAATTAATGTCACAACTCCAATAAAGTCTTAAAATATTGTTAATTTCTGCCAAACCCCTCGACCTTCAATTTCCACGTACCACCCCAGAATAATTATGGCTAAAGGCTACGTCGCGCTTGTTCTCCACGCACATCTACCCTTCGTTCGTCACCCAGAAAGTGATTATGTGTTGGAGGAAGAATGGCTATATGAAGCCATTACTGAAACTTATATTCCCTTATTGAAAGTATTTGAAGGACTAAAGCGAGACGGTATCGACTTTAAAATCACGATGAGCATGACACCACCTTTGGTATCAATGCTCCGTGATCCTCTGTTACAAGAACGTTATGATGCACACTTAGCCCAACTAGAAGAACTGATCGAACTAGAAGCTGAGCGTAATATTCACAATGGACATTTGAAGTATTTAGCAGAACATTACGCTACTGAGTTTAATGAAGCGCGTCAGATATGGGAACGCTATAAGGGTGATTTGGTAACTGCTTTTAAGGAGTATCAAGATACAAATAACCTGGAAATTATTACTTGTGGTGCTACCCACGGCTATTTACCACTAATGAAAATGTATCCACAAGCTGTGTGGGCACAAATTCAGGTAGCTTGTGAACACTACGAAGAAACCTTTGGTCAAGCACCTAGAGGCATTTGGTTGCCTGAGTGTGCTTACTATGAAGGTGTGGAACGGATGTTGGCAGATGCAGGGTTGCGCTACTTCCTCACCGATGGTCATGGTATTCTTTATGCCCGTCCCCGTCCTCGGTTTGGCACCTATGCTCCTATCTTTACTGAAACGGGTGTGGCTGCGTTTGGACGCGATCATGAATCTTCTCAACAGGTATGGTCTTCTGAGGTGGGCTATCCGGGTGCAGCAGAATACCGCGAGTTTTACAAAGATTTGGGCTGGGAAGCAGAATATGAATATATTAAGCCCTACATTATGCCCAACGGTCAGAGGAAAAATACGGGTATCAAGTATCATAAAATTACTGGACGTGGCTTAGGTCTTTCCGATAAAGCACTTTATGACCCTTACTGGGCAAAAGAAAAAGCAGCAGAACACGCTGCTAACTTTATGTATAATCGGGAACGACAAGCTGAACATCTACATGGGATAATGCAGCGTCCGCCGATTATCGTTTCGCCATACGATGCAGAGTTATTTGGACATTGGTGGTATGAAGGCCCCTGGTTCATTGATTACCTGTTCCGTAAATCATGGTATGACCAAAAAACCTATGCCATGACCCACTTAGCAGATTATTTACGCGAACAGCCGACTCAACAAGTTTGTCGTCCTTCGCAGTCGAGTTGGGGTTACAAGGGATTCCATGAATATTGGTTAAATGATACCAATGCATGGATTTACCCACATTTGCACAAAGCGGCTGAACGGATGATTGAAATCTCGCACTTGGAACCAGAAGATGAATTGCAATGGAAAGCTTTAAACCAAGCAGCGCGGGAATTATTATTGGCACAATCTTCCGACTGGGCATTTATCATGCGGACAGGAACAATGGTTCCTTATGCTGTCAGAAGAACGCGATCGCACTTGATGCGCTTCAATAAAATCTACGATGATGTAAAAATTGGCAAAGTTGATAGTGGTTGGTTAGAAAAAGTCGAATTAATGGATAATATCTTCCCGAATATCAACTATCGGGTTTATCGTCCTTTGTAAGTAGGGGTTGGGATTGGGGACTGGGGACTGGGGACTGGGGACTGGGGGACAAGGGGAGAAATTCCCATTACCAATGACCAATGACCAATGACCAATGACCAATGACCAATGACCAATTACCAATTCCCTGTTCCCTCCTTATCTGAATAATTGCTGAGAAAACGGTGAAAACTAAATCGGAAATTCCATTGAATTTCTCAGCCAAGCTTTAGCTGTTCATAACTTAAGGGTTGCTATGTAACGTGATACTGAAAGCAGTTCACTCACAGCAACTCATAAACTTATGCAGCAAGCGTCTCAAGCCACAGTCATCCTGGGTGGTGGCTTCGCTGGACTGTTTACAGCTTTACATCTAAGTCAGCGAAAATCTACACATCCGACTATTTTAATTGAACAGCGCGATCGCTTCAGTTTTAAACCGTTGTTGTATGAACTACTCAGCGGTGAACTACATAGCGCTCAAGTTTACCCTCGCTACAACGAACTACTAGCAAGTAGTAACGTCACTTTTGTGCAAGATACGGTGAAATCAATTCATCTAGAGCAAAGCCAAGTGACTGTAGCATCAGGTAGGATTTTTAACTATAGAAACTTAGTATTAGCACTTGGTAGCAAAACAACCTACTTTAATACTCCCGGTGCGGCAGAATATGCCATGCCTTTTACATCGGGAGAACAGGCGATCGCACTGAGAAAGCATTTACGTCACAGTCTGCATCAGGCAATCCAAACTTCAGATTCAGCACGGCGGCGGCTACTACTGACTGTTGCTATCATTGGGGCTGGCCCAGCTGGGATTGAATTAGCCTGTACATTAGCAGATTTGTTGCCTATCTGGTACGACGAATTAGGCGGTGATGCTGCGGAAATTCGAGTAGTGCTAGTCAACCGCAGTAAAGAAATTCTCAAAGGAGATGTAAATAGCCATTTGCGCTGTACAGCTCAACGTGCCATGAAAGGGCGTATAATTCCCGTTGATTTTCTGTTTGATGCATCTGTCACCAAAATTCAAACTGATGGTGTTGAGTATCAGCAAAATAATCAAACACAAATTTTACAGGCGGGAACCATTGCTTGGACGGCGGGAACAACAGCTAATCCCTTGTTGATGAATTTACCAGTTGCAAATAATCGCGGGCGATTGCTGGTGACACCGACATTGCAACTTCCAGATTTTCCCGAAGTATTTGCAGCCGGAGATTGTGCCGCAGATAGCGATCAGCCTCAACCACCCACAGCACAAGTAGCTTATCAACAAGGAATTGCGATCGCGCAAAATATCCAGCGTCAGCGGGAAGGAAAACTGCCTATCCCTGTAGAAATCAAGATGCGCGGGACTTTGATGAAACTGGGACTCAATGAAGGCGTGGCGAACTTGTTCAATAAAGTCCAGATTCAAGGACAACCCGGACATTTAATTCGCGAAGCCACATACTTACAACTATTACCAAACGCCGCTCATAATCGCAAAATTACAACGGAGTGGCTTACCGATGAATTATTCCAGCGTCATCGTCCTGCTTCTTATATGCAACTAGGGCAAACGCCTTGGCTATCTGGAGTTGCAACCTTAGCGGCTGGGCTGATTTTCGCTACTCCCTTAGTATGGCGCGCTGCTCAACCTATGCAATTTCAGCAAAATCTGCATTGGACAGGGGTACCAACTCTACTCAATCAACTTGCACCCCCTACTCAATAAGCTTTGCTCTCCGTCTTTTTCTGCGTGAAATCACTCTTATTTAATCTTCAGGAGTACATCAATGAGATACTTACTTAACCTGCGGACTGCTGTTAGCTTCAATCGCATTATCATGGGCCTTTTCTTTTTCGTTTCTGGGATTGCTAATTATCTCAACTTTAATGTTGCTAACGGTTTCTATCAAACTGTAATCACACAAAAACTACAAATAATTGGCCCAGGAATTCCTCCGGGATGGGAAGGTGTAGGGCCGCTACCTTCATTAATTGCAATTCCCTATGCTTGGTTACTACCTTTAGCAGAAATTTTATTAGGTGCATTATTTGCACTTAACTATTGGGTGCGATGGACAGGTTTACTACTAATTCTCATGACTTTTAGCATTATTTTGGCATTTGGCATTATTCCCGCTGGCACTTTATTTCCTAACGGCGCAGAAAGTTTTAACAAAAATATCCTCTTCATGACATTGATTTGGATATGTATTGCCTACGATGCTTATGAGCAAAAAATGAGCCGCCGCCGCACTGAAGCAATGGCTAATTATGCTGTTAATAATTCGATGGACGATATGTAAGGGAATGGGTAATTGGTAATTGGTGATGAGGATTTGAGTCTGTTATAGTATTGCAAAAGTTAAACCTTGGTGAATTTGCGATCGCAATGAAATATCACAAGTAAATTGTTAAAATCATTTATCTATGTCGCGTTTGAGCGATCGCTTGATGCCATGAGTCTAGTAAGCTTAAGCGATGATCGCTGCTAATTTTCGGTTCAAACCATTGATCGGCTTGCCATTGCTGCAAAATTTCGGCTTCACTTTCCCAATAACCAATCGCTAAACCTGCTAAGTAAGCAGCACCCAAGGCTGTAGTTTCGGTAATTTTGGGACGCACAACTGGCACACCTAAAATATCTGCCTGAAATTGCATTAATAGATTATTGCGAGATGCACCGCCATCTACTCGCAGTTCCCGCAGATGTAGCTGGGAATCTTGGCGCATCGCCTCAATTACGTCAGCCGTTTGATAAGCAATGCTTTCTAAGGCTGCACGGGCAATATGGGCACTAGTTGAACCACGAGTTAAACCAGTAATCGTACCACGAGCGTAACTGTCCCAATAAGGTGCGCCCAAACCGACGAACGCAGGTACAAAATACACACCACCAGTATCGGGAACGCTACCTGCTAAGGCTTCAACATCTTCACTGTGCTTGATAATTTCCAGTCCATCACGCAACCATTGCACAACTGCGCCAGCAATAAAGACGCTGCCTTCTAAAGCATAGTCAGTACGTCCATTGATGCGCCAGGCGATCGTAGTTAGTAGCTTGTGGTTAGATTGCATGGGCTGATTACCTGTATTCAGCAGTATAAAGCACCCAGTACCATACGTATTTTTTGCCATACCTGATTGCAATGATGCTTGACCAAAGGTCGCAGCTTGTTGATCGCCAGCAATACCTGCAATGGGAATGCGGCTACCGAAAATACCTTCAGATGTATATCCATATACCTCTGATGAACTCCGCACCTCTGGCAGCAGGGAACGGGGAATACCAAGAATGGATAGCAATTCATCATCCCATTGCTGAGTGTGAATATTGAACAACAAAGTTCTGCAAGCATTAGTTACATCTGTGATGTGGAGTTCTCCCTGAGTGAGTTTCCACATTAACCAGCTATCGACAGTGCCAAATGCTAGTTCTCCGCGTTCGGCTTTTTCACGGGCATAAGGTACATTATCAAGTAACCATTTAACTTTAGTGCCGCTAAAGTAAGCATCGATTACTAATCCTGTTTTTTGCTGGAATATTGTCTCATGTCCCGCTGCTTTCAGTTGATCGCAGTCAGCAGCAGTGCGGCGATCCTGCCAAACGATCGCATTGTAAATCGGCTTACCTGTTTGCCGATCCCAGACTATAGTAGTTTCTCGTTGATTGGTAATGCCAATAGCTGCAATATCACTAGCTTTAATACCAATCCGCGCTAAGGCTTCATTAGCCACACCAACTTGCGAAGACCAAATTTCATCAGCATCATGTTCTACCCAACCAGGTTGCGGAAAGATTTGTGTAAACTCCTTCTGAGCAACCGTCAGCATATTGCCATCACGGTTAAATATAATAGAGCGCGAGCTAGTAGTACCTTGATCAAACGCCAGAATATATTTAGTCACGTCGCTTTGCTCCGAATTCAAAATTCAAAACACCCATAAATAAATTTAAGGGCTTGTATCCTTTCCAGGTAGGTGAACTGCACAAAACGCATTACAAAATATAGCGCGATCGCACTCACCCTCAAGTTGCCAATTTTGAAACTTTTTAGTTACTGGTTCGCTAAAAAACTTGGCGGGGAAAGGGGAAAGGGTAAGGGAGAAAAACCTTTCCCCCTTACCCCTTCACCTTTCCCCATAAATTTTTCTGTACTAAGGTAGTAGACTTCACAATAGTCTTTCGATAAAAATACTATAAATCGACAGCCATAGTGTACTTAAGATGGAAGGGACAAATAAAGCTAATCCAGAAGGTTTTTGGCCACTGAATTTTCTTAAAAAGCTGCTTATAGCTCATTGGCGTTCTTTATTAATCCTGTTAATAGGAGTTTATTTACCTTTTCAACTGTTTGAACTTTTGGCAGTTAAGATATGGCAGAATGCAGCCGGTTTTCCTTGGGATGTGCCGATATTGCTGGCAATTCATTCTCAAGCCATACCACAATTAGATGCGATCGCAGTCATCCTCACAAAGTTTGGGTCTTTTTGGACTGCATTACCTATATTTACTGCGATTGGTATTGTATTCTGGCAAAGACGCTGGTGGCGATCGCTGACTTATTTACTCACCGCAGCATTCGGAAGTCTGATTATCAACCGCACTGCTAAAGAATTAATGCATAGAGTGCGTCCGCAACTGTGGGTGTCTGGTGCGCCGGAATTTGATTATGCATTTCCCAGTGGTCATGCTATGACGAGTATGACTCTGGTAATAGTTTTAGTAATTTTGAGCAAGGATAAACCCTGGCGCTGGTTAGTTATGCTTTGCGGTGGTTTATATGTCTTGGCGATCGCTTGGACAAGGCTTTATTTAGGGGTTCACTTCCCCAGTGATATTTTGGCAGGTTGGATGGTTGCGATCGCCTGGTCAATCGGAGTTAGTTTAATTATCAAACCTCTCCTGATTGCAACTAACCCCTTAAATAATGTTCAACCTGTAGAAGAAACTTCTTTATTACCAAAGGAAAAACAAGTTTTAGCAAAAGATTGATCGGCTGTTACAAACAGGACTTACGCAACTGGTACACTCATCTTCTGGTTTAAGAGTCAACGGTCAAAGGTCAAAAATTAAGATTTTTTGGACTTTGGACTTTTGACCTTGGACAGCCTAAACAAGACAATGTGCAATATAAGCTAGTATGGCAATTATGCCTACTGGAAAATTTAGATACTTTAAATCAGTGTTAATTTATACGATTTCGAGTTTTTAGAATGGTTATACTCGTTTCTAGGTTCTACCTGGGAATTACGAAGTGGCTTTGCCACTTCTTTTTATGTAAATGGTAGCCTAAAAAATAATTAAAAACAAAAACATAAATTTAAATAGTAAATCGATTTAAATTCAAGTTTTTCTCTAATAGAGTCTAATATGCATAGATTGTTTCTAGATGTGATGTAGGGTGAGTTAAGGTAGATGCGATCGCCTGTCAGCAACCCCAAGCACCCTACATTAAAAGGGATAGTTGATTGTGTAGTATTGGCTACAGATGGTTAGTCATTCAATGCATCTCGCCATTTATCTCGATTGTCTTTGATTTCTACATCACGAAGCGATCGCGCTGGTTGCCAAGTTCCCCAAGACAGTGCTGTTTGCCTTTCTAGGTGGTTGACAAACTGCATGATTGGCTGATCTGTTT
The DNA here is from genome assembly GCF_014696315.1 of Calothrix membranacea FACHB-236. GTDB lineage: Bacteria > Cyanobacteriota > Cyanobacteriia > Cyanobacteriales > Nostocaceae > Aulosira > Aulosira membranacea. The sequence continues at coordinate 72,987 of NZ_JACJPX010000039.1, forward strand.
TGAGTGGAGTTTTTAAATCAAACTTAATTGTCTCAAAAATCTGAGAATCGCCCTTGAAAAAATCCTGACCCAAAATGTTAACTAGCCATAGTGCAAAATGATTAAATAACCAACCAAAAATTCCTTTACGTTTTTGCATCATTAATATCGTTCTCCCTTCACCTTTTCCCCCGTCAAGTAGGCGTAAGGTAAACATAATATACAAGTGCAAAAAATCGGGGCCAATTGTAACTATGCTGGTGCTACCGTACCAATAGCAAATACTATAGGTAATGGCATTTTTGTAGAAAGGACGAATCAGCTTGATTAGCCAGGAATCTTCGTGACCTCTTGTAGTATTGCTAAAAGTAATAGCATTTTGATTGAGTTCTTCTTTTTCAAAAACTATTTCTAATGGTAGCTTGTGAACTGTATTGAAATGTTGGGTATCAATGGAATTAATTATCACTACGTTGGGATGACATTTAGCTACAAAGTGACACACCATTGCAACATTACAATCTTTATGTTCTAACTCAGGAATAAAAGGTAGAGGCTGTAGCGGGATTTCTCCAGTCCAAACCCAAATCATGCCGTATTTTTCGGCGGTAGGCCAAGCATTTAACTTTATAGGAAGTGCTTCCTCTAAACAAGGTATATCAACACAAAATCCTTCACGATCAAACTTCCAATGGTGGAAAAAACAGCGCAGTTCATTACCTTCTACTTTACCTTCAGCTAAATGAGCGCCCAAATGAGGACAATAGGCATCAAAGGTAATTGCTTTTTTGTCTTTTCCTCGATAAATTACTAGTTCTCTGCCTAATAAAGTGATAGCTTTTACTTCACCTACCCGCAGATGATGAGAAGGAATTGCCCAATACCACCCCTCTATAAAACGTTCTGGGTTATTGAAAGTTTTAGACTTACGCTTTGAGTTAACATTCTGCGAGTTAAAGTTCATTTTTAAGATTTCACTGACAGTGAAGGTCTGCATTATATAGTTCCTAATTCGGCAGCTATAAAAATGTAATCAGAGTTACTCTCAGCATTTCCTCACAAAATAAACTTTATTTTTTATCAGCTTAGTGAAGACATATATTGCATTTTAGATACCAGCATAAAATATCTAGGGTGATATAAGCTTCTTTCTTAAACTAGTTGAAAAATAGTTGCGTACACTTCAAATAAAAACGGTGTCTGTTATTTCTTGAAAATTTCAGTAAGCTTAAATTATTAACTGACACAGAAGAGAAAAAATAATGTTTACCTCAATACAAATCAATATATTAGGTATTAATTACCAACCAGCCTTAACACTTTTATAGATAATAGAAATACACATAGGGTACTTTAAACAAAAGCTTTTGGTGCTTTATTTACTTGCGCGAGATTTAGATACCCGAATTTTTACAAAAGTTGGCACTGATGCGTTACGCTATCGCTAACGCATCCTACGTGAACTTCAAAAATCAAATATGAGTCTTATATATCTACAGAATATGAAAAGCAGAGGTTAAAGTATCAACTTTAACCTCTTTTTTCCCTAAAAAACTTTACATAATTCTGTTGAAGTGTGCTTAATTCAGCATTTCCAAACAATTAATTATGCTGCTGGATAGCCAGCAGCTGCTAATGCTTCTTTAATTGCTGTTTCTGAAGCTTGAGTCTCTATACTCACAAGCTTAGTTTTAGGATCTGCTTGAATATTAGCATTGGCATCGATGGCTTTGAGTGCATTAGTAATATTGTTTGCACAAGCAGAACAAGCCATGTTGGGAACATTGAGTTGAAGTGTCATAAGTTTAAAATGTTGAAGGAAAAATTAATCAAGACCAGGTTTGATACCATTGCTGCATTTGCTGAATTTCAGCAGTTTGCGATTTGATGATAGCTTGAGCGAGGTCACGAATTTGTGTATGGTTAGCACGATCGCCAACCATCTGTGCCATCATTACAGCTGATTGATGGTGGGGTATCATTTGACGAACAAATTCTTTGTCAAAGTCGGAAGTATTTTTTAATGAATCTATACTTATATGCATACCCATCATGGGTGAATGCACAGGCATTCTTGACATCCCTTGACCTTGAGCGTGACGCATTCCCATAGTAGTTGAATTCGTAGGAACTTCAACGCCATACCATTGTTTATACCAAGCTTTCATCTGCTCAATTTCCTGAGTCTGGTCTGTTTTCATGGCAGCTGCTAATTTTTTAATCTCAGGATTTTTAGCTTTTTGCAAAGCTAAATCTGCCATTTCCACCGCTTGTTGATGGTGAGGAATCATCATTTCGATAAAATGTTTATCTATTTCCTGTCTACCAACCATCTGATGTGGCATAGTCTTTGTCACACAGGATGCAGCAGGTTGTAACTGACGATTTTGTTCTGCTCTACTGCTAGAGGTTACTGATAAGGCTGTAATAGTACTACCTGCAAGTAAACCTACAAGTCCATAGATGACTGATTTACTCATCATAGTTTTGCTCCTTTTTTTTCAAAGGAACGATCGCTTACTGTTGAGGCTAATCTCTGAAAATCATGATCTATTTTTCTAAAATGAATGATTTTTGCTTAAGATTCACCTTGGCTTTATCCTAAACTCTCTAGCCAGGTGGAGAGTCTAGCCCTTTTACAAGTTTTTTGTCAAAGTTGATATTTGTTTACAAAACATCTATCGCTTCTGTTACCAAAGTTGCTAATTTTTGCGCTGCGCCTGCTTCACCCCGGACATTGCGTAGCTTGAGTTGCATTTGCTCTAATTTTTCGGGATTAGTTAATAAATCTAATACCATTTCTCCAATTTCTGGCGCTTGGAGGTGTCCCACGAGTTCAGGTACTATTTCTGACTGAGCCCAAATATTTGGCCAGGCTAATAAACCTTTGCGTCTGAGAAACAGCCAATTGATAACTTTGGCAAAGGTGGAACCTAATCCTGGTAAATTTGCTAGCAAACCTGGTAAACCATCCCAAGAACGCATCGCATCAAGCTGTTGAGTAGGGAGTAAAACAATCATTGGCACAGCTAAAGCACCGAGTTCGGCTGTATTTGCGCCTACGGTCGTTAAACAAATACGGCATTGAGATAATAATTTATAGGCTGGCGTTTCTTGCCAAAGTTCTACAGTTAAGCCGTTGTGTGTTTTAAGGATGGGATGCTGTTGGTTGTCTTCTGGGACGATTAAGGAAGCACCAGAGAAGCCAAAAGTTTCTACAAAAGGATTTTTTTGAGAATCAGCAAAACTAGCTAAAGTTTGTAAATCTAAAGTTGGCGCTACGGGAATGACAAACTTAGTTTGGGGCCTTTTAGTGTGGATGTATTCTGCGATCGCTAATGTTAATGGTACTCCTTGGGCTAACTTTGCGGCTTTTGACCCTGGTAATAAACCAATGATTTCACTGCTGAGTTCTGAGTCTTGAGTGTGAAGTGAACTCTGCGCTTCTAACATCAAATCACCCACAACAGTAAATTTGTGAGCATATTTCTGAGGAACACGTTCAGCAAGTTTCGGTGTCATCACACCAAAGCGATCGATGAAGCTGTACCAACGAGCATCCCATTCAGCGTAAATTACTGTCTTGTAACCGAGTTTTTTACCGATGACAACGGGAAAAAATTGATCGCCACCGAGAAAAACTACAACTCCGCGACTTCTCCAATCCCAATTATCAACAGTTTTTCCCCAGAGTAAAAATTGCCAAAAATGCTCTGCTCCCTGAACTCTATCAACTTCTGGGTAAGAAAGAGCGATCGCAACTTCTTTCCCACTAGCATTAGGACAAGGGGATAAAATTACAGAAATCCTTACAGTAGAGCGATCGTTACCCAGTTGTTCCCGCAATGCTTTCACTACTGGACGTACCCAAGTTGTTACTTCCCCTGGGCCATTGGAGAGAATCAGAATATCTACTGGAGTCATGAGTTAATGGTGTACAGTGGAAAGCTATTAGTTAAGAGGAAAAAATTAAGTAATTCGTTCCTCAGCTATGAAGGCACGATACTACTGATATAATTGCAGACTTTGCTGAGTGATATTATGCGCGAATCTGTTATTTACCAAGATATTTTACAAGAAGGTATTGAGCAAAAAGCCCAAGAGATTGCCAGAAATATGCTCAATGAGGGAATGGCGATCGCATTAATTGCTCGTGTTACTGGTTTAACGGTTGAGCAAGTTGAACAATTACAGGCTCAAACGGACGATAATCAACCTGCGTGATATTGTGCGATCGCTTATTTTTAGCTTAATCCTGCTGTGTATTTATCAGCAAATCAGTCAATGCTTGCACCAAGGTTTGGTTTTGCTCATCAGTACCAATGGTGATGCGTAATTTATCATCCAATCCCGGTTGTTTGAAGTAGCGAATTAAAATTTTCTGTTCCTTAAGTTTTTGATAGAGGTATTCTGCATTTCCCTGGGGAGGCTGGACTAGTAAAAAATTTGTTTGGGATTCCCAAACTAGAAAACCTAATTTTTTCAAGTCTGATGCTAGCTGATTTCTTGAAGCTTTAATCTTGGCGACACAAGCATTTTTATAGGCTTGGTCGGTGATAGCAGCTGTCGCCACAGCACAGGCGATCGCATCAATGTTATAACTATCTTTGACTTTAAATAATCCATCCAATAACTTGGGATTTGCTATACCAAAACCTAAGCGCAATCCTGCTAAAGAATACCCTTTAGAAAGGGTGCGAATAATTATTACATTGTCATATTCCTGTACTAAATCTAAAGCATTTTCTTCAGTAAAATCTACATAGGCTTCATCAATTACTAAAATCCCAGATAATTGACTGGCTAATTTTCGCAGATCTTCATTTGGAACTACATGACCTGATGGACTATTAGGAGATGCAATAAATGTGACTGAACCATCAGCAGCAATTAATTCTTTTAAAGGCAAACTGTAATCTTCTGGGTAAGGAATCTCTAAAATATCTGCTGCTTGCATCTCAACTAATGTGCGATATAACACATAAGTTGGCATAGGATAAACTACCTTGCGTCCTGGTTCAGTACAGGCGCGAATAATGATGCTTAAAATTTCATCACTGCCATTACCAACGATAATCCAATTGCTAGGAATGCCTAAAACTTTACTAGCAGCTTGGCGAAACTCTCCCCCAAATGGTTCAGGATATCGTCGCAACCATTCACCATCAATATTCCGCAGTACTTCTAATGCTGTGGGTGAGGGTGGATAAGGGTTTTCGTTGCTGTTGAGTTTTATAATTTGTGTCCCCCGTGGCGGCTGTTCGCCAGGGACATAGCTAGCCATTGCATCAACATTGGAACGGAAATATTTCGTCATAGCCTAGGGATTGTGGAACAACAGGTTGTCAATAAATTTTAGATTTGGGATTTTAAATTTCCTAAGTCTCGAATCCAAATTTACTATTTAAAAATTCTGTGATTTATGCCAACCTACAATTTCTAACAATATCGTTTTTTGGGAAACGCGATCTAGACAAATACAATGATGAGTGTGGCGCATGGTTTCCGTTGCACCCTGCTTCTGCGGTACACTGTAAACTTTGCTATTGAGGAATTAAGAATTACAGATAAATAGAAAGGAAAAGAAGCTACTAATCAGTAGCTTCTGGGAGTATAAGGAACATGAACACTAATTACTGTTGACTTATCTGTTGCCTTGAGGTTACCTATAGTTGCGAATAGAATGGAGGATGGAAAACCTTAAGCTTTCAGAGGCAAATTTATAGTTACTACGCTTCTGTTGCTACTACGTAGTAACCCCTTTCATCTCAAATGGTAGATTCAAGTTATTATTTAAGCTTGTCTGTCGAGAAAAAGATTCAGACAAAAGTCATGAATTTACCCATGACTTTTGTCATATTTTGAATATAAATATGAAAGTTACTATATTTTATAAGGCATCATTATCTAAATTTCTGATTATAGCTTTTACTTTCAGTACCACTCTTAGCAGTTGTACGCCAGAAAAAAGAACAATGTTGCGATTAACTGCAGAGACTTTTCGTAATCAGGCGGTTGATGCGATCGCATCTGTGAAAAAAATCTACCAACTGAACGAATTACCTCTAGATGCTGAGATTTCTCGTGATTTTGTAGTTGAGCAATTACTTAGCGATCGCAGAATTAATTTTGGCGATCCCAGAGAGGTAGATAAAATTATTACGGGAGAAAATCAATCAAATAATCAGCCATCAGATTTAGAGCGAGAACTTGATGCTTTGCAATCAGAATATGACACAGCTATAGAGATTTTTAACAATTTAGAAACAATCGACTACGGCAGTGCCAAAATAGTAGCTAAAACTGCCCAACCAGCGCGATGTTTAACAGTTAAAATGCTACTTTTAGCTAAACAAATTCAGCAAAAGCCACCAAAACCCAATAATCCGCAACGGGTACTAATTGGTTTAAAACTACAGCAGCTACAGAGAAAGTACAATAATCCTAATACATATTCCCAATTAGGGACAGACGAAATTAAGCGTCAAGTTGCTGAACAAATCGATGCTTGGTTAAAAGTAAATGCTACTGAACAGCAAATACTCAATGAATCGATATCTAGGCTGTTAATAGCAGCTGATACAGGTAGAAAACTTTCAAAACTTATTGATGAATACCCTTCTTTGAGTTTTGAAGCGATCGCAACTCGAATTACTAAAATTGTTGGGGTAGCAACCAATGTCACTGGTAGAGACTATAGTTCAGTTTTATCGAGGATTAATAGTATCGAACAATCAATAAATGAAGATAAAACTTTGCAAGAGTTTTTCCAAGAAGTATCTCAGATAAATTTACGTTCGCAACCTTTAAAATCTCAATTATGCCGAAATTAATAAACAATTAATAAAATATGAGTAATCTAGAGAATTTTGATGATTCTGTAATTACAGAAAGTAATGATATTTTAGAAAAATTGCGAGATATAATTTTGCAATTAAAAGCAGTTCCCAACAATCATCTAGATGTGTCACATCTAGATAACATAGAGCAAGATTTACAAAATCTTCTGCCGCAGCTTCAATTTGCACTCTTAAACGCTCAAGTAGAAAAAAATTGGGAACAAGTAAATAAGTTAAGAGAAGCAGTCCGAGAATGCAAAGATACACTCAATAGTGTTAGAGCCGCAATTATTAGAGCGACAATTATCGGTATTAATCCGACAAATATTGCTGAAATGCAAAAAATATTACAAGAAATTAAGTCTAACTCGAAAACTAAATCGCAGGTAGAATATATTGTTTATGTACTTCGCTTTATGCGTAAGTTATTTTTGTAATAGCGAGAAAATATTATGTAAAGTTAAATGTAAAATTATGCATCTTGCTTCTTGCCATGCAGGTTTCAATATGAAAGAATAAAAACCAGATTTAACTCATTATCTCAGATAAACTCTACGCCCTCAGCATTTTATCGCAAGTGAAATTACTGAACAGAAAATGGCGTAAACTAATTTTGGGCTTAAGTTGCCTGTTACTCATAATTGCTTGTCATGGATTGCAACCTACAAGCACCACAAGTCCGAAGTTAGAATTAAAAACTCTGAAAGTGGCTACAGACCCTACATTTGTACCATTTGAAATGAAAAATTCAAATGGGAATTTGGAAGGCTTTGACATTGATTTGATGAATGCGATCGCACAGGTAGTCGGTTTACAAGTTCAATGGGAAAGCCTACCTTTTGACGGGATGATATCCACTTTGCAAGCCAAAAGAGTAGATGCAGCTATTAACGGAATTACAATTACTGCGGAACGTCTGAAAACCATTGACTTTTCCCGACCTTATTTTAAAGCTGGGTTAGCGATCGCAGTTCGAGAAAACAACCAAGATATCAAAGACTTAAACAGCCTCAAAGGTAAAAAAATTGGCGTACAAATTGGCTCAACGGGTGCAGATTTCGCTAAAACAATCCCCAATGCCTACATTAGTACATATAACTCTGGCCCTGATTTTTTCCAAGACTTACTTAATGGTAATGTTGATGCGGTAGTTGGCGATGCCTTTGCGACTTTGTATGCAATTAAAAACGGTAATCTCAAAGGTATTAAAGTAGTTACCAATTTACTTACAGAGGAATACTACGGGATTGCTACACCTAAAAATTCTCCTTATTTAGCAACAATTAATCAAGGTATAAGTATTTTGTTATCTAATGGCACTTATCAGCAAATTTATCAAAAATGGTTTAATATCCAGCCGCCGCAATTACCAGAAAAAGTATAGGAATCCGATTTAAATTTAACAAAATATATTTATATGTAGGATGTGTTAGGCGTAAGCCGTAACATATCAAAAATGCTTAATTGCAGTTATATAAAAATCCTAGTTAATTTCTGAAAAAATATCAAAAAAGCTTTGGTAATGATGCGTTACGCTATCGCTAAAGCATCCTACGTGAACCTCAAAAATCAAATATGAGATGGGTATGTAATATCAATTTGAAAAAAGAATGCTACAGATTGTAGGGGCAAGGCAATGCCCATTGGTGTCAAGTTAAGCTAAAAGGAAGCATAAGATGTAATCTTAGAATATCAATTCTGATGTTCTAAGTGATACATCATGAGTAGAAAAGCAAGAGCGCGAACAGGAAACCC
>NZ_JACJPX010000004.1 GCF_014696315.1 Calothrix membranacea FACHB-236
CGAACCCTAGCTAATGCCACTGCCAAACTCAACCTCTGCTTCATCAGGCTAATGATTAAGAGGCTTGCAGACCCTTCCTAAGATGTCAAATGGGTTCTATAGGACGTAATTTACTACCCAGCTTAGAACTAGCCTATGGACTAGTATTTGTCTTAGAAGCCATAGGAATGTTGGTATCAATTTGGTTTCTTAATCGCGTCAACGTCACAGAATTTCAAACCAGCACCAAAAAAGCGATCGCTTCTGTATTGGAAAGTGATTTAGATTAAGTGGGCATTGGGCATTGGGCATTGGGCATTGATAATGAGTAATAACAATTTCCCCTTTTCCCTTTCCCCATTCCCCTTTCCCCTTCCCCTTTTCCCTTTCCCCCTTCCCCTTTTCCCCAATCCCCAATGCTTGGCTGAAAGCCTGGTTTGCGCGAGAATGTATCAATGAATGATTTTTGGAATACTATTCTTGATTTTGCCCAAAGCACCACTACCAAAGTGGGGAAGCAATTAATGCAGGATTTTGGGCGGGTGCAAGCTTTACATAAAGCTGATGGCACTTTGGTGACGCAAGCTGATAAATGGGCAGATCAAACAATTAGAGATGCGATCGCTTCTACTTTTCCTGAATACGGTATTTTAACCGAAGAAAGCGATCGCACTTTTCCCGGTACAGAATGGTGCTGGGTAATTGACCCTTTGGACGGTACAACTAACTTTACGCGGGGTATCCCCATTTGGGGGATTTCTCTGGGTTTACTGTATAAAGGAATTCCAATTTTTGGCTATGTTCATGTACCACCGCTAAATCAAACTTTTCATGGTTTTTGGGCAGGTACATCGGGATTAGCAACACCAACTGGAGCATTTCTCAATCATCACCCCATTCATACCAGCCCTGACGCTCCTAGTAATAATCACTTTTTTAATCTCTGTTCTCGCAGCACCGCCGCAATGCAGCCAGATTTCCCCAGCAAAATTCGGATGCTGGGTGTAGCTAGCTATAACTTTCTCACAGTTGCTAATGGTGCAGTTTTAGGTGGGATGGAAGCCACGCCGAAAGTTTGGGACTTAGCAGGCGTTTGGGTAATTGTCCAAGCTGCTGGTGGTACGTGGTTATCGTTAAAATCAGAGCCGTTTCCTCTCTCACCAGGAGTAGATTATAGCGATCGCTCTTTCCCTACTCTTGTAGTTAGTCGCCCAGAATTGGTTTCCGTATTTACACCATTTTTGGCTGCTGTAAAAATTTAAACAGCTTGCCTAAAACAATTATTTTAGTTAGAGAATATACAGGCTAAACCCTTGCTAAACAAGGGTTTTATCATATTTACCTGTTGTTCCAAATCTCAAATTCAACATCTAAGATCTCAAATTATTTGACTCTGGGCAACATCTGCAAAAATATGGCACTTGCGTAAGTTTGAAACTCATTTATACTGTGTTTTCATTCACCTATTGAAGCATTCGCTTACTGAGTATAAATAGAGTCATGTTGTCCAATATAGAATTGATGCGAGTATTTGTTGATAATTCCATCCAAAAACAGGAAGTATTGTTGTCAAACTCTGTGTTGACAGCGCAAACAGTATATAGAAGTAACCAAGTAATGACAAAAGCCGAAGGAGTGATTGCTACGGCTGAACTCACTAAGGAGCCACCAATATTTTCGATTAATGCGACTTCATCCCATTGGGAAATGATGAACGAAGCATTAGCGGACTACAGTTATATTCTGACGGGAGAAATAGATCATCGGGGTTTCTATGAGTATCGATACTGCCAAATACCTAGTGGCTATAAAATGCACGGTACTAAGTCTGTCCACTTATGGCGTGCTTGGTGGAAATACCGTAAATATGCCTTACAATTAGGTTTTTCTTTAGAACTCCTAATCAGACACAGAAATGCCTGGTATCCCATTAGAGATTTAACTATTAGTGACGGACTTCTCTATATCAAAACCCTAGGGAATGAGATAGCAGTCCATTCAGAGGATCTAGTAATTTGGTTAAGTAGAACTCAAGCAAATAATAGTGAAACATCTACTGTAATACAAGACGCAAAAAGAGAATAATTTTATACTTTAACTTATTAAAATACTAGACCATCACAATAATTGATGTAATCTCAAATGTAGAATATATCTGTTATTGCTTTTTAGTTCGACCTTTTTAATCCGAACTATTTATTGTGGCATCAATCACCATGAAAGGAATCTGGCTGGAAAACAATCAATTGCAGTTACGCACGGACATCCCAACTCCAGAACCGCCACCAGGAGAAGCCCTTGTGCGTGTATTGCGTGCAGGTATTTGCAATACCGACTTAGAACTGCTCAGAGGTTACTATCCCTACAGTGGAATTTTAGGGCATGAATTTGTTGGTGTTGTGGAACAAGGGCCAGAAAACCTACTAAATCGGCGGGTTGTTGGCGAAATTAACGCAGTCTGCGGACATTGTCGATTTTGTCGCAGTGGCAATTCAACTCACTGCGAAAACCGCACTGTATTAGGAATTGTTAACCGTCACGGTGCATTTGCTGAATACCTCTGTTTACCAGTCGAGAATTTACATTCTGTACCGGAGAATGTGCCAACAGAAGTAGCAACATTTACTGAACCGATAGCAGCCGCCTTAGAAATTCAGCAACAGGTAGCGTTAGGTGCAAATGACAGAGTGTTAGTAGTTGGAGATGGTAAGCTGGGACAACTGGTAGCACAAACAATAGCGTTAACAGGTTGTGAACTTTTAGTAGTAGGCCGTCATCGAGAAAAACTGGCTAATCTAGAAGCAAGAGGCATTACAACAGGTTTAGCCACAGATGTCAAAGATAGATTTTTCGATATTTCCGTAGAGTGTACTGGGAATCCCGAAGGATTTGCGATCGCATGCCGCGCCCTACGCCCTCGCGGTACATTAGTACTCAAAAGTACCTATGCTGGCAATCTCAACTTAGATGTCTCGTCTTTGGTAGTAGACGAAATCACGCTCATTGGTTCTCGTTGTGGCCCCTTCCCCGCCGCACTGCAATTGCTAGCCACCGAACAACTAGACGTAAACCCCCTAATTCATGCCCGCTACCACCTCAGCGATGGGCTTGCAGCCTTTGAACACGCTCAAACTCGAGGTGTTTTAAAAGTATTGTTGGAGATTGGGGACTAGGGGCTGAGGATGAAGGAGATGAGGAGACAAGGTGACAAGGGGACAAGGTAAGAAATTCCAATTACCATGCCCCATGCCCCATACCCTATGCCCTATTCAAACAAATCCAAATCGGTTACAGCACCGAGGCTGCTAGAAGCAACTAATTTGGCATATTTTCCTAACACACCTTTGGTGTAACGGGGTTTTGGAGGTTGCCAATTGGCACGACGACGAGCTAATTCTTCGTCGGAGATGTTTAACTGTAATAAACGTGAGGGCGCATCGATTGTAATACTATCGCCTTCTTCGACAAGAGCGATCGTACCGCCAACTGCTGCTTCTGGTGCAACGTGCCCCACTACCATGCCGTAGGTACCGCCAGAGAAACGCCCATCGGTGATTAATCCCACGGAATCGCCCAAACCAGCACCAATAATGGCTGAGGTGGGAGCTAGCATTTCGCGCATACCGGGGCCTCCCTTCGGCCCTTCGTAGCGAATGACTAGAATATCACCTGGCTTAATTTTGCCTGCCAAAATTGCATTTAAAGAGTCTTCTTCTGACTCAAATACTTTTGCTGGCCCAGTAATTGTCGGCTTCTTAACTCCAGTAATTTTTGCTACTGCGCCTTCAGTCGCTAAGTTACCTTTCAGAATAGCTAAGTGTCCTTGAGGATACATTGGGTTATTCCAAGGACGAATCACATCTTGATCAGCAGATGGTTCTTCTGGTACATCTGCCAAGACTTCAGTGATAGTTTGACCACTAATAGTCAGGCAATCACCGTGAATTAAGCCATGTGCTAGTAGCATTTTCATGACTTGAGGAATACCCCCAGCCTTGTGTAAATCCGTAGCCACATATCTACCACTTGGTTTTAAATCACACAAAACAGGTACGCGCCCACGGATAGTTTCAAAGTCATCAATAGTTAATTCCACACCAGCAGCGCGCGCGATCGCCAAAAAGTGTAACACTGCATTTGTGGAACCACCAACAGCCATAATTACGGAAATGGCGTTTTCTATAGATTTGCGGGTAATAATTTGCCGGGGTAAGATTTGCTTACGAATTGCTTCTACCAAAACATCTGCCGATTTTGCTGTACTCTCAGCCTTTTCTGCATCTTCAGCTGCCATCGTAGAAGAATAGGGTAAACTCATACCCATAGCTTCAAAAGCCGAAGACATAGTATTAGCTGTATACATCCCACCGCATGAACCAGCACCAGGACAAGCGTTGCGTTCGACTTGTGTTAATTCATTTTCGTCAATTTTGCCGGCGCTATATTGACCTACAGCTTCAAAGGAACTAACAACCGTTAAATCCTTGCCGTTATAATGTCCGGGTTTAATTGTGCCACCATAAACAAAAATAGCAGGGATATTCATGCGTGCCATAGCAATCATTGCCCCTGGCATATTTTTATCACAACCACCAATAGCCAGTACGCCATCCATACTTTGTCCAGTAACCGCAGTTTCAATTGAATCTGCAATTACTTCTCGCGAGACTAGGGAATATTTCATCCCTTCCGTTCCCATCGAAATTCCGTCACTAATAGTAATTGTGCCGAAAATTTGCGGCATTGCCCCTGCAGTTTTTACAGCAGTTTCTGCTCTTAGTGCGAGTTGATTAATCCCCATATTACAAGGGGTAATAGTGCTGTAACCATTGGCAATACCCACAATGGCTTTATTAAAATCTTCATCCTGAAAACCAACTGCACGCAGCATTGCTCTATTAGGCGAACGCTGCACCCCTTGCGTTACAACTTGGCTTCTTAAATTCTCCGACATCTTTTTTCCTTTCCTGCCATCATCGCAACAGTTGCGATCGTGTTAGTTGATTTTCTCATGCAGAATCAGCACGATAAAGCATGAGCCATCATTGATTATTCATTAGTTATTTAACTTAGTACAATATTGCACAAGTTCATAACACTTTAATTTAAAAAAATCTGCTACTGTCTACCTGCTGACCTTTTACTCTTGTTGATGACAAATGCTGTGATGAAGTAATCGCCACAATATTATTACCAAGGGGTTAAATTTCTTATTCTCAAACCGCTAGTTGTGCTTCAGATAATTGATCTAGATTTTGACATCAGCAAAAAAGTATTAGCTAGCTGTGCTGTAAAAACTCCACTTTGGGTAATAAAGGATCGGTAACGATACCTATACCGTAAAAGCCCCAACGTTTAAGTAAATTATTTACCTGTGTACCAGGAATAGATTCTACAGCAAAGCGATTTGCTACCTCTGCAGCGTGGGTATTGAGATAGCTAAGGGCATCAAAGTGTTCTTTAAACAACAACAAATAACCCGATGTTTCAGCATCAGGACGAGCCGTTAAATAACGACCATCAGACTTAGAGCGCACTAAATAATAGACTTCGGAGAGCATGGAGACAGATGAGGGATGAGGAAGCAGGAGGAGCAGAGGGGACAAGGAGAAATTACTACTACCAATTACCAATTACCAAACACATATTACCAAACACCTAATTTAAATTTTCTAGGCGAATGCGTGGATCAGCGGCTTTGAGCAGTAAATCAGCGGCTAAATTACCTACAATTAACAGTACTGCGCCCATGACTAAACTTGCCATTAATAAATACAAGTCTTGAGCTTGTAAAGCCTGTAAAGCCAATCTTCCTAAACCAGGCCAGTTGAAGAACTGTTCGGCAATAAATGCACCGTTTAATAAGCCAGCTAACTCAAAACCTAATAAGGTAATTAAAGGGTTAATAGCATTACGCAGAGCATGAACATAAATTACGCGGTTTTCTGGTAATCCTTTGGCGCGAGCTGTTTGAATGTAATCTTGACGCAGAACATCCAATAATTCGCCGCGAGTAATGCGTTGTAAACCAGCAAAGCTAGTAATTGACAGTGCGATCGTTGGTAGAATCATATGCCAAGCGATATCGAGAAATCTGCCAAACCAATTCAATTCTGAGTGATTGATGCTAGTCATGTCACCTACAGGAAAAATAGGTGAAGTGACTTGGGCTAAAATCAGTAAGAAGAGGGCAGTGATAAAACTAGGAAATCCTTGCCCAGCGTAGCTAATTACCTGTAAAACACGATCAACCAGTTTATTTTGCTTGACTGCGGCAATGATGCCTAAGGGAATAGCGATCGCCCATGTCACAATTAAAGAAGCGATCGCTAATAGTAAAGTTGCCCTTATGCGCTCTCCTAACAGCGAAGCTACCGAGCGCTGGTACACAAAACTTGTGCCAAAATCACCTTTGCTAAAGATGCGCCACAGCCAAAACCCAAATTGCTCCGGCCAGGACTTATCCAAACCAAACTGGCGCTTGATTTCCTCTATTCTTTCTGGGGAAATTTTGGGGTTTTGCCGTAATGTATCTACATAATCCCCTGGAGCCAGTTGAATAATGAAAAATGACAATGCAGAGGCCAAAAACAAAGTCAGTAGCGCCTGTAATAGCCTTTTCATTACATAAATAAAAGTCTCACTCGTGATTAGCCTAATTAGCCAGTCTCGACTGGTCTCCAGTGAAATTTTTGTAGAAGATGTCATACGCAGTTAGTCAAAGGTGCTGGGTAAACCCCAAGTAGAGGAGGTAGGGCGTTGCAAAGGACAGTCGCGTGGGGGGATTTCCCGACTTGAGCGAACTGTCCGTTGGGTTTTCCCATTGTCGCAACTGCCGTCAAGTGGTATTTCAAGAGCCAAAATTCTGTAATTTTGATAATTTATACTTTTGGCTATTGACTAATATTCAATCAAGGAGATAATCGGCACATCAGGCAGATATTTACGTCCTTGTAAATCTCTTAGCTCGATAATAAACCCAAAGCCTAATAATTCGCAGCCAATCTTCTCAACTAATTTAGCTGTTGCACTCGCAGTTCCACCTGTGGCAATTAAATCGTCCACAATTAAAACTCGGCTACCTGGAGGTAATGCATCTTGATGCACTTCCAACGAATCTGTGCCGTACTCTAAATCATATTCAACGGAGTGAACTGCGGCTGGTAACTTCCCCTTTTTACGGGCGGGAATAAAACCAGCTCCTAATTTATAAGCTAAAGGAGAGCCAAAAATAAAACCGCGTGACTCCATCCCCACAACATAATCCGCATTCAATCCATTGTTTACGCACTGTTGTGCAAAGAAGTCAATAGTATAGCGTAAACCTTCAGGATCGCGTAGCAGCGTAGTAATATCTCGAAATACAATTCCAGGTTTAGGAAAATCCGGTATTTCACGAATTAGAGACTTCAAATCCATAAAAATCGCTCTTAGGGATTAATAATTGGACATAGGGCATGGGGCATAGGGCATGGGGCATAGGGCATTGTTAATTTATTTCTTGACTATTTAGCGCTGAGATCCCCTGCTTTTTGTAGTTCCTAATCCCTCGTCCCCAGTCCCCAGCCCCCAATTCCAGATACCTGACAAATCGTACACTATAATGTCATACGCTGGGGATCGAAGCTCAAGCTTGGCGATCCATTGACGATAACTTGAATCTAACTCAAGCTAAGGATGGAATTGCACTACCAAGTGAGGTTGATACACTTATATGTTAAAAACATAAATCTCAGTATACGGAAACCTTGGAGTTACAGAAGTAAGTAATGTATATATCAAGCATTACTACTACTGCTACAAGCCTCATGTTTTTGTATGGCTATTTATCTTAAATTAGTTTTACCTAGTCTGTCGGAAGCGCACAAGGTATCTATAGAATGAATGTCTCCGCTAGTTTAACGCCATTTAACAGTCCTACTCCCTCGTCATTGCCTATGATTCTGGATACCTTACCCGATCCGGCGACAGAGGGACAACTATGTCCCCGAAGAACTCGGGTACAAATCGATTTAATTTTACTGGCAATTGAAGCTTTAGAACTGGGTGGTTCAGAAGCTATTTTGGCTTTTGCAGATGAATTGGAATTAAAAGCAATTATTAAAGATAGGGTAAATTTGTGGCGAATGCGTAGCTCTAATCCACTACGAAGAGCGCATATGCGTCGCCCCTTAAGTATTATGGAAGCAAAAGCCCTGGTAGTAATTGCTTGCTATATAGCTAGACGTTTGACAGTGGTTATTCGCCAGTTATTGATGATTTATCAACAAATGAATGAAAAGCAACTACCGCTGGAACAAAACTTACGGCTATCTAATTATTTAGAGCGGTTTAGAACGCATTTTAAGAGTAGGATGAGTTCTCGCAGGTCTGGCTCATTAGCATTAACTTCTGACGAAAAATTGGATGAGCTAGCTATAAATTTATTAGGACAACTACTCTTCTGTACTGGCACAGCTGGAATGCAGCGGTTCTGGATCAGTCTTTTTGATGGGGAAGTAGAATGAATATTCAACGTAAGTATAGTCTACCTAATTGCACGTTGCTTCTAGAAGGTTTAAGTGATGCGAGCCGGGCTGCACATTTTCAAGAAATGCGCCCAGAATTATCAATATTGGTAAATGCAGAATGCTATTTATCTAGTTATAATCAGCCTTTAGTGGGTGGACGAGAATTTTTTGAAAGTTTGGTGAGGGCGGTTAGTGGTTATGCTCAGGAATTTTTGAGTAATGTGCCAAATCCCCAAGCTCATAATCAAGATTCAGAGTTAGTTGAGTTACAGAAAATAGACATTAACCGACACAGGTTAATTGTCCATTCAGAGGAGGAAGCTCAAGGTTTTAATTCTAACCCTAACAATCATAAAGAACCGGTTCAAGTTGATTTAAATACAGTACAGCTATTTGATTTAGTAGAAGCGGTGGATCAGTTTTTTGCTGACACGCAAACTTTACCAGAGTTATCTCTGGAATTACAACCAGTTACTAGACGAAATAGTGTTGGCAATCAAGCTGTACTGAAGCAAGCAGTACCTGCTAGTATAGGTGTTTCGAGTTTAGCAGTAGCAGCACTAGCTTTAAGCTTAATTCCATCTCCCCAATTACGTACGCCAGAGCCAAAGCCACAAAATTCGACTAGCTCAACAACACCTGATGTTACACCCAGTGCTGCGCCCGCAGCTGTTGAATCTACAGCACCCGCAGCAGCTATTACCCCTACAACTTCCCCAAGCGCAACGCCAATACCCATAGCTGCGGTAACACCAACACCAACAGCAGAGGCAACACCAACAGCAGAGGCGACACCTACAGCAAATCCGACACCAACAACGACACCTGCAGTTAAAGATTTAGAAGTACTTTTAACTACAGTACCGGAAATTACAGATCCATCGAAACTACGGGCGTTAAATCGACAATTGTATAACCAAATTAATCCTGCTTGGACTAATCGTTCTGAACTATCAGATGATGTAGTTTATCGTGTAGGTGTAGCCGCAGACGGCGCAATCATTGGCTATAAAGCTGTAAATCAAAAAGCAAATGAGGAAGTACAGAAAACTCCTCTACCTAATCTACTTTATAATCCTGCCACTCGAGGTGCTATTCAGAACGAACCAATTGCTCAATACAGAGTGGTTTTGACAAAAACAGGAGTGCTGGAAGTTAGCCCTTGGCGTGGATATGCTAAAACACCAGAAGTTGTGGGTAGCAAAATCACTGATGCTAAGACAGTGAATGCTTTAAGCCAAAAGTTATATAGTACAGTGCGCCAAAACTGGGGAGGTACGCCCACCTTTGAGAGATATTTGAAGTATCGGGTGGCGGTCAATAAAGATGGTACGCTCGCAGACTATGAGCCGCTAAATCAAGTTGCCTATGACTATGCTAGAGAAACTCCACTTCCTCAGTTGTTACAACAAGCTCAAGGCTCGAATTTAGTTGCCCCTAACGCTAAAGAACCTCTAGCTCATTTCCAACTCATCTTTCAGCCTAGTGGTAAATTAGAAATTGCTCCCTGGCGTGGATATTAATGTTACACCTGGGTTGGTTAAAACAAGGGGAATGAGGCGAAGTCACAAACCCCAAACCCCAAATTCTATTTACTTCACAATTCGTCCCATATAATTCCCCCATAGCTGGGCTGCTTGAGCGCTACTACCAGAAGTGGGGGAATTATTGTCATTTCCTAGCCAGATACCAGTCACTAGCCGACGGCTAGGGATAAAACCGATATACCATAAGTCAACGTTTTTGTCGGTTGTACCTGTTTTACCAGCTTCTCCTAATCCCAAAGCAGCACCACGACCTGTACCTCTAGTAACTACTCCTCGCATCATAGTAGTCATTTGATCGGCTACCTCATTAGATAGTACTCGTCTATTGGCATCGGGGTCTTGGTCGAAGGAGTAAATTACTCGACAGGTTTTTAAATCTTTGCGATCGCGGCAATCACTACTGTCTAAAATTCTACTAATGGCATGGGGTCGATTCCATACGCCCCGATTACCAATCGCGCCAAAAGCACCAGTCATTTCCAACACATCAACGACACTTTGACCTAGCACTAAACCAGGAACTGGATCGAGTGGTGATTTTACTCCTAAACGTTGAGCCATAGCTACGACTTTGTCTAAGCCAATTTCCCTTGCTAACCGCAAAGCAATCGGATTTTCGGAAAGGGCCAGTCCTGTAGACATATCTAAACTAGTACCAGCACCTGCACGGCAAGGTTTATAAGTAAAGCCTTGCCAAGTTAAAGGCGCGCAAGAATAACTTCTAAATGGTGAAAATCCTTGCTGTATCGCAGCGGTGTAAGCAAAAATTTTAAAGGTGGAACCTGGTTGCCTTTTAGCTTGAACTGCACGATTAAATTGACTTTTACGGTAATCTGTGCCTCCTACCATCGCTAAGATAGCACCAGTACTAGAATCCAGGGTAACCATTGCTCCTTGGGAAAAACCAAAACTTGCACCTGCATTGCTTACTGAATTTCGTAAGGCTGCGTCTGCTTGGGCTTGAATTCCCAAATCTAGTTGGGTTTCAATAATATAATTGCCTTCTTTGGCTGCGCCTTCCCCCAGAATTTGTTCTAATTCTTGGAAAACATAGTTGTAAAAATAAGGACTAAGGGTT
This sequence comes from Calothrix membranacea FACHB-236, assembly GCF_014696315.1. Taxonomy (GTDB): domain Bacteria; phylum Cyanobacteriota; class Cyanobacteriia; order Cyanobacteriales; family Nostocaceae; genus Aulosira; species Aulosira membranacea. The sequence continues at coordinate 11,115 of NZ_JACJPX010000004.1, forward strand.
TTAGCTTGCTGTTCGCAGACTTTAGGGCTAACTTGAACAGTGGAACGTCTAGCACGGTTAGCATCCTCCACTTTAATTTGGCCCATTTCCACCATTCGCTTAATCACGCGATTGCGATATTCAGCGGCTTGGAGCTTATTTTGACCATCACCACAAAAATCAAAGGCGTTAGGGCCAGGTAAAATACCTACCAAGGTTGCGGCTTCCGCCAAAGTTAAGTCTTTAGCTGACTTCTCAAAGTAATACTTAGCAGCATCCTCAAAACCAGAGGTATCCCCACCCAAAAATACCCGATTCAAATACGTTAGTAAGATTTCATCTTTGCTGTAAAATGTCTCTAATTTGAGAGCAACCACTGCTTCCCGTAATTTTCGTCCGAGGGAATCTTGCCTACCAACATAATCGCGGAATAAACTGCGGGCAACTTGTTGGGTAACAGTACTGGCACCTTGCTGCACATCACCACTGCGACTGTTAATCAACACAGCACGCAAAATCCCCAATGGATCAACCCCAACGTGCCAATAATAACGACTATCTTCTGAGGCAATCACAGCTTTTGGCAAATACGGGCCAAAATCCTCTAACCGCTTCATATCTACGTGAGATGTAGTTCTTGGTTCACGCAGGGGTGTAGCACCATCACGGGCGTACACAATCACTGGCGCACGGGTAGCTGTAGGTAAAGGCCTCACCGAAAATTTCAGCCATTCTACGCCAATTGCTAAAGCCACTAAAGCACTCACACCACCAACACCATAAGCAGTCCAAGTTGCTGCTTTCACATACCAGGCTGGTGGATCGATATATTGCAGACGTACAGAAGCTGCCAGTTCTGGCGGGCCTAAGGTAAAAATATCACCGTGACGTAATTCTAAAGAACTAATGCGTCGCTTGCCCCGATAAATACCATTAGTTGAGTTCTCGTCTTTAATCACAAAAACGGGAGTGCGTTGTGTTGAATCCCGTGATAATGATAGGTGAATTTGGCTAACTACCGGGTTACGGATCACTATATCGCAGGATTTAGAACTACGACCTAAAACATAGCGATCGCCCAACAATGGATATACTTCTGCCTTATCTGACCCCGCATCCTGCACCAAGAGTTCCGGTACTTTAGCATTAGGTTTGAGCGCTAGTTTGGAAAAATCCACCCTAGCTTGAATCGTATGTACTGCTTGTGTCAGTTGACCAAGTATAGTTTGTGGCTTTTGGGGAGGTTGGGGGGAACTCATCGGCTACTTACAGCACGGCTATTAATAAAGAATCGGCAAATTACAATCTTAATGGTTGTCTTACACTATTTTACTCACAACCCAAAGTAGAAATTGACTATACGGATTTTTTCAGATTAGATATTACACTTACGCAATCTATATTAAGCGTATTTACGATATTAATCGTGAACGCTTATTTACATACTCAATAATTTTTATGATGCTTCTATAATGCTGATTATATCTAGTGTTAATGTGACTCACAGGCTATGGCGATCAATTTGCTTTTGTCATCTTAGCAACTGATTATCAAAAAATAATCAATGTAAATTTTACCGCTTCAACATATCTACAACACGCTACAGCCAAAATGTACATCCCTATTTAGACAGATTTTATAATTAATTTTGTTTGTTTTAATGGGCCGAGTGTTCCGTTGAGGTTAATTCAGAATGAAGGGAAAATCTCTGAGCCTGATTGGTACAGCTCTAACATTGGCTTTTACTGCCAATGTTGCTGCCGCACAGTCTAGTAAATCCTCCATTGCCCAAGCTGATAGCTCATCCACTAGTGCACCAACGGAAATCAAAATGTCACCAGAAGGTATGAAGATTCTGTGTGAATATTTTCCGCTTAATTCCCGTTGTCCTGGTGGTGCAGCAGTTAACACTGGTACTCCTAGCACTGGTACTACAACCAGCCCCACTCCTGAGAATACAACAACACCAGGAACCACTGTTACACCAGACTCTACTAAACCTGACACGATGACACCAGGCAGTACCACCATCCCTGGGTCTAATTCCGATACCAACACAACACCAGGGACTGCCCCTTCAGACACCACCACTCCCGCACCAGGCAGCACAACTACCCCTGAGTCTACCCCTGAGTCTGGTAGCCCCAGTAACATTACTCCAGCAGCACCAGGAAGCACAACTACCCCTGAGTCTGGTAGCCCCAGTAACATTACTCCAGTAGCACCAGGCAGCACTACTATTCCTGAATCTGGTACTCCTGGTAGTGTAGCTCCAGTAGCGCCAGGTAGTACAACTACTCCAGATTCTTCTAGCAACCCAAGCAGTACTACCGAACCCAGTACTACTTCACCATCCCAGCCTTCCAATTAGTGATTTACCCAAAGCTCACGCTCATGGTAATTAAAAACTGATTTAGATTGTTGGCTGTTGCAATTTTAACGATATCTGTAAAAAATTGAGCTAATAAGAGCCTGGGAGAATTAACTTCCAGGCTTTTCTAATTACGTATTTATTAAGAGTGATTTTATATACATTAATACAGAGGGAGATGAAGAAGCAATTACGATGAAATAAAGTTTCACAAGCTTTACATGAAAGTGAGACTAAGATTTTTACTCAGCGCTTTCCAGCTACAGGAAACAAGAGAGAAATAATAAACACTCAACGAGTAAGGAAACGTGGCAGATCGGCCAGTTTATCTTTAGTTACGCCGATCAGCTTTAATTACCTTGGCCTGTTATTTGAAGTTGGTGTTTTTTGCCAGGAAGCAATTAGCAAACAAACAATACCAATACTTATAAATGAATCTGCCATATTAAATACAGCAAAATTAATCAGTCGAAAATCGAGAAAATCCACTACATAACCTAAAATAAACCGATCGATACCATTACCCATCGCTCCACCCAAAATCAAGCCATAGCCAAGCTGATCCCAAAAGTTTAACAATGGCCCAAAGACTGCGACTCCAATTAAAACCAAACTTACTGCCAAAGATAACCAGCGCAACCACTCTACTTTGCCACTTAAAAGACTAAAAGCTGCACCAGTGTTAGTAACATATGTGAAGTGAAATATATCTGGTAATAGTGGTAGTGTTTGTCCCAATTTAAAGGTTTGTACCACCCAATATTTTGTCAGTTGGTCTATAAAAAAAGCTATGAGAGCAGCAAGCCAGAACAGTTGATTTTGTAAACGCATGAAATTAGGAACTAGGGGCTAGGGATGAGGAGCTAGAAATTAGCAATAAAAAGAAAAATGAAATTTTTACCTCTATTGGCTAACCTTTAGCTTTGATTATCTTGATAATTAATAAAACATTAAATGACGTAATATATATGCTATTACCGTGACAGCACAGACTATAGTAAATTGCCCTGGCAAGACTGACCACGAATATCTCAGAATTGCTTGCATTAATGTCAAATTTTCTGTGTCTTGCCACTGAAAAAAATAGCTAATCATCAAATAACTAATACCGCAGATGTGGACAGATAACAAGCCACAAAGACAACTAAAAGCTAGGGTTTCTAATCTAGGTCTGGCTTTAAAGGCTAAAAAACCACAAATCCAAGCTCCAGGAATAAAACCTAGTAGATAACCAAAGTGAGCTAATTTAACATAACCTATACCGCCACCTTCAGAAAAAACTGGTAGTAAGGTTAAACCCATCACTAAATAAGCAATTTGGGATAGTGCCCCAGCATTTTTTCCTCCTAAACAACCTACTAGTAGCACCGCACCAATTTGATAGCTGACACCTAAAGAAAAAGTTTGAATTCTATGCTGACTCCAAATCCAGGGGAAGCTAATACCATAGGCTTCAAGGAAGGTACCACCCATTGTGAGGAGTAAGCCAATCATAGACCATAATAATTGATTGGAAGCGGCAAACATTATATAAATATATAGAAAATAAGCAAGCTAAACAAGGCACAGCAAACATGACAGACAGATATTAATATGCAAATTTGATTTGTGCTAGCACTTTCAGTAGTGGCTGTCTCTTTGTGCTTTTGAGAAATTTAACTTTATCTTTGTTGGCGAATGCTCTTTGTGTAAATATGACCATACTTAGTATTAATTAATTACTCAAGCTTTATTTTAATAGCTAAATAGATGACTCACTACTAGACAATTGTTTAAAATTCAAATTCATGTGTGTTATCAATTTCCGCCTTAATTTAAGATTTTTTCTGGCTTGAGCCAACAACACTACATTAGCGAACAGCCTTTGTAAATATATACATCAGTAATTAATTCAGCATTATTGATTATACGAGAAATAAACTGGTATAAAATTTATCAATTACTAGATACCCATATTTGAAAAATTCATCTAAAAAAGACAGAGATTTTTCACTTTGTTAACCTTTTGTTTACCTTAAATTTTAACTTGTAGAGGTATTCTAGAAGCGCTCACTTGGAAGTTGACTAAAATTTGACAGTAATGCACTTAAGTAAAAGCGCAACTAAATATACTCGTCTCGCAGCGTCAATATCAGTGCTAGCACTGACATTTAGCTTAGCTGCTTGCGGTGGACAACAAACAGACAGCACAGCTACCAAGGAGACACCTGGTACTGCTACAGATGCTACTGCTTCCAATCCTGGTAAAACCTTGGATCTTGGGGGAAATATTAGCTTGACTGGAGCTGGTGCGTCCTTCCCTGCACCTCTGTATGCTAGTTGGTTTACTGACTTGAACAAGAAATATCCTAACTTGCAAGTTAACTATCAATCAGTTGGTAGCGGTGCTGGTGTTGAGCAATTTATCAAAGGTACTGTAGACTTTGGTGCTAGCGATGTTGCTATGAAAGATGAGGAAATCCAGAAGGTACCACAAGATAAAGGTGTACTTTTATTGCCTGTAACTGCTGGTGGCATTGTACTGGCTTATAACTTGCCTGATGTTCCAGAACTAAAACTTCCACGGGCAGTTTACACAGATATTTTACTGGGTAAAATTAAGTCTTGGGACGATCCTCAAATTGCCAAAGCTAACCCTGGAGCAAAGCTTCCTAATCAGCCAATCACGGTTGTATATCGTTCTGATGGTAGTGGAACAACAGGTGTATTCACAAAACACCTAAGTGCTATCAGTCCAGAGTGGAAGAGCAAGGTAGGTGATGGTAAAAGTGTAAAATGGCCTGTGGGTGTTGGTGGTAAGGGTAATGAAGGTGTAACCGCCCAAATTCAACAAACTCAAGGTTCTATTGGGTACGTAGAGTACGGCTACGCCAAGCAAAATAATATCAAGTTTGCTACTTTGGAAAATAAAGCAGGCAATTTCGTTGCATATAACGACCAATCAGCCGCTAAAACTCTAGAAGCAGTAACTTTGCCAGAAAATCTCCGTGCCTTTATATCAGATCCAGAAGGAGCAGATTCCTATCCTATCGTGAGCTACACATGGATACTTGCTTATAAAAAATATCCTGATGCAGCAAAAAGCAAGGCAATGGAAGCTATGATCGAGTACGCTTTAACTGATGGGCAAAAGTTAGCAACTGAATTAGGATATGTTCCTTTACCTCAAAATGTAGTTACCAAAGTAGCGACTGCTGCCGATCAAATTAGTCCAGATTATAAGATTGCGGTTGGTAGTAATACCAGTGCTAGTAAGTAGCGATTTTTAACTTGAAATTTAAGAGCTACATTATGGGAGCATATATTTAGTCAATTCAGTTTTGACTAAATAAATTAATAGACTTGTCGCTTGCTTGGTGCTCCCCAATACTTAATCCTTATTTTGAGTTAAACAGGATTAATTGGCGACAATCTTACTCAATCTGGTTCTCTCCCACATTTTTCTCGATCTATATTGTTAAAGTCAGTATTCATGGCTACAAATACTCATAATCTGCTCTCAGCTATTAAAAGTCGCTCTGAAATAGATAAGTCGCTGGATCGGGGCTTTATTTGGCTGACGCGGATTTTTGCACTGGGAATTGCTGCTACTTTATTGTGGATTACGTTACAAGTTAGTATTGGAGCTTGGCCTGCCATTCAGCAGTTTGGGGCTGGCTTTCTAGCCCAGAGCACTTGGAACCCAGTTAACAACCAATATGGAGTACTACCGCAAGTTTATGGAACTTTAGTAAGTTCTTTTATTGGTTTATTATTAGCTGTACCCATTGGTGTTGGCACGGCTGTTTTATTAAGTGAAAATTTTCTGCCATCAAAAATACGCTTGGTATTAGTATTTTTAGTTGAACTGCTGGCTGCTATTCCTAGCGTTGTTTATGGCATTTGGGGAATTTTTGTATTAGTCCCAATTATTACCAATGTGGGAAAATGGCTCAATAGTTCCTTGGGCTTTTTACCAATTTTTAGTACTGCTCCCTCTGGCCCTGGAATGCTGCCAGCTGGAGTGATTTTGGCAATTATGACTTTGCCTATCATTACAGCTATATCTCGTGATGCCTTGATTTCTATACCTCCGACTTTACGTCAAGCATCTGTAGGTCTGGGTGCAACCCGTTGGGAAACAATTTTTCAAGTTTTGATTCCTGCGGCTTTTTCGGGTATTGTGAGTGCTGTAATGTTGGCCCTGGGTCGGGCGATGGGAGAAACAATGGCTGTAACAATGTTAATTGGTAACTCCAATAACATTAGTCTTTCACTGTTAGCCCCAGCTAATACAATTTCTTCCTTACTAGCAAATCAATTTTCTGAGGCTAGTGGTTTGCAAGTAGCAGCTTTAATGTATGCTGCTTTGGTTCTGTTTGTTTTAACACTCATAGTCAATATTTTTGCCGAGTTAATTGTTCTTCGTATGAAGCGAATTTAGGGTGGTTGTAGGTTGAATTATGACTACTAGTTATCCTGAAAGCAGCCTAACACGCGCCCCCATGTCTAAGCGGACACTGTTTAACACAGCAATGACCGCTGTTGCATTTATATGTGGGATGTTAGCACTTTTACCTTTGTTGGCAGTGCTTTCTTATGTGGTTATTAAAGGCTTTAGCAGTCTCAGTCCCAGCATATTTACAGAATTACCACCAGCACCTCTAAGAAAGGGAGGCGGCTTTGGTAATGCAATTTTAGGTACGCTGCTGATGGTCGGGATTGGTGCCTTGATTAGTATCCCCTTTGGCGTTTTAGCAGCTATTTATTTAACAGAATTTAGTTCGGGTAAAATAGCAAGACTTGTCCGATTTGCTACAAATATTCTCAGTGGCGTTCCTTCAATTATTGCTGGGGTATTTGCCTACGGAATTATAGTTTTAACATTGGTAAAGCTCAACTTAGGTTCTTACTCAGCTATAGGTGGTGGTTTTGCTTTAGCAATTTTGATGTTGCCAATTATTGTACGTACAACTGATGAAGCTTTGCAATTAGTATCACAAGATTTACGGCAAGCATCTTTAGGTTTAGGCGCTACAAAATTTCAAACGGTGGCACAAGTCGTATTGCCAGCAGCTTTACCGGCAATTGTAACTGGAATTACGCTATCGATCGCGCGGGCATCTGGAGAAACTGCTCCCTTACTATTTACGGCTTTGTTCTCACAATTTTGGCCGGATAGTTTATTCAAACCAACAGCTTCTCTTGCTGTATTGGTTTATAACTTCGCAATTACTCCGTTTCAAAATCTACAGTCACTAGCCTGGGCAGCAGCGCTAATTTTAGTGTTGATGGTGCTGATTACCAGTATCATCGCACGTTGGGCAACTCGCCAAAAAGCTTAGGACAAGCTGAATCTTTAGGGCACTATATTCCCTCAAACTTACACTAGACTATTTTATGGCTACTAACATTAGCACAGTTAATGGTACTGACACCGTTTTACGTACAGAGAATCTGAACATTTATTACGGCAACTTTTTAGCTGTGCGGGATATTTGGCTAGATATCCCTAAAAATCGGGTTACAGCATTTATCGGCCCATCTGGTTGTGGCAAAAGTACATTACTGAGATGTTACAACCGTCTCAATGACCTAATTGAATCTTTCCGGGCAGACGGGAAAGTTTATTATTACGATAAAAACCTGTATGCACCTGATATCGATCCAGTAGAGGTACGGCGGCGGATCGGGATGGTATTTCAAAGACCAAACCCATTTCCTAAATCTATTTACGACAATATTACTTTTGGGGCAAAAATCAACGGCTACAAAGGTAATATGGATGAGCTAGTAGAGCGAAGCTTAAAACAGGCGGCTTTATGGGATGAAGTTAAAGACAAACTGCGCCAAAGTGCTTTAGCTTTATCTGGTGGACAACAACAACGCTTATGTATTGCCAGAGCGATCGCAGTACAACCTGAAATTATCTTAATGGATGAACCATGTTCTGCCCTTGACCCCATTTCTACGCTGCGAGTTGAAGAACTGATTCACGAACTCAAAGAGAAATATACTATTGTGATCGTGACTCACAACATGCAACAAGCTGCACGGGTTTCTGATAAAACTGCCTTTTTCAATGTGCAACAGTCAGACAAAGGAGGTCGTAGCGGCTACTTAGTAGAATATGACGCGACCGAATTAATTTTCAACAATCCGCAGCAGCAAGATACCAAAGATTATGTCAGTGGCAGATTTGGTTAATAGTAGATATATGGCTAGGCGCAATCATGAGAGGTTTGCACTTATGTAAACATTACTCTAGTAATTCCCATTAAATTGGATAAAGCGCAAGTGTGACTGTTAAAAGCTGACAGTCACTAAATTTTATCAAAATTATTGAGAATTTTTCTAATTAATTTTTTTAACACAAAACGTAAGATTCCCAGTTTTTTTCAAGAAACTGGGAATTTGGCTTTTCATAACTAATTACAACTGCTATATAATGCTGAACAACTTTTGCAACAAAATATCCTATGAGCGATATTTTTACTCGCCTGGCACCGTTTATTCAAGAATATATTTATGAGCATAATTGGACTGAATTACGTCCAGCACAGATTGCTGCTTGTAAAGTTATCTTTGATACTGATGCTCACTTGCTAGTGGCAGCTGCAACGGCTGCAGGAAAAACAGAAGCGGCGTTTTTACCTGTAGTAACTCAATTACATGAAACACCCTCAACTACCATAGGTGCATTATATATTGGCCCTATTAAAGCCTTAATTAATGATCAATTTGAGCGTCTCAATGGCTTGCTAAAAGCGGCAGATATTCCAGTGTGGCATTGGCATGGTGATGTGAGTCAAAGTCATAAAAATAAGCTGTTAAAGAACCCTAAAGGCATTCTACAAATTACACCGGAATCTTTAGAAAGCTTATTAGTAAATAAACACAATGACTTAACTCGCTTATTTGGTGATTTACGGTTTGTGGTGATTGATGAAATTCACGCTTTCATGGGTTCGGAACGCGGTTGCCAAATTATTTGTCAATTGCAACGTTTAGCAAACATCACACAAACACAACCTCGAAGAATTGGTTTATCAGCCACACTTGGTGATTACTCAATGGCAGAAGATTGGTTACGTTCGGGAACAGAAAAGTTGGTAATTACACCAAAAATTGAGGCAGGAAAACGACAAATTAAACTAGCTGTAGAACATTTTTATCTTAACGATGAAGTTGATGAAATAGAAGTAACTCCATACGATAGATATTTATTTAATCTGAGTAAATCTCGCAAGTGCCTAATTTTCGCAAACAATCGTACGCAAACAGAATCTGTCATTGCATCTTTACGGCGAATTGCTACTGAACAAGCATCACCAGACATTTATCATGTACATCACGGTAGTATATCAGCTAGTTTGCGACAACAAGCTGAAAATGCGATGCGCGAGCCGCATAATCCAGCAGTTACTGCTGCTACTCTCACTCTAGAATTAGGTATAGATATCGGTCATTTGGAAAGAGTCATTCAGTTAGATTCACCCTTATCTGTAGCTAGTTTTTTACAACGTTTAGGACGTACTGGGAGAAGAGGTGAAGCTGCGGATATGCGCTTTGTTTGTGCAGAAACTCAACCATCATTGGAAGCACCTCTCCCACAACAAATTCCTTGGCAGTTGCTACAATGTATTGCGATTATCCAACTTTATTTAGAAGAACGTTGGATTGAACCAATTAAGCCGGTGAAATACCCGTTAAGTTTGCTATATCATCAAACAATGAGCATTTTATCAGCAACAGGCGAACTTTCACCTGCGGCTTTAGCTAAACAGGTTTTCAGCCTACCATCATTTGCAGAAATTTCTCCAGAAGATTTTAAATTATTGCTACGTTATTTAATTGATATTGACCATATTCATAAAACAGAAACGGGTAAATTAATTATTGGTTTGGCTGGTGAAAAAATTGTCAATAAGTTTCAATTTTATGCAGTCTTTGCTGATAATCAAGAATATACTGTGAAGCAAGGGGGAACAGAAATTGGTAGTATTTTAAAACCGCCTCCAGTTGGTAATCAATTTGCTTTAGCTGGAAGAACTTGGGAAGTTGTAGAAATTGACTTTAAAACAAGGGTAATTAATGCTAAACCGGTAGAAGGTAAAGCTAGCATTTATTGGCGTGGTGGTAGTGGAATCATCCATACCAAAGTTTTGCAAAGAATGCGGCAAGTATTGTTAGAAGATTCAGAATATAGCTACTTACAAACTAATGCTTTGCAAGGGTTACAAAGAACTCGGCAATTATTTATAAAAGCTGGTTTAGATAAACAGAATATATTGCAATTAGAAAAAGGTAAGTGTTGTATATTCCCTTGGATGGGAACTTTAGCTTACCGCACATTAGAAAGATGGCTCAATTACTGCTGTCGAGAATCTTTAGAAATTAAAAGTATTGGTGGGGTAAATCCTTATTATTTAATACTGAAATTAGGGAAGGATAAATTTCCATATTTGGCTAAAGAAATTGCCGCATTGGCAGAAGAAAGAATTACACCGGATTATTTAATCAGCGAAGCAGAAGCGCCAGAATTACAAAAGTATGATGAATTTATTCCTTACCCGCTATTACGGAAGGCTTTCATTAATGATTATTTAGATATTGAAGAATTAAAACAGCAAGTCGCACAGTGGTAATTTTAAAAAATTGTAGTAAGGAGTTTGGCTTTAATGTTAAAAACCTATTCCTTACTACAATTAAATACTATAAAAATGAATTTATTAAATATTGACCGATGGTAGCTTGCCTTGTAATAAATCAAATTTAGATTGAGTACAACTAGCACAACTGCAACCAGCTTGATCGAGGATTGTGTGAGATGCTGGAGTTACTTTTGGGGCTACTAATTCCGAACTTGGCTGTGCAGATACTACTAGGGTGATTTGTGTAGTAGGTGCGGATTGTAGACTAGATGCTTGTGCTGGATTGGCTACCCACAGAATAGAGGCTAGAAAAACAGGCAAGGCAAGCAACATCAATTTTAGTAGGTTCATAAATTCGCAAATACAGACTATTTTTGATAGAGAATAGTTAAACCGAGATGACTACAATCAATGACTGGTAAATTTCTCAATTGTTGCCAAGATTTCAGCATCAGAGCTAAAGTCTTTGGTTATACAAATTAAACCTGCTAGGACAGGCTTGATAGTAATACAATTATGAAATAAACCTTTGATAAGATAGATTCCTATCAATAGACTACATTAGCCTAGATATGCTAATACAAACACTTAAGTATGTTATTGTTTTGTATTACTTAATTTATACTGAAATGGTCAATCAGGCAATACTCTTGACCAAATCAATAATTCTCCTTGTTCGCCACCTGCTGCCAGATAATTACCTTGAGGATGCCAAGCTAGGCAAGAAAATCCTGCTGATACACCTGTAAGAATTTGACTGACTTCTTCGGCTTTGTCCCATATACACAGCCAACCGTCAGCAGCAGCAGAAGCGAGGAGAAAGCTTTTTGGTGCAAATGCGATCGCACATATTACTTCTACATGATTAGTTAAAACTCGTGCTTCCCAGCCGAGAGAATCATCTTCTAACTTCTCCCAAACTACAATACCTTCAACGCTGGAGGATGCTAAGATTGGCGCGCCTAATTGGGTAGTAGCTTCTGACCATGCTAATTGGCGGATTTTACCAGGAAAGCCGCGCATTACCCAAGGGTCGGGGTTACCCCACTCCAAAACTGTGACGCTGCGATCCATATTCCCAGAAGCTAGGAATCTGCTATCGGGTGACCATGCCATAGCTACACTGACAGTAGGCATAGATAAGATGTATGGTTCATCATCCCAGTCTTGAGTTTGCCAAATTTTAACTCCCTGATAACCGCTAATGGCTAAGTATTGCCCATCCCTGCGCCAGTCAATCCCTAAGACTGATGAGTTATCAAAATTCAAGGTAACGACAATATCATTAATCTCTGCATCCCAAACTTGTACATAACGCCCCAAACTAAAAGCTAGTTGGTTACTAGTGTGGTTCCAAGCTAGTTTATCAACCCAGGCAGGGGAATTTTCCAAGGTGGTAATTAATTGATCGCCTTGCCAAATTTTTACCTGTCCATCCTGTCCGCCAATAGCTAAAAACTTGCCATCTGGGGAAAAGGCGATGCAGTCTGCTGATTTCCCATTCGCAGCTTGCAAGGTAATTAAATCAGCATCATTCCACATTATCACCTCCCCAGCCGCAGAAGTTGCCGCTAAATTTTTGCCATCAGGCGACCAAGCGATCGCAGTGACATAATCTGCAAGTAGTCCCGAAGAGTATTCTTCAAATTCCTGAGTTTTGCTAGTTGTGGTGTTCATAGGTTGGGGATGGGGGGATTGGGGACTGGGGAAAGGGGGAAAGGGAAAGGGGGAAAGGAAAATTACCAATTACCAATTACCAAATGCCCTATGCCCTATGCCCTATGCCCTATGCTTATATTTTCAAACTAAACAGGCTAAGAAATCTTGTTTGAGTTTGGCTTCGTCAAGATTGCGACCGATGAAAACTAGTTCGTTTTTCGGGGTTTCATTGGTTTTCCAAGGGCGATCGGGTCTGCCATCAAAGATCATATGCACACCTTGGAAAACAAAGCGATTTTCTTCCCCGGCAATATTTAAAATGCCTTTCATGCGGAAAATATCGGGGCCTTGAGTACGTAGTAACTCGGTCATCCAATTGTTTAATTTTTGTCCATCAATTGCACCTTGTTCTACCAAAGCTACAGAATAAACTGTTTCATCATGTACATGGGCATCTTCACCTAAGAAATTTGGATCAATTTCTAAAGCGCGATCTAAATCAAAAGCTTTGACACCCAAGAGGGCATCCATTGATAATTCTGAATTGCGGGTACGGTAGATTTTAGCTAATGCATTCATTCCCCGAATCCGCCTTTCTAGTTCTTCGAGAACATCGGGTGTGACTAAATCGGTTTTATTTAATAAAATGACATCGGCAAAAGCAATCTGTTCTTGGGCTTCGTCGGCTTCCCAATGCTGCCAGATATGTTTGGCATCAACAACTGTCACCACGGCATCTAAAGACAGTTGGCTTTGCATATCTTCATCGACAAAGAAGGTTTGAATTACTGGTGCTGGGTCAGCTAAACCTGTAGTTTCAATTACTAAATGGTCAAACTTATCGCGCCGCTTCATTAAGTTGCTAATGATGCGAATTAAGTCGCCTCTAACTGTACAACAAATACAGCCGTTATTCATCTCAAAAATTTCTTCATCGGCATCGATAACCAATTGATTATCAATGCCTACTTCCCCAAATTCATTGACGATCACAGCAACTTTTTTACCGTGTTCGTAGGTGAGGATGTGATTTAGTAAGGTGGTTTTACCTGCACCGAGATAACCAGTTAAAACGGTTACAGGTACAGAATTAGATGTTTCAGCAGAGATCATAATTTCAAAGTAATTGTAGTGATAATCATTATCTGCCTATGATAGCGCTTGTTACAGTTTAGCTACACTACCATCAGCAGCTTGGGCTAAAGATTGTTTTAACCAAGGAGTTCCTTGGGGGTACGTTAGGCGTTATGCTCAGGAATCCTACTCTTGCAATGCTGTTTTTAACTGAAAATTCCTACAAAACGCAACCGCCAGCCATCAGCAGTTGGCTGTTGTTATTTATATTATCAAATTTGAAATTGTAGTATTTGTGTGAGAATTGCCTCTTTCTACTCAAACATCCTCTAAGAGGATGTTTGATTTTGCATGTAAAAGTAAGTTGAAAAGACAAAACTGCTGGAATTATGTCTTCGAGTAATTTTTCTCTATAAAACCCTAATGCATTATCCATCAAGAAAATCTTTAACTCATTGATATTTTTTTATCTGATTAATTAAAAGACAAAACTCCTTTAGTTATGTCTTATCTCCTATTTTTAACTATTGAATAATCAGTTGATATCTTTGAAAATAGATTCAAGAGTTAAGCAAACAAAAGCTTAATTCCCAAACAACTTACTTATACCAGGTAAAACAATCATGTCTAGAATTACAATTTCTGACTTGGCTATCGACTCCAATTCTTTCATCAATGAAGTAGCTGAAAATGAAGCTGCATTCGTAAATGGTGGTTATAATATTGAATTGGTAGGTGGTTTTCTTAAAGGTTATGGTGAATTTGCATTTAAAATAGCTGAACTATTAGCCAAGACATATTTGAAAGCCCTGAAACTTCTATTAAAGGCATCATAATTACTGTTGATTGAATTACCAGTTATTACTGAATTAATAACCAGATGACATCTGAATTAATTAAGCAATAAAATTGGTAATTCTTCCAGAAAAATGCAATTAATTTCTCTAGACGCAAAACGCATTTTGTGTTTAGAGAAATTATTTTTTATTAACCACTTAGTAATCAGCCTGAGATGAACTGAGTAAAAATCTCATTGAGACTTTCATAGATAGTTGTGAAATTTTTTCATTGGGACTGCTTGGCAATCTGCTTTACTATTACTAGATCCCCGACTTCTTTGAGAATTCGGGGATCTAAGCTATATGTATAATCTAAATATTATGAAGCTATCCTGAGCAATTCCTGAACTGGTTGAGAATAGGAATCTGATTCAAAATGGGGAATAATCTCTAATTGAGCAATTTGTTGTTTTAGCCAATCTGCGAATAACTCACCCATAATCTTTAAGCATAACTGCTCGTCTAATTTTGGCTGGATGATTTCTTCTACCCAAATTAGATGTACTTTTTGTGCGATCGCAATAGGTTTGAGTAACTCTGGAGGATTAGCAATAAACACCGCTGATGCAATATCTGGTTTAAATTCGTGACGATGTTTAATTCCCCTATAACCTCCAGCGCGACGGAGTTCTGGATTTTGGATATGTTGACGAGTTACGTCTTGGAATGTGATTTCACCTTCACTGACTGCATAAAATAGTTCCCAAGCTAAATCTTCATCATCTAAGACAACTTCATAAGTAACAGCAGCTAAATAATTGAGTTGATTTTCATAAAAGTATGGCTCAACTTTATCGGCAAATAAATGATGGGCTAATTTTACTGATATCAAGTTTCTTTCTGCTAGTTGTTCAAAATCTTCTAAAGAAAGATAATGTTTTTGTAGCCAATTCCAAGTATCTTCGGCTTTGATGAGTCTGTTGGCTGCGCGCAAAGCATCAGCCGCCTGTTGGAGTTCTTCTACCTCTACTTTAATACCTGCTTCTCTGGCTGTATTAGAGATAATTTTGTGATTGGCGATCGCTTCCAATAAATTAGGTACTTGACAGGAAACTTTGACTTGTTCAATAATTTCCTTTTGAGATATATTCAAAATTTTTGACATTTGCTATTTCTCCAATATTTTGAATTTATTTAATCAGCTATTAATTACAGATTCAAACCACCTTTCTGTAATTGTTTAAATGGATCTAAGATGAAATCTATCAGGCGGCGCTGACGTACAATTACCTCGGCTGTTGCTGTTTGACCAGGGGTTAAAGGAATACGTTTGTTACCTGCTTGGATATCAGATTGATTCAGAGAAATTTCCATTTCAAAAACTTCTATTTTACCTTGGGGAGTTTCCATCAATTTGGAATCTGGTGAAAGTCGGATAACTTTACCTGTAACTACTCCATAATCTTGGAATGGATAGGCATCAAACTTAACTTTGACGGGCATTCCTACCTTCAAAAAACCACTTTCTTGGCTAGGAATATTAGCTTTCATGACAAACGGAATGCCTTGAGGAGAAATTCGGGCAATTGTTTCACCAGTTTGGACAAATCCTCCTGGCTTTTTAATCGGCATATTAAAAATTACACCATTAAGAGGTGATTTTACTAATCGTTGTGCCAATTGGATTTTGATAGAAGTTATTTGGCTTCCAGTTTGGGCTATTTCTGATTTCAGGCTGGTAATTTGGGTTTGCATATCTTTCAGTTGTTCCTGATTTTTTAACAAAGCCAATTTACCTGCATGGACTACAGTTTTATAACTATTTTGTTGTTCTTGTAGCCGCAATTTTGCTTGCTGAATATCTGCCTGGGCTTGACGCATTATTCCCTGATAACGGTTTTTTTCTTCTTGAAAGCGTAACTTTGCTTGTTTGACATCTGATTCGCTTTGCTCGAATAGTCTTTCACTTTCATCAGCAATTTTTTCTAGTTCCACAACTTTAATCTGAGGCACTGCACCCTGGTTTCCTAATGGTCGATAACGTTGAATTTCTAATAAATCTCTTTGCCAACGACTGGTAGATAATTTATAGGCAGTCTGAGTAGAAATTTGGTTTTGTTCAGCCTGACTAACTAACGCTAGTTTCTCCAGTTTTTGTAAATTATAAGTACTCTGTCTCGCATCTAAATTTTGCTGTGCCTGATTAACTTGGGCAAGTTTTTCTAACTCTTGTGATTGATTTTGTTGTTCTTGTACACCAATTGCTAATCGTAATTGGTTTTTTAGTACTTCTAGTTGTGCTAGTCGATTTTTTAATCCTTCTAACTTTGCTTGTCCTTGTTGTAAATCAGTTTTTAGAACATTAGAATCTAGTTCTACGAGTAACTGGCCAGCTTTGACAGTTTCCCCTTCTTTCACCTTGACAGCAATAATATTGCCAGCAGCTTGAGAGTCTAATCTGAGAGTTTCACCTAATGGTTCAATACGACCTCTAGCGCTTCCTGTCTCATCAACTTGAGACAACATTGCCCAAGGTAAAGCGATCGCACTAAAAACCACCAGCAAATATAATAAGGATCTTGTCCAACGTCTGGGTAAGGCATCTAGTAGTTCTTCTGTACCGTAATGCCAATCGTGAGCATGATCTGCTATGGCATGATTGTCTTCGATGCTTGTTGATTTATTACTTGCTTGCTCAGTTAATATCGATGATGAATTACTAGCAGTATTAGGCATAGTAGAGTGGTGAGTTAGCTCAGATTTTCTGAAATAATAAACTGCTATTTTGCTTGTGTATTGGCGACAAAATTGCAGAAAAATTATGCTGAATATATGCACCAAAAAGTCTGACTTGGCAATCAAACTGCTTGGGCAAGTTGTTGTTGATTTAGGTAGTAGTAATGACCTTTTTTAGCGATTAATTCGTCATGAGTACCGCTTTCTATTAATAAGCCGCGATCCAAGACCAAAATTAAATCAGCATTGCGAATTGTAGAGAGGCGGTGGGCAATAATTAAGCTAGTACGCCCGCATAATATTGTGTTTAAATTGTTCTGAATGATGCGTTCTGACTCTGCATCTAAATGACTGGTAGCTTCGTCAAAAATTAATAAGCGCGGATTACCTAATAAAGCACGTGCAATTGCTAGACGTTGGCGTTGTCCACCAGATAGCATTCCACCACCTTCTCCGATTTGGGTTTCGTAACCCATTGGTAATTGTTGAATAAATTCATCTGCACCAGCTAAACGCGCCGCTGCGATAATTTCTGCTAAAGAAGCTTCTGGAACGGCGATACTAATATTTTCGCGAATTGTACCGCCAAATAAAAACGTATCTTGATCGACAACACCAATTTGAGAACGTAGCGATCGCAACGCTAAACTATTGACATCATGACCATCAATGAGAATTTTGCCGTCTGTGGGTGGATATAAACCTAAAATTAGTTTGGCTAGGGTGGTTTTTCCGGAACCGCTACGTCCTACCAAGGCTACTGTCTGTTCTGGTTGAATTTCAAAACTGAGGTTCTCTAGGACATTAATATCACTATCGGGATGATAGCGGAAGCTCATATTCTCAAAGCGAATATGACCGCGGATTGCTGATAAAAATTGACGTGGTTGATGGTGTAAATCTTCTTCGGGTTCGGCTGCAAGTACATCATTAATTCGTTCTGTAGAAATAATTACTTCTTGTAATTCATTCCAGAGAACTGTGAGACGTTGAAAGGGATTAATGACGTTACCTAACAACATATTGAAAGCAACTAATTGCCCAATTGTGAGTTGATTTTGAATTACTAACCAAGCGCCAAACCAGAGTAATCCTGTAGTGGCTAAAGTTTCAATGGTCGAACTAAAAACTTGCATTCGGTTACCAATTACTTGACCACCAAACATTTTTTTAGTCAAATTATTCAGTAATTCTTCCCAACGCCAGCGCACAGTTTGTTCAATTGCCATTGAGCGAATAGAACGAATACCTGTGAGAGATTGTATTAAATAACTATTCTCCTTAGCTAAAGCCTGAAAAACTTCTCGACTAATCCGGCGAAAAAAGGGTGTAGCAACCAGTGCCAAAATTAAAAATGGTGGTACGATTGCCAGGGCTAGCAATGCCATTTGCCAGCTATACCAAAACATTAATCCTACATAGATAAATACTGTCAATAAATCCAAAATAATTGACAGTGCTTCACCTGTAAGAAAACGCTGAATTTTCTGATTTTCTTGCACGCGAGAAACAATATCACCGACGTAGCGCGACTCAAAAAATGCTAAAGGTAAGCGGAATGTATGTTTAATAAAACCTACCATTAACGCTACACCGATGCGGTTAGCTGTGTGATCTAGTAAGTATTGTCTGAGTCCGTTGAGGGCGACACGGAATAAACCAAAAATCACCAAACCGCAACCTACAGCAGTTAAGGTGAGAGTGCTACCTTGAACAATTACTCTATCCAAAAGTAATTGAGTAAATAGAGGTGTAATTAATCCAAATAACTGGATAAATACAGAGGCGATAAAAACTTCTAGTAAGACTAACCAATGAGGTTTAACTAACTCAAATAACTGCCAAAATGGTGTATTAGCTTCTTCGCTTTCTTTGAAGAGGGCGGTAGGTTGCAATAATAAAGCATAACCAGTCCACCCAGATTGAAATTGAGTATGGGTAAGGGTACGTTGACCGATCGCCGGATCGCCCACAATTACCTGTTTTTTGGTAACCTCATAAACGACAATATAATGATTACCTTCCCAATGGGCGATCGCAGGTAGTGGTTGTTGAGCTAATTTATCTAGGCTAGCTTTAACTGGACGGCTAGCAAAACCAATACTTTCAGCGGCTGTGGCTAAACCTCGCAGTGAAACCCCGACGCGGTTGACGTTAGCTAACTCTCGCAATCTATTGATACTAAAGCGTTTACCCCAATAGCGCCCTAGCATAACTAAGCAAGCTACACCACAATCAGTAGCGCTTTGTTGTTCAAAGAAAGGATAGCGTTTAGTTAGCTGTGCCCATAAATGTCTGGCTTTGGTGTGAGGCGTGGGGAAATAAGCCCGTTGTTGCTGCTTTTTTGGGGTGGATTGTGTGGGAAACGGGATAACATTGGGAATGGAAGATTGGCGATTATCTTGATGTTCCTGGGAATTAGACAACTGTGCCAATTGCTTTGCACGGGCTAAAAGGCGATCGCAGATTTTGGGATATTTAGCCATCAAAGTCTGCAATATCTCTATGTTGAGATAACAGAGTTTTAAATTTGTTGAAGCCCTCGCCGCATAAAAGCTCAAGTTTTCTTTAGTAAATAAAGTGATTTCACCAAATGATGACCCAGCTGCAAGAGTAGAAATTAAGTTACCATCAATATTTAGTAATCTGACTTTACCCGTCAAGACTAAGTAAATTCCAGCTTGAGCATCTTTTGATTGCCAAAATAGTTTTGCTACGGCTGGTTCCACAATTTCAATTTTTGTCCAGCAAGTCTGCAATTCTCTCTCTGTTAGCTTTTCACCCAAATTATGATTTAGTAATTGACCTAATTGTTCTTGAGAAAAATTTGTTGTCATTCTTGTTTTGATATTCCAAATTTATCTATTAATGTGAACTAGATTGAATGATTGATATATATGAGCATCACTATGAGATTGTAAGTCACTGATTCTCACACCAGTAGCCTTGAGTTCTTGAGAATCTACTTTTTTAGATAAGCGTTGTTTTTGAGTAGCTAAACCCATATCTTTGAGTAAGCGATTAATGTGGCGATTGCTAATCTCAATGCCAAATTCAGTAGCCAAATGTTTGCTTAACCATTGAGATGTCCAACTACTAAATGCATAACCATAATTGCGGGGGCTATGACTGAGCAATTCTTTTAATCTGGCTATATATTGTTGATTTACTGTTTTTGGTCTACCGATTGGTTTTTGTTGCCATTGCTCCGCTAAACCTGCTTTGGCAATAGTAATCCAGTAACGTGCCATTTCCTGAGAACAACCTAAAAGCTGGCAAATTTCTGTTTGGGATTTGCCCATATCTGCCAACAGCATAATTTCTAATCTCTTACGATATTCTGGTTGCAGATTCGCTTGTAAATTTTTTAATAAATGCTGATGTTGTTCGGGTGTGAAAAACTTATTTCCCGGATTTTCAAATTTATTTTGTGACATCCAATTTACCGCTAAATCTAAATAATGTCCCAATACATCTACCATTGTGCTGTCCTGAAGATTGCACAAACTATTGAGAAATACTCAAACTTTTTTATCTCATTTACCTCTGAAAATCTACTCTCTCTATTGATGAATCGATTACTTTATGAGACAAGATTGTAAACTCGCTTTTTTACAAGAGTAAGCACAGCGTCTCACAGAGAAAAACGCCAAGAGGAGAAGGTAATCATTCAGTAAAATTTCATATAAAATTGGTATAAGAAATAATTAACTGTCAATAATTATCTCTGTTAATTTATGCCATTGTTCAACAACAAATAGGAACACTAGGACGTAAAAATTACAACATAGCAGTTATGTTTAACTGTCATGCTGGGTAGTTGTAGATGCTCAACCCATATTCTTTTTTGGTCAACAGATTTATGTAATTAGTAGCTATCTGAAAACCAGTTAATTGTGGTAGCAACAAAGCATCAAACTGTGTATTCACGCACTATATTGTTGTAGTCTCTCATCTGAAAGAATGTCAAGCCTGAATTGCATGAAAAATCTGATTTTTAACGATTATTTCTGTTAATTGAACAAATTTATAGCCATCAAAGTCCTGAAAATAGGCAGTGATATTTGTGCATCTATCTAAAGATAGATATTAAATTAAAATATTGTATGTATTAATTTAGACTGAATTTTTGTGCAGAAAAATCTGCAATATTTTTGGAAATTTTAGCTGCAAGTTCTTGTGAATTGTAACTTACAAAAGTTAGCTTGATGCAGAATTAAGGTGACAACTAAGCTGATTAATGAGCGAAGAATCAGATAAAAAATCACTTTAAAATAATTTGCATACTTAATTTAGAAATTTAAATAGCAGAAACATAGCCAAATTAAAAACAAAAATTAAAACATAATTTAATTTACCTAATTAATTTATATTTTCAATACATACATTATTTAGAAGGACACAAATACTTCTGTGTCCTTAACCATCTGTTGCCATCACCAGAAACATAACCGTATAATTGCTAGCTCTGAGATAATTGATTTCATGGTCTTTCCTGACAACAGCGCTGAATACACACGAAAATATTATTTCGGGTTTAATTGAGTAAAAAAGGGAGTACGGCTTCGAGAACTTCTGCGGGGTATTCTTCATGTAAACCTAAAGAACCAGGAAGCACAACGTTAGTTACTCCAGGTAACGCCGCCATTGCTTGCATTTCGGCTGTTGATTTGGGCGGGCCAGATTCGGAAATTATCATCATTAGTGGCACAGAAAGCGATTGCATCAATGCCAGAAACTCAGATTGCTCGTGTACTGCATCGATGTTACCAGTCACAAAGGCCGCAGATGCAAATCGCGCTCCTGGTTTTTGAGTGGTTTGCCATTTCTTTTCCATGAAATGAGGAGTCAGTCTCGCCGGATCAACGAAGACATGGCGACGGTACATAAAATTTAAAAAAGATGGCAGAGTATTAAGTTTGTAGAGGAATTGACCCACAATAGGCGATCGCACTAATCCTCTCACCATCCCTGCAATTTGAGGATTTGCCCCCATTGTAGGTAAAGGCCCGCGCCAAGTGGGAGCCACCAACACAATTTTGGCAAAAGCAGTCGGCTGTTTGACAGCTAATTGCAACACATAAGTAGCAGCATGACCAGCAGCTAACACATTAATTGCTGTGTTAAATACAGAGTTAACAAAATCTGCTAAAAATTGCTGATATAACTCTGGACGGTAATCTAAGCTGGGGCGAGAAGATTCGCCAAAACCAGGCCAATCTACAGCGACAACTTGAAAATGGGGTGCTAATAACCTCGCTAATTCACCCATTTCTTCACGAGTGGAAACACTGCTGAAAGCTGGGAGTAGCAAAAGTGGCGTACCTTGTCCCAGGGTTTCGTAAACCACCCGCAAAGATTGGTTTTCCCAATTCCAGAGAAATTCTTTAACTACTCCACCAAATCCAACAGCGTTATCAGTTGATAATAAATTGGTAGACATGAGTTTTTACTCGGCACTCAGTATTTATTCTTCTAACTTACATTCCAGCGCTTTTTTTTGCATAGTTTTAAAAATATTATAAAAACCGTTAGCGCGGGAAGGTGTGAGGCTAACATTTAAACCAGTGTCTTGAATAAAATCTGGTGTTAGTTGGACAATTTCTGTAGGAGATAAGCCATTTAACCCTTCAATTAATAGTGCTACTAAGCCCTTAGTTAATTGAGAATCCGAATCTCCTTGATATTTAACTTTCCCATCCTCCAAGCTGGCGGTGACATAAACCTGAGAAACGCAACCAGGTACTTTATTTTCTGCTACCTTGTCAGCTTCTGGGAACTCTGGCAACTTTTGAGCATACCAGATGAGCTGTTCATAGCGCCGCTTTGGGTCAGAAGCGCGTTGAAAGCGTTGCACAATTTTAGCAAGAGCAGGTGGTAAAGAGTTTGTAGAAGAAGACATAAAAGCAGCTGCAAATAAATCAGTCTTCTCTTGAGTGTAAATTATCTAGAGTGCGATCGCGTTTATCATGAGCATTTGCCAAAACTTGCTTTTCCCATTCCCCTTTTACCTTTTCCCCCTTCACCTATCTATTCTGCAAACATTTGCACTGCATAAATCCGCCCATCTACACCAGTTGCAATTCCATAACCAAATTTGGTGTATTGAACAGCGAGAAGATTTTCTCGATGTCCATTGCTGTACATCCAACCACGTTGGAATCTTTCGGCTTCGCCGTAGGTTAAGCCAAAACCCTGTGTATTGCTTTGTAGAATATTTTCAGCAACCCCTTTACCGCGAGTACCACCCAGTGCAAGATAGCGATCGCGCGGACGTTTACCTTCAGGAGAGATATGACTAAAATAATTGCGCGCTAGCATATCTTCTGCATGACGTTGGGCTACTAGGGAAAGAATTGTATCTTGGCGCAAAGTTGGTAAATAATTTAAATCGCGATCGCGATTTACTAGTTCTAGGGCAAATTTTCTGATTTCTAGGAGAGAACGCAACTGTTCAGCATTCCAGATTGTAGCTTTTGGCTTACCTATGTTCCAGTCTGCCCCACCATCACCATTGTAAAGACCCGCAGCTAAAACTTTTTCTAATGAGAGTTCACTCCAGAAATAGTTAATATCTAACGGCTGTCCTCGTAAAGCCTGGTTAACAAAATGGAAAGTTGGTCTGGAAATAATTAGCGCTGTAAATAAAAGAAAATATCGCCACCAAATATCAACTTTGCTTCTTGTCCTCATTTTTACTTATTCACGCTTTGGGGATGCACAAATTACTGCATAACTACAGTGGCATAATGACTAATTTGCCGCCAGCTAGTCAGCAGTATTACTGATATTTTGCCAGAAAAGCTTGTCATAGGGAATGCTTGCGATCGCTCTTGACGATTTTTGACTGGGCTGAGTTAAGGTATAGGTCGTAACTTTAATTACCGAAAACCTTACTGTGAATATGCAGTTCAAGAACATCCTGGTAGCATCTTCTCTGTTGATTACTAGCTTTGCTATTCCTAACGCCGTTAGCGCCCAAAATCGCGGAACTCCCGGCCAGTTTGATTTTTACGTACTGACTTTATCATGGTCACCAGATTACTGTGCCAAAAATGGCGATCGCGATCCACAGCAGTGCAAAGCAGGTAAAAAACTTGGTTTTGTATTACATGGTTTGTGGCCCCAATACCAAAAGGGTTATCCAGCTAATTGTTCCTCGGAAAAATTACCGAAAAAATTAAAGCAAGAGTTTGCGGGTTTGTTTCCCAGTGCAAAACTTTATGACCATGAATGGGAAAAACATGGTACTTGTTCGGGTAAAACTCCTAAAGAATATTTAAAATTATCAAAACAGTTAAAAAATTCTGTGGCGATTCCTACAGCTTATAATCGTCCAAGCAAACCTTTCCGCACTACTATTGATGGATTACAAAATGCATTTGCTAGTGCTAATCCAGAATTAAATACTAATGCTATAGCGCCTTATTGTTCTGGTTCCGGAAGATTTTTACAAGAAGTATTCTTTTGCTACTCTAAAGACGGTCAACCTGGTGTTTGTAGTGAAGAAGTTCTCAAACGGTCTCGCACCAGCTGTGGACAAGCAGATTTTTTGGTGAGAAATGTTAGGTAGTCAAGAGTCAAGGGTCAAGCGTCTAGCATTTCTTGACTCTTGACTGATTATGATATGCTCCAGTGTGAAGGTTAACTATTAGCATTAGCCATGAACCCTGAAGCAGTTTATCGTAGCATTCTCACGCCTTTAACATTTATTAAACGCAATGCTAAAGTATATAGTCATAAAGTTGCGATTATATATAAACAAAAACGCTTCACTTACGGTGAATTTGCAGAACGGATAAATTGTTTAGCCTCAGCTTTGCATCATGGGGGACTAGAAAAAGGCGATCGCGTCGCCTTTTTTTGTTTCAATACTCCCCCGATGCTAGAAGCCCATTTTGCTGTGCCTTTAGCTGGTGGTGTTTTAGTATCTATTAATACGCGTTTAGCACCACAAGAAGTTGCTTATATATTAAATGATTGTGGTGCAAAGTTTTTATTTGTTGATACAGAGTTAGCAAATATTATTCGACCGATTCAAGATAGTTTAGATACTGTCAAACAGATTATCAATATCCGTGACTTAGAAGAGTTTGAGCCTTTAGCAGGTGAAGATTACGAAGCATTTATCCAAACTGGTAGCAATGCAGAATTACCTTGGATAATTGCTGATGAAATGGAGACAATTTCTATTAATTATACAAGTGGCACTTCTGGCAAACCCAAAGGTGTAATGTACTCCCACCGTGGCGCATATCTAAATTCTTTAAGCGAAATTATTGAAACCACATTAACGCCTAACTCAGTTTACCTCTGGACTTTACCCATGTTTCACTGCAATGGTTGGTGTTTTACTTGGGCGGTAACTGCTATAGGTGCTACTCATATTTGTTTGCGTAAATTCTACCCTGGCACTGTTTGGAATTTAATTGCACAAGAGAGTGTCACACACTTAAATGCTGCGCCTGTAGTTCTAATTTCACTATTAAATCATCCCAACTGTCCCCAAGTTTTAGCAGCACCTCTTACCATTACAACAGCAGGCGCACCACCATCACCAACTTTAATTGCCAAAATTAGCGCCATTGGTGCAAAAATTATTCACGTTTATGGTTTGACGGAAGTATATGGCCCTTATACAGTTTGCGAATATCAATCAAATTGGGAAGATTTAGATATTGCAGAAAAAGCCAAACTTATGGCGCGTCAAGGCGTACCTTATATAGGTGCAGATGGTTTGCGGGTTGTAGATAAAAATATGCATGATGTTCCTGCAGATGGTCAAACAATGGGCGAAGTGGTGATGCAAGGAAATATGGTGATGACAGGTTATTATAATGACCCCAAAGCCACAGAACGTGCATTTCATGGGGGATGGTTTCATAGTGGTGATTTAGCGGTAATGCACCCAGATGGTTATATTGAAGTTCGTGATCGCATGAAAGATATCATCATTACTAGTGGTGAAAATGTCTCTAGTATTGAAGTTGAACAATGCCTTTACCGTCATGAAGCAGTATTAGAATGTGCTGTGATTTCCATACCTCATGCTAAACGTGGTGAGGTTCCTAAAGCCTTCGTTACCCTCAAAGAAGGAATGCAAGTTACAGAACAAGAATTAATTCAATTTTGTCGCACTCAAATTGCTGCTTTTAAATGTCCTAGTGCGATTGAATTTACTTCCCTACCAAAAACTAGTACTGGCAAAATTCAAAAATATCTTTTACGTGAAAAAGAATGGGTAGGTCATGAAAAAAAGATTTTCGGGGCTGAGGTTGACTGTTGATTATTCTGCTACTTTTCTACTTTTAATCATCAACCACCCGCACAAAATAAGTAGTACCCCAAATATTAAAAATCCTATATCCCACGCTAACTGATTTGGCCCTGGTTTCACATGATGAATACCCAAAATTTGATGATCGATTAGCCCTTCCACTACATTAAACAATCCAAAACCAAGGAGTATAGAACCCATGAAGATTTGAGATGACCAAGGAACATCTTCACGCCCACCGGCACGCCATAATAAAGCTACTCCAACTACTGTGAGTAACCAGTCCAAGGCATGAAATAAGCCATCCCAGATCATGTTCAAATCTATATTTGAGTCATTAGTCAGTGGTCTAACATTACTTAACATATGATGCCATTGGAGGATTTGATGCAGCACTATGCCATCTACAAATCCCCCTAAACCTAAACCAAGAAAAATGCCGGCAGCAATCAGCGGTTTCGGCTGCTTGAGTACCTCACTATTCGCCTCCATCCTCAACCTCATAAATTAGCATTTTTACTACCTTAGAACTTTCGCTAGAGGCATATCTTCTATCTAGAGGCAAATGCTAGCGTTTATTTTAAAGTGGAAAATTTCCTGCTAGGGAGTTCTTGCAGACTCTAATTACCATCTACAGGCATGATATAAATTGATATTCAAGAGCAATTTTCAAATGACTATTTACTTTTACAAGGTTTGGCAGCCTTATGGCTGTTTTTCTAACTTTTCTCCTCATGGAATTCAAATTCAGGGTACTTACTGGGCAACTGTTGAACATTATTATCAAGCACAAAAGTTTGTTGGCAGTATCGATGCAGTAATTATACCAGCGATCCATAATGCCCCAACCCCAGAAGAAGCTGCTGCTTTAGGGCGATGTAGTAGTCGCCAACTCCGTTCAGACTGGGATATTGTTAAAACTCAGGTAATGCGAGAAGCCGTATTGAAAAAGTTTCTCACTCATGCTGAGATTCGAGACATACTGTTAAACACAGGAAATGAAATCATAGTAGAGGATTCACCTAATGATTACTTTTGGGGCTGTGGTAAAAATAAAACTGGTCAAAATCAGCTTGGTAAAGTTCTCATGAGCGTACGTGAAGAAATCCGCAAGCTAGTCTCTGTGACCGCACTTACCGAAAATTACTTGTGACTTTAATTACAAAATAATAGTGAAATTTTGATTTAAGGGGAAATCAGTAAATTCTCCTTAAATCCTCTTAAAATTAATATTTTTAGTAATCAAAAATTCTTTTTTATCTCAAAATTAATTTTGATATTTGTATTTTTTTATACTTAAAATTGAAAATAAATTAACATTTTCTAATTTGCATAATATTACCGTATGCATCTACAAGAGCAAAGATATAAAATAAATTACTTAATAATTAACTTTTTCTTAATCTTTCACCCTCAAAACCTGAGATTTCTTCTGAGAAATCAAAGTAGCCGTGAGTTAGCTAGACCTTGTTGATACCGCTTGTCTCTGCTTCTATTAAGTGTGGTAAGCCTCCTCAATGCAGGTCTAAAAATTTCTTCTTTGCTATGGAAGCAATTCCATAAAATTTTCAATCAAATTCTGCTAACCAAATTTAATTAATATCAGGGTTTAAGAGTTTTATACAATTCTTTGCGTGTATATAACTAATGCTATTTACTAATAAAACTGGTGCGGTGCAGCAAACCTTTGACCCAGAAAGTTTACTGCACCGAATGACTAATCAAATTAGGCGATCGCTTGAACTTCCAGACATCTTAACAGCTACTGTTGCCGAGGTGCGGTCATTTTTAGGTACAGACCGGGTGATGGTCTATCGGTTTGATGCAGATGAAAGTGGTGAAGTGATTGCTGAAGCTATCTATGAACAGCGTCTACCATCTCTTTTGGGACTACACTTCCCTGCAAATGACATCCCACAGCACGCCAGAGAGATGTTTATAGCCATACGGCAACGGGCTATTGTAGATGTATCTACAGGAAAAATCGGTTTATCGCCCCTATATTCATCAGCTACTGATCCATTTCTACAAACAGAGGATATCTACTATCGACAGGTAGACCCATGCCATATTCAATACTTAACTGCTATGGGTGTACAGGCTTCGCTAGTAGTGCCGATATTACACCGCAACCTCACAGATAAATCAGCAAAGCCTGAACTTTGGGGATTGTTGGTATCGCATCACAGCCAACCTCGAACTATTTGCGAGTCGGAACTAAAAGTTATACAACAGGTTAGCGATCAGGTAGAAATTGCGATCGCTCAAAGCAATCTCCTCAGTGAAACCCGTTTTCAACGACAACAAGAAGGGATTATTAACCAAATCAGTATCTTGTTGCATCAACTACCAACAATTCAATTGCAACAAGCGCTTAAGGCAACTATTAATGCGTTTGGTGGTATCGGTGGTAGGCTTTACATCGAACAAAGTGGAGAACTTTACACTTGGGGCGACCAACCGAAATTACCTTATGAGTTGGAAAATAGCGTCATCGAACAGCATCCCGTATGGCAAAATTGGATGGCTGAATCTAAAGCCAGGCAGATTTGGGCAATTTCCGACCTTTATCAAGAACCCCATTTCCGAGTTTTAGCCTTAGCCTTCAAAGCAACTCCAATTCGGGGATTATTGGTAATTCCCCTACATTACCGCCAAAATTTTATTGGTGTTTTAACCATTTTTCGCCCAGAATTTGACACCGAAATCTTGTGGGCGGGACGCTGTGAGCAAAATCAGCGACAACAACTACCCCAGCTTTCCTTTGAGGTTTGGCGAGAAGAAAGAAAGGGACAAGCACCCCAATGGAAGCCAGAAGATATCTTTCTCGGACAAGCCTTGTCTTATCATTTCTCTATGGCAATTCAGCAGCAGCAAATGTACCAAGAGGTGCAAGGCCTCAATAATAACTTAGAACAACGTGTAAAAGAACAAACTGCTGAAATCGAGAAATCACTGCATTTTAGCAAAATCATCAAGCAAATCACCGAGCAAATACGCAGTTCATTAGATTTAAATATCACCCTCCAAACCATAGTCAGGGAAGTGCGATCGCTGCTCAATTCCGATCGGGCGTTAATTTACAAAATATTCAGCGAATCTGATGGTTATGTGATTGTAGAAGAGATTCATGGTAACTATCCATCAGCTTTGGGAACCACAGCCCCCCAAGAATGTTTTCCTGATGAGTATGCTCGTCTTTACAATCAGGGAAGAGTACGGGCAATTAATGATGTTTCCAGCGCTGGCTTGAGTGATTGTCATCGCGAGTTTTTGGAGAATCTGCAAGTACAAGCCAACTTAATTATTCCCATCAAAATGGGTACGCAACTATGGGGTTTACTCATTGCTCATCAATGTAATGCACCTCGAAATTGGCAAGATGGGGAAATTGAGTTAATGCTACAACTAGCCGATCAGGCTGCGATCGCAATTCAGCAAGCACAACTTTATGAACAAAGTCATGCTGCGGAAAATCAAGCTAAAGCTAAAGCAGAACAGTTAGAGCGGACTCTACAAGAACTGCAACAGACACAAACACAATTGATTCAAACCGAAAAAATGTCTAGTTTGGGACAGTTAGTTGCAGGGATAGCACATGAAATTAACAACCCTGTTAACTTTATTTACGGTAACCTCACTTACGCCAATGACTACACCCAACAATTACTACAGCTTTTACAACTCTATCAATCACATTATCCCGAACCAGATAGTGAAATTCGTTTAGCAGAAAAAACCATTGATGTTGGGTTTGTCGCAGAAGATTTACCCAAAATTATCTCCTCTATGCAAGTAGGGGCTGAAAGAATCTACTCAATAGTGTTGTCTTTACGCAATTTCTCTCGTCTAGATGAAGCAGAATTTAAGCCTGTTGACTTACACGAAGGAATTGACAACACTTTATTGATACTCCAACATCGGCTCAAATCCAATACCAATTTTCCTGGTGTCAGGCTAATTAAAGACTATGGCGATTTACCATTAGTGAAATGTTATGCCGGACAAATGAATCAGGTATTCATGAATCTTGTCACAAATGCCATAGATGCTTTAGAAACACAAATTAAACACGATCAATCTCTCATACCTTCAATTTGTATTTCCACGAGAGTTTCTGCAGATAAATCCTTTATCCTGATTCGTATTGCCGATAACGGCACAGGCATGACAGAAGAAGTGAAAAAGCGAATTTTTGACCCGTTTTTCACAACTAAGCCTGTGGGCAAAGGTACAGGTCTTGGACTCGCTATCAGCTACCAAATTATTGTAGAAAAGCATGGTGGCATCATAGAGTGTGTGTCAGAACCAGGTAAAGGTACAGAGTTGTGGGTAGAGTTACCCCTTAATCCACTATGTAAAGTCAATAACTATGGTGTCCATTGTATGAAATTAAACTCTGAAAGATGGCAGATTAAATCTGATTTTCAAAACTTAAACAATAAATGAGTTATTACTCATTGAATTCAAAAATTGGAGAGGCGATAATTGGTGTTTTCCCAAAAATAATTCATATTTCGTTAATATTTGTGAGCAGGAAAAGTAAATTTTAGTATCCAAAAATTCTCAATTAATCTCCAAATGTTAATCTAATAATTGAAGCTAAGAAGCTTACCTGGCAGATATAACAGCTGCATTTGGAGTTAAATTAAGAGGTAAAAACGCTGTTTGATTTACATCTGTCTCGTCAAAGAAACATCAACACCCAACACGAAAACTGATATTTCCTCAACTACTTAAATTCAGGGGGCGCTGTCACTGATTCTCATTACTTTTTAACTAAAGTGGTGAAATCGTAGTACATCCCTGGCTAGGATACATAATTAGAGGAAAGCATTCAGCGAGTAGAAGCTTGGGTGTTGTTGTTTTTAAAGAGATATTTGAGTACGAATTCAAAATTCCCAATTAGCCAAGCCATAGGCAACAAGGGTTTGTCAGCTTAGAACTGTTGCTAAATTTTGAATAATTTGTATTAAGTATTTCCAGATAGCTAATAATTATAAAATCTCTCTTGTCTATCCCCTAACAGAAGTGCCCCTATTTTTCAAGTTAGTCAATCATGGGAAAATCCCACCAAAAGGGCATGAAAAGCTTTCTTCCAGCAACAGTCAACAGTTAACAATATTTTCAAGCTAGTAGATTGCATCTTTCAAGTTTTGTAATCATTTGCGATCGCTTCCGAATTATTAAGCTTACACTTTGGATTCTAGATATGAAGTCATTGAGAGGCCACTAAAGATGCCTACCGATTATATTCTCTTTGTCCACGGTGTAAAAACTCATGAGAGACCAGGATTTGAGAGCTTATGCAATATTTTGTTGAATCGCATTCAAAATTCTATCAGCGATAAGTCTAGAGTTGTGAAGCCGATTTATTTTTTCTGGGGAGATCTGAATTTGGCTGCACAAAAAGAATTAGCTGCTGGATTAGAAGCTTCTCCTAAATGGAAAGATTTTTGGTTTAGAGATTTTCGCAAAGAACAGATTCTTGAGTTTGTAGGTGATGCTGCTCTTTACTTAAGCCGCCATGTTGGTACACAGGTAGTAAAAAGATTCAAGTCTGAGGCTTTCAGTGTACTAAAAGGTGGTGACACTGGCGATCGCCTCCATGTAATCACTCATAGTTGGGGTACAGTGATTTTATTTGACATTCTCTTCGCGCGTCGCTGGGAAGATCCCATACTTGATGCTGATGTTCGCCAAATTGTTCAAGAACTGCGTAATATCCTCTTTGGCTTAGATCCCAATCCTCAATCTGGAATCCCCCTAGCTAGTATCCACACAATGGGTTCACCACTGGCGCTGTTCAGCCTTTTGAATATTAGCGGTAATATTAATGGAGTCAGCACCCATGATTTAACACCTCAACTCAGTACTTTTTTAGAAAAGCTCTATAATTTGCGTCAAAAGCCTGTTCCCTGGCGCAATTACGCCCACCCAGGCGATCCAATCGCCTACCCTTTAGAAGGCATAATGCCAATGCTTTTAGGTAGCAGCACTCGTTATGTCAATACCCAAGATGTAATTACAGACAAAGGTAATATTTTTAACCGTCCTTTTAGCCAAAGATTAATCCCATTATTTTGGGGTGGCGAAGCGCATGGAAGCTATTGGGATAATCAATTAGTTGGTAAAACTATTAGTGAAGTCATTCAAACAGCAACTTAAGCTATAGCAAAAGTAGCGAGGTAACAGGGAATAAGAGATAAAAGTGTACCTAGCTTTGCAAAAATCAAATAGGATTCCTATAAATTGACACGACAAGAGGGGAAAATCAAACATTGTCTATTCCCCTCCTTCTGTTTTTGAGTATGTGTTTAGCAAGTATAGTAAAGCGTTACACACTCTACAGAATTAAGCTTGAGTTTCTCCATCACCTCTAAATATATTTATTTCTACTTTAATAGGTAACGACATTGACAGTCTGTATCTAGCTAGATCGCATATTAGTAAATTAAGTCGGCATTTAAAGCGATTAGGAAAATCCTTTGAATAAGAACTTAATAGCTTTTATAGCTAGTTTGATTTTTAGTATTGGAGCAGCAATTATTCTCGAAGCTATAGTCAAATCCCATAAGATACCTACATTTACAACTTTAACTATAGCTATTGTAGGCAGTTATATTTTGATGATGTTAAGTATAATACACAATTGCCTCGCTCACTCTAAGAAGAATAAATGAGCTTTTGAGTATTTTGTCTCACACCCATTTAAAGAAAGTTAGCGACCGATACATACTGAGCAAGGCACAAGATTTTTAGCTCTTTACCTGTCTGTCACATTGTTTTTACAACTAGTAAAACAATTAGTATAAAATGCTATTTTTTAACAAAAATTAATCATATAAAAATGCCACCCCAAGGAGTGTTTGGAGTGACCTCAAGCCCTAAGATGATGTATTACACACAAAATTATTATGTGCCAACTACTAGTGTGATTTACTCTACCAAAAGAAAGTTACTTCAAAGATGTATATCTATCGTAAGTATTAGAGCTTTTTGAATGGTCTTGCAACCCAAAAATGCTGGGTGAAGTCTGGGGAGAGAGAAAAGGGTAAGGGATAAATAAACCTTTCCCCTTTAACCTTTATCCTGCCAGTTCCCTTGGCGAACCTCCTATTTATCCCCAGTAAAATCAACAACTATTGGTGGAATATTGCTTTGTCCGTTTGTGGTTGTTTGGGGTTTGACTATCGGTTGTGGATGTAATGGGGTTGGTAATGCCTCACCTGGCTTGGCAGTTTGATTCCACAAAATCATTGATAGTAGACCATCAACTAAACCATTCGTGCTGCCATTACTACCACCAACAAGGATATCTGGAATCAGGCGAACATTGCGATCGCCAATAATTTGCATCAGCTGCATGGCCGTATAACCTTGTGGCCCCAATGCTTCCACACCAGAGCGGTAGGTTTCGGCTTTCGCATTACCTGTAGCGCGGATACCTTCAGCTTCAGCCATTGCACGGAGTTTTGTACCCTCAGCTTCACCATTAGCTTGCTTAATTTGCGCTTGCGCTTTCAAGTCAGCGATGTGGACACTCTGCTCTGATTTCACCATTTCTTGCTGAATATCAGCGAGTGCTGTTTCCCGGACGAGTTGTTGTCTTTGGGTTTGCGCTGCTTGTTGCACTTCGTAAGTCTTGCGTTGTTCTTCGGCAATTTTCCGGTCTGTCTGAGTTTGCATGAGAGTTGCTGGTGGCTGAATATCACCAATTAAGGTGTCTATTGCCTGTACGTCATAAGCGCGAATTGCTACTTTAATATATTCAGCAGCTTCGGCTTGACGTTCACTTCTCGCAGTCAGAAAATCAAGGACTGTACAGTTTTGGGCAGAGTTACGGAAATAGTTACCAATGGTTGGTTCTAATACATGGTCTACGAGGTTTTGCATGGAACCAACACGGGAAATTACCTTGGGAGCATCTAAAGCACCAACGTGGATAATTTGCGCTACTTCTAAATCGAAGGCGAACCCATCACGCGATCGCACTGTCAGCGAAGCTAGTTTAGCATCATAGCTGTGGCGTTCGGTGCGACCTGACCAGTTTAAAACTATGTTGGTCGTAGGCACCAGTTCAATCTTCATGATCCGGGAATTGAGGGGGTGCTTACCAGGATAAAGTGGTTCAACCCACACACCTTTATGTCCTTGGTTGACTAAGTTCCCGTGGGTGAAGGCTGCACCACTTACGTCTTCTTGAGCTTTACCTACGAAAGAAATTACCACGCCCACATAGCCGATGGGAATTTCTGTCATTGGCACTTGTTCAACTTGCACAAACCAAGGGTTCAAGTTCCACGAACCAGAAAGGAGAATCTGCTCTTGCAAGCCTCTGCGTCCACCTGCATCGATAAATTTCTGTCCATTCTGGAAGTTGTCATGTCCCCCAATTGTCGGCCCTGCTATTTCTCCACCAGCAATTGGTAAACCATCTAGAGTTGTGACGATGCCAACTTTATCAGATGACACACTGTACACCCGCAAATGTTCTGGATTCATGCCATGAGCAGAAGCGTTCGATGCCATGATCACTTTAAACAAAGCGGTGTTGATGCGGTAAGTACCTGCCGTCAAAAAGCCCATTTGACGGCCTTTTTCACCACCGTGGGTGAGGAATTTCCGTGCATCTTGGAAATTATCGCAATCGACAATTTTACCTAAAATGCGTTCTGGAGGGTTAGATGCACCATCTGCCGCTACAATCAAGGCGATTTCACCTTGAGGTACAACTACCACCGATTCTTTCCGCACAGAATATTGCCAAGGCCAATAACCCCAATGCCAACCAGGAGCTAGGGTATCTGCCTGCAAACCAGCTTCCCCATTAAGAGCAATTAACCGCCCTGCGGGGAGTCCACGACCAGATAAGGTAAACTTCCTGACGACAATGCCAACTTCTCGTTCGCCAATCACCACCAAGCCGCCAAAGAACAAGGGGACAAATACAATTACACCTCCCAAAACAATAATTGGGATGAGTCCCCCAGGCAGCATTTGCATTACCTGATATTGAGTATTATTACTCGGTAACTGGGCAACGATAGGTTGTTGCTGTGTAGGTTTGACTGAAACTGAGGCGATATCGTTTGTTGTAAACGTTTTTGTGGGTGTTGCCTTAGCAATATTGGCATAATTTACACTGCCAGCGATCGCTAACGATGCGACAACAGATCCAGCAAAACGAGCTAATTTATTTTGTTTCCGCTTACCAAAAGAAGATTGAAAGCTGTTCATAATGTGTGCCCTTCTGGGCAACTAATTATCTAACGTATCACTTCACTGGGGCGGGGCGAAATTTCTTAAACTTGGTGTAATTTTTTTAGCAAAATAAATATACATTTGATGAGTTTGCTGCTAGCACTAAACTCAAAAATGTTTGTTATGTAAACACTATTTATCAGTGACTCAAATTTTGATTATCTCTTGTGTAGTAACGAACCTAGCCTCATGGCGAATACTACCAGATGTGAAGATACAGTTAAGGGTGGACAAATCGCCCACCCTTAATTGTTGCTAAATTGCTGAGTAAAATTTTAGACCAAGCCGCCAGCCGCTTGAAACCGAGCGCGGGCGCGTTTAAAGGCTTGGGTTGCTTGAATTTGAGCTTGGCGATCGCCTGCTGTTACCTGATTCAGCTTTGTTTGTGCTTGATTATAAGCAGTCCGGGCTTCTTCTAGGTCAATAGCGTTGCCACGTTCAGCACCATTTACCAGAATGGTGACTTCATTTTCTTCAATTTCGGCAAAGCCACCCAAAAGCGCGATCGCTTGCCAATCTTGATTTTTGTTCGCACGTACGCGCATTACGCCTGTATCCAGGGCGGTCAACAGCGGTGCGTGTCCACTCAAGATACCTAACTGACCAGTGGTGCTGGGTAGAATTACTTCTTCAGCTTCGGCATCCCACACAGTTTTATCTGGAGAAATTACACGAACGGTTAATGTCATTTGTCTGTTGTCCTTTGTCTTCTGTCTTTCGTAATTTGCCATTAGTCACTAGGACTGATGCTAATGACTAATGACCAATGACCAATGACTAACCTTTGAGCTTTTCAGCCTTAGCGATCGCTTCGTTAATGTCGCCCACCAAGTAAAAGGCTTGTTCTGGCAGATCGTCCAATTCGCCAGACAGAATTTTTTGGAACCCTTTGATGGTGTCTTCCAACTTCACATACTTACCAGGAGAACCAGTAAATACTTCTGCCACGAAGAATGGCTGAGATAAGAAGCGCTCAACCTTCCGGGCGCGTGCTACAGTCAGACGGTCTTCTTCAGACAATTCATCCAAACCGAGAATGGCGATGATGTCTTGCAGTTCTTTATAGCGCTGCAATGTTGCTTGTACAGCACGAGCAGTGCTGTAGTGTTCATCCCCAACAATTTCAGGCTGAAGCATGGTAGAAGTAGAGCCTAAGGGGTCTACCGCTGGATAAATGCCCTTAGAAGCTAAACCACGAGACAGTACGGTTGTTCCGTCCAAGTGAGCAAAGGTGGTTGCAGGTGCGGGGTCAGTTAAGTCGTCCGCAGGTACGTATACTGCTTGAATAGAGGTAATAGAACCTTCTGTAGTTGAGGTAATCCGCTCTTGTAATGCACCTACGTCAGTACCCAGAGTAGGCTGATATCCTACCGCAGAAGGCATCCGTCCCAACAGCGCAGATACTTCTGAACCTGCTTGTACGAACCGGAAGATGTTGTCAACAAACAGCAGTACGTCTTGTTTGTTAACGTCACGGAAGTATTCGGCCATTGTCAATCCAGACAGACCTACCCGCATTCTTGCTCCAGGTGGTTCGTTCATTTGACCGTAAACTAGAGCAATTTTTGATTCATTGAGGTTATCTTTGTTGATTACCCCAGATTCAATCATTTCATTGTAGAGGTCATTACCTTCGCGAGTGCGCTCACCCACGCCAGCGAAAACGGATACGCCACCGTGCTGAGTAGCGATGTTGTTGATCAACTCCATCATGATCACGGTCTTACCAACACCTGCACCGCCAAATAGACCAATCTTACCGCCACGTCGGTAAGGAGTCAGTAGATCGACAACTTTAATTCCGGTCTCAAACACAGAAGGTTTGGTTTCCAGATCGGTGAATTTGGGAGCATCGCGGTGGATAGGCAATGTTGCCTCAGGATTTACAGGCCCTTGGTTATCTACAGGTTCGCCAAGAACGTTGAAAATCCGACCCAAGGTAGCTTTACCAACTGGCACGTTAATGGGAGCGCCAGTATCTACCACTTCCAGACCACGCACTAAGCCATCGGTGGTGCTCATAGCAACAGCCCGCACCTGGTTGTCGCCTAGCAGTTGCTGTACTTCGACGGTCAGGTTGATTTCTTGTCCAGCTTCGTTGGAGCCTTTGATGGTCAAGGCGTTGTAGATTTGCGGCAATTTCCCGCCGGGAAATTTAACGTCTACAACAGGACCAATGATTTGGGTAATGTAACCGATGTTTGTTTTTTCTGCGGTGGTGACCATGCTGAGCCTAATGATTGAAGCTATATTTCAGATAGGGTCGTAGACGACATAATATGAAGTAATGTCACTTTTCAGATTAACACTGAACGACCCCCTTATCCGCCATAAATTGATTGTTAAGACTTGGAGTTGGGAATTGGGGATCGGTACATAGGGCATGGGGCATGGGGCATTGGGCATTGGAGAACAAACTAAATTTCGATATTTGAGTAGAGACGCGATTAATCGCGTCTCTACAACTGTTGAGTGTTGACCTTGGTAATAAATTCCGTTTTCAAATTTTGTGAATATCCCTAAGATAAAGAGAGGTACGGAAAACTGCTGTCAGTTGACCCGCTTCAACTTCATACCTCCACCGAGTAATTGCTTATGAATTTCTCGTCAGCGCGACAATATTTTTACCAGGAGATTCAGCAGCCTGACGAGCATATCGACCTGGTAAAGGCAGCTTTATATATTGCCCAGGAAGAATATCCTCACCTAGATTTGGAAGAATACCTCAATGCCTTTGAGACAATGGCATTGGAGTTACAAGAACGCTTACCTGATTCACCCTACCCAATGCGGGTAATTCAAACTATTAATCAATATCTCTACGATGACTTGGGATTTGCGGGAAATAAAGCAGACTACTACGATCCACGCAACAGCTTTTTAAATGATGTGATTGATCGGCGGCTAGGGATACCTATCACCTTGGCATTGGTTTATATGGAAGTGTCCCGCCGGATTGATTTCCCTATGCAAGGTGTAGGAATGCCTGGACATTTCCTCATCCGCCCAAATATTGCAGAGATGGAGGTTTTTGTCGATGCATTCAATGGTGGTGAAGTTTTATTTGCCCAAGATTGCCAGGATAGGCTGTCTCAGATGTTTCAGCAACCGGTGGAGTTAAAGCCAGAATATTTAGCCACCGTGAGTCATCGGCAGCTATTGGCACGGATACTCACAAATCTCAAGTTTATTTACCTCAAAAAGCAAGACTTAGAAAAAAGCCTCGCAGCAGTAGAGCGAATTTTACTATTGTTTCCTGGCGTAAGTTTAGAATTACGCGATCGCGGTTTAATTTACTATCAACTCGGTTACTACCCCCAAGCGGCTGACGATTTGCAAACTTATCTGGCAAAAGTTCCTGATGCTAAGGATTCCGGAGCGATTCGCCGCTTACTTGCCGAATTGGGTAGATAAATCTTGACTATCAATCGGGATTGAACGGTAGCAGAGGAAGATTTCCTAATACAAGAAATTGCACAAGCATTGCATAAAATTGAGGCTGGGATTTTTACTCAGCACTCAACACGTTCAAGCTAGGCCAATCAGGATAAAAGCTCTTTCCTCTAGCCCCTAAGCCCTATTTTCAACACAAAGCAGTAAAGAGGAACAAGGAAACTAACTATACAATTCTTCTCTGCTCCCTTTTAAAAGACACCATGTCTAAATTGGTATACAGATTTGTCAGTTTTTATACCATA
This sequence comes from Calothrix membranacea FACHB-236, assembly GCF_014696315.1. GTDB lineage: Bacteria > Cyanobacteriota > Cyanobacteriia > Cyanobacteriales > Nostocaceae > Aulosira > Aulosira membranacea. The sequence continues at coordinate 50,585 of NZ_JACJPX010000004.1, forward strand.
TAGGAAAATTTTATCTCATTGGTATTTGTAAGCTTTCATTATTTATATCCCAATCACAAATCGAGATAAACCTGTATGGTTTGATATTTCCAGAAGCATCTATATCTCAAGACTTTTACTACCAAATAAAAGCCCAGGATTTTGATTAAATCTCTTAGAGTGCTAGGAAGAATGGGTCTTTAAAGGATTGTTAAAGTTTTGTTAACAAAAATAAATATTAATTTAATATTAAGTTTATAAGATTAAAAAAACAGAGATTTAATATAAAAGATTCACTAAATGTAAATTTCTATAATAGTTAATTTCTGACACAACTATGCAATTTGCGGAGAATCATATAATATTTGATTATTCACAAAAACATACTGTTTACAGTATATTTTCTATTGTGATTAACTATGCAGCAGAGCATTCAAAATGTCTAAATTAGATATGATGCTCAATATTTAAGTGTTGTTTTATCTGTTAAATTTAGGCTCAAATCTCTGCTAATTAATATCCCAATAATTCACTGGGATGTTTTTTCATAGTTATTAATATCTATCCAATTAACTTTAGAGATATTTATACAAATATCTCTAAAGTTAAGAAATTATGACTTACTACTAACAATATTGGTAATTACAAAAAAATAAATATTACAGCAAATCTAAGTACGTAAAATATCAAAATAAAAATAAATTAAAATACTTAGATAGAAAAATCATGCTGATTAGTTATATATTAAATCAGGTTATTGATTATGCAATTTTCCAGGGTATTACTACAAGCTAAAAATACGCCATCTACCATAACAGAAACTACTATGCTCGTCTTGATGGTTGGTTTATGCATCTACTTAGTGGTCAGAATAATTGCCTTATATATGGAAAATTATCGTTCACGAAAAGTTGCAAATCTCCGCAAAAGTTTTTCTAGGAAAGTTTTAGAGAGAAATACACAAGAAATCGAATCAATCACGCAGGAAAACACTAATTTATTTCTCATAAATAAACCATCTCCAGCAGTCAGAACAAATGAAACTAATCAATTAAGTCAATCTGTAAAAGAATTGGCTTCTAATTGTGACACTTGTTATCTAGAAGCGCTGGCTTCTATTGAACAGTCGTTGCTGAATTTTGATAACCAACTCAGATGTTATACAGAAATTCTGCAAACTTTAGGAAAAGCTTGTCAGGTTAGTCGTGTATACATATTTGAAAATCATTTTTCTGATGATGGCGATTTAATCATGCATCTACAAGCTGAGTGGTGCGCTGAAGGTATCCCATCCAAAATTGAAAACCACCCCTGGCACAAGCTATCTTATACAAAATTCTGCCCACGCTGGTTAAAGCTATTAGCACGGGGTGATATTGTTGCTGAGATAGTAAAAGAATTGAGTGAAACAGAACTTCAGGCTTTAAAGCTACAGGATGTTCTGAAAATATTGATTTTACCCATTATCGCTAAAGGTAATTTTATTGGTTTTATTGGTTTTGATAAATGTGAAGTAACACAGATTTGGGAAGCTAAAGAAACAGCATTTTTGCAAGCGGTAGTAGGTGCGCTTTCCCTAGTACATGATCGTTTATTAGCAGATCATGCCCTAAAGACGGCAATTTTAGAAACCCAAGATTCTGCTTATCACTTAGAGAATGTAGTTCAAGAACGTACAGCAGAGTTGCACAGAGAAATTGCGGAGCGCAAGCGGATACAAACCGAACTAGAAAAATCACTGTCTTTGCAATGGGCGACCTTAGAATCTACCGCCGATGGAATTTTAGTTATAGATAATCAAGGTAAAATTGCCGGCTTTAATCAAAAGTTTCTCCAGATGTGGCGTATTCCCGAGTCCTTAATCACTTCTGGAAATTACAAAGAAGTGCTGAGATTAGCGATGAAACAGCTAGAAGCGCCAAAACAGTATTTTGCTACAATTAGAGAATTATACTTTAACCCTGACACACAGCTTTATGATGCGATCGCCTTTAAGGATGGCAGAGTCTTAGAGCGTTATTCCCAACCTCAGCGCATTAACGGCAAAATCGTCGGTAGAGTCTGGAGTTTTCGAGACATCACAGCTCATAAGTTAGCAGAAGCCAAAATCCGTCATCAAGCTTTACACGACTTGTTAACAGATTTACCGAACCGCGTGCTATTTAATGAGCGACTTTCAGAGGCCTTAGCACAAGCACAGAAAAATCGTAGCAAACTAGCGGTGTGTTTTTTAGACTTAGACCGCTTCAAAGTCATCAACGATACTTTAAGTCATGCTGTTGGCGATCAATTATTGCAAATTGTGGCTCAACGTCTTATAGACTGTCTGCGGGATATTGACACTATCGCGCGCTGGGGAGGTGATGAATTCACCCTAATTTTGCCAGAAATTAACGACACTCAAGAAGTTACCAAGATTCTAGAACGCATTTTGGCAGCTTTTAAACCAGTATTTGAAATCGAAAACTACCAGTTGCATATCAGCGTCAGTATTGGTATTGCTCTTTATCCGATGCATGGACAAGATGCCGAAACTTTGATTAAACATGCTGACATAGCACTATATCGTGTCAAATCTCAAGGACGAAATCATTACCAGTTCTATAATTCAGCCATAAATTCTGGTTCTTCAGAATTGTTAACTTTAGAAAATAGTTTGCACTCTGCCTTAGAACGCCAAGAATTTGAAGTTTACTATCAACCACAGGTCAATATCACCACAGGTGAAATTACCAAAATAGAAGCTTTACTGCGCTGGCGACATTTAGAACTAGGTTTAATTCCACCCGCAAAATTCATTCCTCTTGCAGAAGAAACTGGATTAATTATACCGATTGGGGAATGGGTGTTAAGAACTGCTTGCGCTCAAAATAAAGCTTGGCAAGAAGCGCTAAATTTACCATCGCTTTCTGTTGCTGTGAATCTTTCTGCACGTCAATTTCAGCAACCAAACTTAGTGACTATGGTGCAGCAGATATTGTCAGAAACTCAATTAAACCATAAATGTTTGGAGTTAGAAATTACAGAAAGCATAGCCATGAAAAATGTTGAGTTCACTAAAAGAATTTTAAGTGAATTACACGCTTTAGGTGTTTCTATCTCTATAGATGATTTTGGTACAGGATATTGTTCTCTCAGTTATCTCAAAAATTTTCCGATCCATTGCTTAAAAATTGACAGATCTTTTGTGAGAGATTTGTCTGATGATAATCATGATGCTGCCATCACAACTGCAATTATTGCTTTAGCACATGGATTAAAGCTTGCAGTTGTGGCTGAAGGTGTAGAAACAGAAGAACAACGCAATTTATTACGACTTCTAGATTGCGAACTCATGCAAGGCTATCTATTTAGCCGTCCTCTATCAGCTGAAGACACTACAAGATTACTACAAAAGTCTAAATCCCGTCGTCTTAATCCTTCTTTTTTAGTAGCTTAAAGTAAGTTGTCATTGGTCATTTTTCATTGGATTATTCACTCATCCAACTTTGATGTTGACCTTTGACCTTTGACTATTAAAAATACTCTACCCTGGCATCTAAACCATAAGAGCGTAACAGTTTAGATAAATTCTCGGCTTCTGTTCTATTCCCAAATCTACCTGCATTCACATAATCTCCTAAGCCTGATTTCTCTACAACCGGATTAGCTATATACTGTCTGACTTTGTTGAGAGTATCAGTATTATGAATCGGAACGATAACCACATAGCGATTCTGATTATTATTAGCACCAGTATCGACAGGAGATGTATTTAAACCTAATGCTTGCCAGGTTTGTGCATCAACATTTCCAGTGGGATTGATTCTAGAATATTGCTGGAATGCGTACACATAAGACCTAGTATTTTCACCATAATAACCATCAGGATTTGTATTAAAAAATCCTAATTGCAATAAACGCTGTTGGACAGCTTTCACATTCTCGCCACTATCGCCAACTGTGAGATAATCCCTGGTTTGTGGGGGAGCTTGATAAGCTTGTCTATTCTGCACAACGCCACGTACTGCTTGCAAAGCTTGTGTATCAGCTACTCCATCAACAGCTAATTGGTAATCTCGCTGGAATCGGAGTAGGGCATCCCTAGTCAAAGGGCCAAAATTGCCTGTAGGATTAGCTTGCAAGTATCCTAACTGTCGTAAACCTTCTTGTAGTTCTCTAATTTGTTGCGGCGCAAGACTAGTTGTGTTTGGTATGACTGGATTAGAAGGACTACTAGTAGGAGCCAGCAGTCTGTTCCAAGTTTGTCGATTTGTAATTCCATCAGCAGGTAAACCAGCATTGCGCTGAAATGCAATTACAGCATCTTTGGTAATCGGGCCAAATTTACCAGTAGGATTAGCCTGAAAATAACCCAGTTGTTGTAACCGCTGTTGTAACCTAGTTACTGCCGGGCCTTGGCTACCTTCCAACAAAATTGGATATTCCCCTCCGGCGCTGGGTATATTAGAGGGTGCTTGTCGAGGTCTTGTAGAGTTTCGCGAAGATTGTTGAGAGCGAATTAACGCTTGCTGAGTTTGCGGGCCAAAATAGCCTGTTATTGGGCCTTGAAAATAGCCTTGGCGTTGTAAACGTTGTTGCAGTTTCACAACTTCTGGCCCTCTGCTACCTAGCCGCAGATTACCACTGCTACTATTACTAGCGATTCTACCTCGGCAGGCTTGTTGAAGCGATCGCGCAGTGCTATCACCCACAACTCCATCAGCAGGTAGCCTATTAGCCTGCTGGAATGCAATCACCGCCTGCTGAGTTATGGAAGCAAATTTCCCGCTAACTGGGCCACGAAAGAAACCTAACTTTTGCAAGCACTGCTGAATGTTCGTGACTTCAGCGCCATTACTTCCTACTTTCTGTACTGCTAAACTTTGCCCAGCGACACTGAGAAGTGACAAGGTTAATGCTACAGGTAAAAAACGCATCGCCAAGGCGCTAGACAGATTTGTCCAATTCCAGAATCTCAAATTAGCTGGGACAGGAACAATCTCTAGGGTTGCGGATGCTTCGTAGACTGCGGCGCTATGTAGATCACCAATGACTTCCATAAAATCGAGGGTTTGGTATTTAGTGTTGGGTATTGGGGACTAGGAATTGGGGATTGGGTAATGGGCAATTGGTAATAGGCCTAAACACCAAATGCCAAACACTAAACCCCAAATGCCACATTTTTAAGTCAGTCCATTAGTTTTGGTTTGGGAATAACCTAGAATGAAAATCTTTTTTCTTTAGCCCCTAGCCCCTAGTCCGTGAGGAATTTTGGCTACCAGTATACTATAGGATAACTAGGAAGAGAAACTAAATTAATACATTATCGAAAAAAGAAACCTGGAAAGAAAAACTTCGCCAGGTTAATCGATGGAACCACTCTTTAATTTTGATTGCGATAAATTAATTTCAGTTACGATGCAGAAATTTAGCAGCCTGTTTTCCGTATTTATTGGTCTTGTTCTGGCTGTTGTACTTCTGCGTTGTCTTCTAATTTTTCAGTATTACCTGCTTTCACCCAGCCTTCCTGATTGGTATCTTCCTGGCGGATTTTTTGCCATAATTTATCGTCGCTTTCCTCTAAAACGATCACTTTTTGATTAAAACCAACGCCACCCACACGTTCCGCATCTTGTTTGGGTTCGGCTCGCAAACTCAAGCCTTGAGCCCAAGTAACTTTTCCTTGGTAAGCTCCTGGTGGTAATGGTTTTGGTGATTCTTCAGTTTTAGGTGTTTCTGTAGCTGTAGGAGTTGAGGTGCTTTCTGGTTTAGCTTCAGTTTTGGTGGCTGCTGCTTCAGTTGCTTTGGGAGATTGGGTTCGCTGTGAAGGATGATCGTTGGCAAAAATTGGCTTGGTAGGTGGTATAGCAGTTCTATTCATGAAATAGAGTGCAGTAGCAACACCAGTACCTATTAAGATAGCGATCGCCAACAGAAACCCGAGTATAAATTTAAGTAAGTTAGAAAACATATTTTATAACCTCATTACCAATCGTCAATTGTCCAGAGTCAAGGGTCAACGGTCAAGGGTTAAAAATCTAGACTCTGGACAATGCAAATTTTAGATTTTAGATTGCTGATTTTAGATTGTTTGGGATTCTGCAAACTAGTAACTTAGATACCCCGCCAAGTTAAGGTGGAACAAATCCGGAGATCTAAAATTTAAATTCCTTGGGCCAAGTACTAAACCTTGTTGGGGTCAATCTACAATCCAAAATCCAAAACTAAAATCGATTGACTAACCTATTATTGCAGCTGGCATTAGCGTAGCTTACCGAAGGTATCGCTTAACGGCGTTTGTTTTGATGCTAACCGCGCTCGTCCAGCTGCAGCCCATTCTTGTAGTTGCTGAATTTGCTCTACAGCGGTTCTGGCCAGGGGTATAATCTGACTGGCAGCTTCTAAAATATCGTCGTTGGTAAAGTCGCGATTTTGACTAAATCCAATATGCATCGCTTCAATTAAAGTTTGCTCAATCTCTGCTCCAGAAAAATCGGGTGTTTCGTATGCTAGCCTGTCGATGTCATAACTTTTCAAGTTATGGGGGCGCAGTCGGGATAAATGGACATTAAAAATTGCTTTTCTCTCTTCTTGGGTTGGTAAACCAACAAAGAATATTTCATCAAATCGCCCTTTCCGCAACATTTCTGGTGGTAAGGCTTGGATATCGTTAGCGGTGGAGACCACAAATACAGGTGAAGTTTTTTCTGCTAACCAAGTAATAAATGTACCAAATACTCGGCTTGTAGTTCCTGCATCACCTTTACTACCAAGTCCAGAAAAGGCTTTATCTATTTCATCAATCCACAAAATACAAGGTGCTAAAGCCTCAGCTACTTGGATCATTTGGCGAGTACGGGATTCTGATTCTCCCACCAAACCACCAAACAACCGCCCAACATCTAAGCGTAATAAAGGTAAATGCCAATGATGAGCGATCGCTTTTGCTGTTAAGGATTTTCCAGTCCCTTGAATTCCCACCAACATTAAACCACGGGGATGTGGTAAGCCATACTGTCGCGCTCGTTCGGTAAATGAACCACCCCGTCGCAACAGCCAATCTTTGAGGTTATCTAGTCCGCCAATATCAGAAATTTGCTCGGTAGCAGGGTAAAAGTCCAAAATTTGGGTTTGGCGAATAGTTTGGCGCTTTTCTTCCAAAACCAGATCCACATCTTCTGGTTGCAATTCACCGTGAGTAGCGATCGCTTTTGCCAAAACCCGGCGAATTCTCTCCATAGATAGCCCTTGACAAGAGCGCACCAAATCATCTACGACTTTCCTGGGAAGAGAGTTACCAGTCGTTTGTAGCAAGCGTTCCACCTCTTTTTGAATTTCGGTGGCGGCTGGTAACGGAAATTCCACAACTGTCAGCACTTCGCTTAAGTCGTCCGGAATCGCAATCCGGGGCGATAGAATCACAATATTTTTCGGTTGCGATTTGAGAAGTTTGGCTAGGTTACGAAGTTTGCGCGCGATCGCCACATCTTCTAAAAAGCGATGATAATCCCGCAGAATCATTACCCCTGGTGCTGAAGCTGGTAACTTTTCAATAAATTCCAAAGCTTGCAGTGGGTTGCGCCGCCCAAAACCCTCATCATTGGGGTTCCCCTGATAGCCATCCACAAAATCCCAAGTATATACAGGACGATTACCTTGGTTGGCTGCTTCTTCTCGAATCGCAGTTTCTACCCGTTCCTCTTCATAAGTAGGAATATAAATCAAAGGATAGCGGGCGCGTAGCAGCAGTTTAAACTCTTCACGAAAGCTCATAAGTAGCTGTTAGTGTTATTAGTTCTTATCCCATTGTTAAAGGTTGTATTGTCTCTCACAACTAATAACTAAAAACAACAACAGCCAGAAACTTAGCAAATCTTTTGCTGCGATGCGTAATAGCTTATTTTTGCTGGTTAAAATATCTTTAATGAGCGCCAAGCGCTCAAATTCAACACAAAAAGTAACTACCAAGTCTAGCAACTATCCCGGAAGTTGCTTTTTCAAAGCCTCTAAACCAGCCCAACGGCTATCAACTGACTTTTGCGAACTCTCAGCCGCAGTACTCAAAATACCAGGGCAATTAAGGTCACATAGCTGGCGCTGAGGGAATTCTAAACACATCTGCTCATACAACCATTCACCAGGATAAAAATAGCCATCAGGCGGTAGAGTTTCAACCAAATCTTCAACTGCTACTTCCCGTTCTAATGGCAAGTCGTTGATTTGATTAGCTGTTACGTCTAACCAAATAACTTCCTGAGTATCAACTACCAAACGCTGATTGTATTGTTGTAAACAGCGGTTACAAGTACAAGTAATAATCGCTTCTGCCTGAGTGGCTACTTCTAAGTAATTACCTTGATGCTGTACGCGAATCACGCCACGAACAGGAGTCAAAGTGTCCAAACCAGGCAGAAAATCCTGAACTTGAATTTCCTCTGTCCGCTCCGGGGCTTTGGTGAGCTGCGGAATAAAAATTGCGTCCATAGGATTTGTGAGATATCCTCACGAAACGAAATTTAGTTTAACTACCAGCAAAATTGCTGATATTTAGATCTTTATTTTAGCTTTTAGTGAGGGTTGCCAAGAGCCAAGGGTCAAGGGTCAAGGTTTTTCCTAGTACCTAGCCCCTAATGCCCATTACCCAATCCCCTAAGGCTCGAGTGCCGGACGAACTACAAGATGACGATGTGGTTCTTTGCCGCGGCTAAAGGTTTCTAAATCTGCAAATTCTTTTAAAAATGTGTGAATTTGCCGCCTTTCAGCCGAACTTAGGGATTTTATTTCTACTTCTCTGCCTGTGGTTCGCACTTCCTCAGAAGCTGCTTCTGCCAATGCGCGGATTTCAGCTTCTCTTTTGACTCGGTAGCCATTCAACTCAATGGTATAAGAAGCTTGCTCTTCTTGTGGTTGGTTGATGTTCAGTACTGAATTAGCTAGATACTGAACTGCGTCTAGTACTGAACCATCGCTACCAATTAAAGTTCTAATTTGCTCAGGGTTGAGGTTCGTTTCATCAATTGTCAACCAGTAGTTATCTGGTTCTTCGGAGTCGCCGCCCTGAGGTTGAGCAGGTTCTAAATTCCCCCCAACCTCAGCAGATACCCCAGTAAGTAGCAGCAATGTTTTTAACCATTGCTGCCCTCGCTGCATGGGACTGTTGCTCATGATCAATTTGTAGCCTTTTTCTTAGAACTTTTGGGCTCAAATGGCAATGCTTTTTGATCTGCCACTGCTGCTTCTTTTTCTTGGGTTGCTACGATTTTTTGCAATTCTTCCGGTAAGGGTTCGCGGGAGAGAATAAAGGTTTGCAGAGTTTGGAAGATATTCCCAATTACCATATACATCAAAACCCCAGCTGGTAGTGGGAAGAACAAAAACATCCCCGAAAAGATCACAGGGGTGATTTTGTTGACCGTATCTTGCTGTGGGTTACCACCGCTAGAATTTTGCCCGGAAAGAATTTGGCTAACGTAGAGACTGATACCAAAGAAAATCACCATCGCCACAATATCCCAGTGGATTGTGCCGTCGGGATCGGTTGCGCCGACTCTACCTAAAGCATCAATGAACAGAAATCCTTTATCTGCTGCTAGTCCGGGGATGGTACCTTGAATGGTGACATCTCCAGGCTCTAAGGCTTCTATATTGCCTTCAGCGTCAATTTTAATTCTGTCTTCGCCTTTGACAACTTTCCATTCAGGAGACAATTTATTGTTTTCTGGGTGTTCTGCCAAAAGCACCTGAAATGGTTTGCCTTCAAGGGTCTGATATTGTATTTTAGTTTTTTCCCCAACCGCTAATTTATTGCCTCCAGGAAGGATAGCCGTAATACGGCTGTGTTCCCCATCAGCAATGTAGATGTTTTGGGGGGGAGTAGCAAAGGCTTGGGGTTGAATTCGTTCGATTTGTTCTGCGGGAAAGACTTGTAAGTTAACGCTGTAGTTGACTCCAGCAAAGGGTGAACCCCGCAAAGTCGCAAACAACGCCAACAATACTGGCATTTGCAGCAGCAGTGGTAAACAGCCAGCCAGAGGGTTACCAAATTCTTTCTGGACATTAACCATTTCCTCTTGCTGCTTTTGCGGATCGTCTTTATAACGCTCCTTGATTTCTGCCATCCGCTTTTGCATCAGAGGCTGAACAATCCGCATCCGCCGCATATTCCGGATGGAACCAGCACTCAGGGGATAGAGCGCAAAGCGGATTATCAATGTTAAAGCAACGATCGCCAATCCATAGCTAGGCACAATACCATAGAAAAAATCTATGATTGGCAGCATCACGTTGTTCGAGAGAAACCCGATACCAAAATCCATTATTCTGAATTCAACCTGAGGTACTGTAAACTAACTGAATCTAATTTATCTAAATCAAGATCGGTCTGCGACTATCATCCACTACGGATAGCCGCACATGATATTAACAATTGAATGTTAAAGTCAACGAGCTTTTTTAAGTGCTGAGTAGGGAAGATGATAGAGACTAAACAAGCTGAGTGATTGCTTTTATCATTTATTTCTCTGATTCAAGCCTTTTTTGGGCGTTGAACTCAAGAAATTCAGACTCAGCACTATGAGTTAATTAACTACTTAGCAGCCGCGCTATATTCGGGATTTTTAGCAACAACTTTTTCGTTAATATATTCATAAACTTCCCGGAAATTAGGAATAGCCCGCATTTCTAGACGGCTACCATTTCTGAGGGTTAGCACCATATCCCCCCACAAGCCAATAGCACGGGGAACTTTGACGATTTTGACAATTTCTGCGTAAATTACGTCAGTGCGATCGCGTCCCATCCAACCCCCAGTCACAGTTACTCGGCGATCGGTGATGCGGTAGCGTAGCCACAAAGCTCTGACAATTGCCCCAACTGCCAATGGAATCCCGATGACAGTTAGCCCAAACAGCAGGTTAAGAATTAAATCCCCAACGTGAGGGCCACCTTCATAATAAATTTCTTCACGAATGCCCATTGAGTACCTCGGCTTGTGCTAACAACTGCTCTAATTCTTGCAGAAATTGTTGGCTTACGCACTCTCGTTCTGCTGCCGTTGGTTTCACAACTACCACTAACCGCCATCCAGGTGACAATTTGGGCAACAACTGATGCAAAGCTACTGTTATCTGCCGCTTAATCCGATTGCGGATTACTGCACGCTTGCTGACTTTTGTGCTAATGGAAATACCAAATTTTGTACTATCCAGATGCTTGGAATCAGCATCAGTTAGTTGTGTAGTCTCAGGGGCAGTATCCAAAGGAGACTTTTTGGAAGCCGACGGTTTCAAGGCCCTTAATGTGAAATAAGCACCATGTCGCCGAATTCCTTCTCGGAAAACTGCCTGGAAATCTTTTCGGGATTTTAGCCGATTCGCCTTGGGCAAAGCCACAGATGCTATTTTCGCCTAATGTGCCCTAAACGCTCAAACGATGACGGCCTTTTTTCCTTCTAGCGCGAATGACATTTCTGCCGTCTGGTGTCCGCATTCTAGCGCGAAACCCAGAAGTCCTTTTCCTCTTACGGTTAGTACCGCCCAGCGTTCTCTGCATACAGTCCTCCTCTTAGGTGATGCTTATAAAAAGTCACAATCTCTTATTTTATCACTATTACAGGTAAAAGGTAGAGATTCCGGTAAATGGTCAAGGGTCAATTAATTTGAGATTTTGGATTTTGGATTGATCCCAACTACAAGAGTGTGGGGATAGGCGGATTTTAGATTTTAGATTTGTCCTGCCCCTTGTGGGTGGAACATGAACCAAAAAATTTAAAATTGGCACCGTCAAAAGTCAAGGGTTAATTGGCATTTGTTTCCTATTACCCATTACCCATTACCCATTACCCAAATTAATTAATACTCAAAACCCAAGAACCCACATAACGCAACATTGGGACATCACCAGGTGAGAGAACTTGGCAGTTGAAATAGTACACTCCCCCAAAGGTAGGGTTCTTCACGTTAGATAACACCACTTCCACTTTGCTACCTGCTGGCACTGGTTCTTCAGGAAAAATTTCGATTACCCGTCCTTCCTTATCCCACTTCACTTCAGATACAGGAACAGATTTGCCTTTGACTTTCACCTCAACCTGTTTAGGATCAAAATTTCCTTTGTAATAATCAGGGTAGGTAATAGCAAATTGAGCTACAGCCAATTTCATTTTTTGGGCGGGAATTCTTAAAATATAACGATCCCAACCATCAGCTTGTCCGCCAAAGTCTAAACGGTAGGGCAGTTGATTTTCAGATTTAATCCCACTAAATAGTGTTAATCCTGGTAAACCCTGTGCCCAGCTGACAGCTTGGAAACCTGTCAACAAGCAGCTAGTCACCGCTAAAGTAGAAAGTAAACGTCGCATAATTAAGGCTCCTCACTATCAACTAGTAAGCTTGGTTATCTAAATAACTAAAAATTTAGTATTCGTAACTAAACTTTACTACTGAATTTCTAAAAATAGACGTTAAAAGGCAATAAAAAGTGTCATATGGTTTTGGGGCATAGGGCATTGGTCATTGGTCATTGGTCATTGGTCATTGGTCATTGGTCATTGGTCATTGGTCATTGGTCATTGGTCATTAGTTATTTTTCCCGAGTCACCAGTCACCAGTCCCTAGTCACCAGTCCCCAATCCCTCATCGGGGATCGGAATTGTGTTGCTGAATATGTATAAATGTATCTGAATTGTAAGACCTTTGTTATAAAAATTGAGAGATACAAACAGCGATCGCCTGTTAAGTTGGGCTAGATTGATAAAAACACGCGTGAATCCAAGTAGTTGCCATCAAAATTTACTTTGGGCAGAATCAAGTTTTTTCTAAATGGATGCATATTGCAATATGTCATAGAGGAATACAAAATTTTTAAATCCCTAAAATAAGCTGAAGAGACAGATGCACAATTTGGGAATCAACATAGGATGTGCAGTATGTAGGCCTATCTTAATTATCTAAAATTGTTAGCATCTGTTGAGTAGCAAGCTGAGCCTTGGCCTAGGAAGTGATGAGTAAAACGACAAAGGGTCAAGATGCAATCTATAAAGTAATGCAATGGCTGAAATGACCAGCCTATGCGGTATGAGAGCGGGGAATCATTCAGCAAAAAATTACAAAATTTGCAGATATTTAGGTATTTATCTCCAGGAGATTTCATGAGAATAGCAGTAGCTAAAGAGATAGAAGTTGGTGAGCGTCGTGTAGCTTTAATTCCGGATGTTGTTGCCAAATTGGTAAAACAAGGTTTAGAAGTTTGGGTGGAAACAGGCGCGGGAGAGCGCTCATTTTTTAGCGATTCTGCCTATGAAGCAGCAGGAGCGAAAATTATTGGCGATCCCGCTACGTTATGGGGCGAAACAGATATTTTATTGAAAGTTAGTCCACCACAAGAAAGAGAAGATGGACGTTCAGAAATTGATTTTCTCAAAGCAGGATCTGTCTTAATTAGCTTCTTAAATCCTTTAGGAAATCCAGCGGTGGTAGAGAAACTGGCAAATCGCCAAGTTACAGCTTTGAGTATGGAATTGATCCCCCGTACTACCAGGGCGCAAAGCATGGATGCATTGTCCTCGCAAGCATCCCTAGCTGGTTATAAATCCGTATTAATAGCAGCTGCTGCATTACCGAAATATTTCCCTATGCTCACCACAGCCGCAGGCACGATCGCCCCTGCGAAAATATTTATCATGGGGGCAGGTGTAGCAGGATTGCAAGCGATCGCCACCGCTAGACGCTTGGGAGCAGTGGTAGAAGCCTTTGATATCCGTCCCGCCGTTAAGGAAGAAGTGCAAAGCTTAGGGGCAAAATTCGTCGAAGTTAAGCTCGAAGAAGAAACCGTAGCGGCTGGTGGCTACGCCAAAGAAATCTCCGAAGCTAGCAAACAACGCACTCAAGAAGTGGTTACTGAACACGTCAAAAACGCTGATGTGGTGATTACTACCGCCCAAGTTCCAGGGAAAAAAGCCCCACTGTTAGTCACCGAAGAAATGGTGAGACAGATGAAGCCAGGTTCAGTGATTGTAGACTTAGCAGCCGAACAAGGTGGTAACTGCGCTTGCACCGATCCAGGTAAAGACATTGTGTGGAACGGTATCACCATCATCGGGCCGATCAATTTACCATCATCAATGCCCGTCCACGCCAGCCAACTGTATGCCAAAAACCTGACATCGTTGATGCAACTGCTGATTAGTAAAGAAAAAGCTTTGCAGGTAGACTTTGCCGATGACATCGTTGACGCAGCTTGCGTTACCCATGCAGGCGAGATTCGCAATCAACGAGTAAGTGAAGAATTAGCAGCGTTGAAAGTTAGAGGCTAGGGATTGGGGACTAGAGATTAGGGATTGGGGATTGGGGATTGGGGACTGGGGATTGGGGACTGGGGAGAAATAAAAAATCCCAATTACCAATTACCAATTACCCAATGCGCTATGCCCTATGCCCCATGCCCATTTACACAAGGAGTTTTTATTTCATGTCAGAGGCATTACTTGCTGCTTTGTTTGTATTTGTTTTGGCATCTTTTATCGGCTTTGAAGTCATCAACAAAGTACCACCTACCTTACACACTCCCTTAATGTCGGGATCAAACGCGATTTCTGGCATTGCTGTACTGGGGGCGATTGTAGCTTCTGGTGCTAGAGAAACGAGTGTGGCAGTTATTCTTGGTTTAATTGCCGTAATACTAGCGACAGTCAACGTTGTGGGTGGCTTCCTAGTGACAGATAGAATGTTGCAAATGTTTAAGAAAAAGGAGATTAAGGCGTGAGCGATTTTCTACCAACTGGGATTCAGTTAACGTACTTAGTCGCTGCATCCTTATTTATTCTCGGTTTAAAAAAGCTAGGTTCACCTGCAACAGCTAGGAACGGTAATGTTGTCGCCGCCGTGGGAATGTTGTTGGCGATTGTCGCCACAATGTTGGATCAACACGTGCTGAACTACGAGATGATTTTGTTAGGCTTGGCGATTGGTTCGGGTATTGGCGCGATCGCAGCTTACAAAGTGCAAATGACGGAAATGCCCCAAATGGTGGGTTTACTCAACGGTTTGGGTGGTGCGGCTTCTGCATTAGTCGCCGTTGCCGAATTCTGGCGGTTATTGGATTCTGGCTCATCCATACCCCTGGATGTGAACATTTCCATGCTGTTGGATGTGTTAATCGGTGGTGTTACCTTCACAGGTAGTTTTCTCGCCTTTGCGAAATTGCAAGGTTTAATTAGTGGTTCTCCGATTACATTTCCTTTCCAGCAACCATTTAACCTTTTACTGCTAGCTGCTTATTTAGTGGGTAGTGCCTACTTAATCGTCACACCAGATAGCCTACCTATATTCTTAGCAGTAGTTGCTGTTTCTCTAATACTCGGTGTTATGTTCGTCATCCCGATTGGTGGTGGCGATATGCCTGTGGTAATTTCGCTGTTGAACTCCTTATCCGGTGTAGCAGCATCCGCCGCAGGTTTCGTGGTGATGAACAATATGTTAATCATCGCTGGGGCGTTGGTGGGAGCATCCGGGCTGATCCTCACCGAGATTATGTGTAAAGCCATGAACCGTTCCCTGTTCAGCGTGCTGTTCAGCGCTTTTGGTACAGGCGGCGCTGCTGCTGGTGCAGCGGCTGGTGGTGCAATTGATCAAACTGTTCGCAGCATTGATCCTGAAGAAGGGGCAATGATGTTGGGTTATGCCCGTTCTGTAGTAATTGTGCCTGGTTATGGGATGGCGGTTGCTCAAGCACAACATAGCGTGCGGGAGTTGGCTGATCAACTAGAACGCATGGGTGTTGATGTTAAATATGCCATTCACCCTGTAGCGGGGAGAATGCCAGGACACATGAACGTGTTGCTGGCTGAGGCGAATGTGGCTTACACCCAGTTGTATGACATGGATGATATTAATCCCCAATTTGAACAAGCAGATGTAGCTTTAGTAATTGGGGCTAATGATGTAGTCAATCCGGCGGCGCGTACTGATGTTAATAGCCCAATTTATGGAATGCCAATTTTGGAAGTAGATCGGGCAAAGCAGACAATTGTGATTAAGCGCGGGATGAGTACAGGTTTTGCCGGTGTAGATAATGAGTTGTTCTACAAAGATAAAACTACAATGCTTTTTGGTAGCGCGAAGGATATGGTGTCGAAGCTGGTTTCTGAAGTGAAGCAGCTTTAACGAACCGCTAGAGCGCGAAGTAAAGAAATAATTAGAGAGTTGGCTTGCTTTGGGGGTGTGATGCTTCTAAGGCAAGTTTTTTAGTTAGGAAATTAGCTCACGCAAAGGCGCAAAGATGCAAAGAAGAGAAAGAATTAGGAAAGTTGAATTATTTGGTATTTTTAAAAATTTAATCTTCTTCTTTAAGACGGGTTAAAAACTGTTTCCATCTAGACTTAAGTGCTGATTCACGGGGTTTATATTCAGAGCAGATAAGTTTTCTACCATCCAACTTTTGATAACCAGTTTTCATAACTTTTGGATGAAACTTCACTTCTAGAGATTTTGGGTTAATACCCAACAAATTCAGATCAAATAAAGTATGTAAATCCGCACGTAGCAAAAGCCCATTATCTGGATCATTATCATCAGTATCACGATAGGGCAAGATATGAGCAGCTTCTAACACATCAAGTAGCTTTAAACCAGTAATCATACATTGGTCACTATAGCGTTGACGCAACGATTCTCTAAACTTTGATTGTCCACGACGTTCTTTAATTTGACGAAATACTGTTTCACGTCTATCTTCATTTACAGGTACATATTCAGAAGCTTCATCACCTTGAAGATATTTATAATCGTTATTTTTATGAAGTAATTCAGCAACCTCCGGCACATGTTCTAGTATAGTTACCTGAATTTGCTGTAAATCAATTAAGTTAATGGCATTGATAGCATTATATTTTGAGCAAGCTTTTTGTAGCACCTCTAGTTTAATAGCTCCTGCTGCTCCTATAAATGTATCACCAAACTTAGCCCTAAATTTTTTACAATTTTTATTCTCAAGTTTAGGTTTATCAAAGCTATAACGGCACTTGTAACAGTAAAACGGCGGTGTCTTTGTTTTCCTATATTTAAAGGTACCAGTCTTATCGCATGAAGGACAACGGAATAGTGTTTTATCACCATAATATTCGTCAATATTTTGAATACTAGCAATACCAATAAGTTGCTTTTTATCCTGCAATAAAACCAAATCACCTTTTGTTAATTGTTTATGATTCGATACGTCTTCATCATACTCATATCTCTCAGAGATTTTGTCTTGATGACCAAGATTACCAGCGTGTTGTCGCTCATCTCCATAACATTTGAGTAGCCATACTTTCGGTATTGTTTTATCAGAAATTGATTTACTCATTGAAACAGTCTTTATTTTAATATTAGTTGTTTTTAGTTTTTCCAAAGTAAGATGATATTTAAAATTAGTTGCTTACTAATCTGATGCTAAAATATCACATACTAAATTTTTATAAAATTTGCTAGAATGGGATCGCCCCGTCTCTTCTTCCTTTCCGCCTCTGCGTCTCTGCGTGAGATAAAAAAGCGATCGCTCATTTCACCTTCTAAATTTCTTGCCATTCTCTAGCATCAATAAATATAGATAAGTGTTTTTTATTACTTGTAGCGATAATCACTTCATGTTCATAATTAGCTACTAAAAGCGATTGAGATGCCAAAATAACATCACCATCTAAAGCTTTGTTATCTGCTGTAGATTTACCTTGATTTCTTGCTTTAGCCCATAACTCTGCTGCTTTTAACATGACTTCCGTTGTAATCGGAAGATATATAATTTGTGACTTTAGTTGATCAAGTTTTCTAATTCCAGATAATTTATTTGCTCTCAACAATTCTCGTCTAATTTCATAATCTATAATTTCCGGTAAAATTACTTCATATCCTCTTTCAAAGAGATTATAAAACCATTCTTGGCATTGTAAAGCTAGAGGCGTGGCTTGAGGATTAGTAATTAATCCTACAGGTGCAGAATCTAAAATAATAACCTGAGCCATCTTCTTTTAAATAGAAATACCTTTCATAGATTCAATAATCTTTAATGTGTCTTGTTGTTCTTGGTGTTCATCTAAACTCTTCCATGAATCAAATAGAATTTTAATATTGGCTACCCTGTCTTGCTTTTTAGTATCATTGCTATGATTCAGTTCATTCATGGCTTTTTCCCAATCATTTAAAGCAACCTGTTTCATAACTACACTTTGCCGAAATAAACGGACAAATTGTAGTAATTCTGGTATATATTGTTCTGGTGTTTGTTCTATTTCTAATAACAAATCATTACGGGGGTTGGTTGAGGATGTGGGTATTGGTTGATTGTTGCTCATAAATCTATCGCTGATATTAATAAAATTATACTGCTGACAGTATAGGTTAGTGCGGTTATTGCTCTCTTCTTCCTCTGAGCCTCCGCGTCTCTGCGTGAGACAAAAAAGCGATCGCCTTTTTGTGAAATCACAATAACAAAAATTTGTCACTTATAGGAAAAGACCGTGAAACATAAAGTTCCACGGCTGTAAGTGTAGTGTGAGGAGCTTAACTACAGATCATCATAAATTAGGCGATCGCTAATAATACGCTCGTAACAGTTTTGGTAACAGAATTTTTACTGATGACCAATTTTTACCCTAGGAAGTTGTCATAAATTGAAGAGATAGCTTTATGTAAATCCTGTGTTAAGCAAAAGTGAAGAACTTATAAAGAAAATTACAAATTAGCTGTATCCGAGAAAACATAATTAATAGATTTAAGCAAATTTTCTCTTAGCTTAAGGAGGCCTGATGGTTACAACAACGGTACCAGCACAACAGGTCAAAATCGGCCCAACCCAACTGCTGATCAATAATGAGTGGGTGGAAAGTGTCAGCGGTCGCCGATTTGAAACTATTAATCCGGCTACAGGTGAAACTATCTGTACAGTAGCAGAAGCAGATGCGCCAGATGTGGATAAGGCTGTACAAGCAGCACGCGCGGCTTTTAAGGGTGGAGAATGGCCTAAGATGTCTGCCACTAAGCGCGGTGAGTTGCTTTATAAGCTAGCTGATTTAATTGAACAAAATATTGATGAGTTAGCACGGCTGGAAACTCTAGATAATGGCAAGCCTGTACATGATTCTTTGGGTGATTTAGAGTTAGTAATTGGTTGTTACCGCTACTATGCAGGTTGGGCGGATAAGGTTCAAGGCAAAACAATTCCGATTAACGGCCCTTATTTTTGCTATACACGCCATGAGCCTGTGGGTGTGGTAGGTCAAATTATCCCTTGGAATTTCCCGTTATTAATGCAAGCTTGGAAGCTAGCACCAGCTTTGGCTACAGGTAACACTGTGGTGATGAAGACAGCTGAACAAACACCTTTATCTGCACTGCGGGTAGGTGAGTTAATTATTGAAGCTGGCTTTCCGCCTGGTGTGGTGAATATTCTCTCAGGATACGGCCCAACGGCTGGAGCGGCAATTTCTCGTCACATGGATGTGGACAAAGTAGCGTTTACTGGCTCCACTGAGGTTGGACATTTAATTATGGAGGCTGCTGCCAAGAGTAACCTGAAGCGGGTAACTTTGGAATTAGGCGGTAAGAGTCCTAACATCGTCTTTGCTGATGCTGATATGGACTTAGCAATTGAAGGTGTCCACCAAGCGCTATTCTTTAACCAAGGTCAGTGCTGCTGTGCAGGTTCACGGTTGTTTGTCGAAGAAAAATGCTACGACGAATTTGTAGCTAAAGCTGTAGCTAGAGCTAAACGGCGGACTGTGGGTAATCCCTTTGATGCAAATACAGAACAAGGGCCACAGGTAGATAAAGAGCAATTCGACAAGGTGATGGGTTACATCGAGTCGGGGATGCGCGAAGGCGCTCAAATGCTCTGTGGTGGTACTCAAGTTGGCGATCACGGTTTCTTTATTGCACCGACAGTCTTTGCGGATGTCCGCGATGATATGAAGATTGCTCAAGAAGAAATCTTTGGCCCGGTGATGAGCATTATCAAATTTAAGGCTATTGATGAGGTAATTGAACGGGCAAATAACACCATGTATGGACTCGCCGCCGCTGTGTGGACTCAGGATATTAGCAAAGCCCATGCGATCGCAAATAATGTGCGTGCTGGTACTGTGTGGGTAAACTGCTACGACGTATTTGACGCGGCGGCACCTTTTGGTGGCTTTAAGCAGTCGGGTATTGGTCGAGAATTAGGCGAGTATGGTTTACAACAGTACACCGAAGTTAAAACGGTGACTATCAAGTTGTAAATTGCTACACTCTGACGCTACACGAACAAAGCCTGTATCCCCAGGCTTTGTTTATTAGTAATAATTTTTACCAATATTTTGAATTAATAATTCATTATCCATCATTCAGTGATATTCCCTTGTAAGTGGGAATGATAAATGGGTATGGAATATCACCTAAAGAAAATTTCAATGATAAATGCGATCGCACCGTTTGCTTATTTCTATAGACTTTACAATAAAAACAAAAGCAAGCGTTCCTCAAAACGGCATATTTGGCTGGTATTAGTAGGTGGAATGTTAGGGCTGTTGGTGCTGCTAACGGGAGTTAACCCAGGATTAGCCCAAAATCCAGAACCATCTCCAAAAACAGAATTATCCCCAAAACCACAAGAAGCAGCATCAACAAATTCATTTGTAGTCGCTACAAGAGTTATCCCACCTTTTGTCTTTGCTGAAAAAGGTGAGCTATCGGGCTTTAGTATTGATTTGTGGCGCAGTATTACTAGCAAGTTAGGTATAGAGTCGAAGTTTGTTGAATATCCCAATGTCCAGGATTTGCTTTCTGCTATTAAGGATGACAAAGCAGACGTTGGAATTGCGGCTATTTCAATTACAGCTGAACGGCAGCAAAATTTCGATTTCTCTTTACCGATGTTTGCAGCTGGTCTTCAGATCATGGTAAGACCACCTGAAACAAATGGCGGTGCTTTGTCTAATATTTTGCAATTGGTTTTCTCCACCTCTCTTTTGCAAGTAGTTGCCATTGCACTGCTGCTGATTGTAGTAGCAGCTCATGTCATTTGGCTGTCCGAACGTAATCACAAAGAAGGGATGATTGATAAATCATACTTCCCTGGAATTTTTAAAGCCTGTTGGTGGGCTGCAGCAACATTAGCAACCCAAGCTGACGAAATGCCAAAGGGAGTAGCAGGACGTTTTATCGCTATTATTTGGATGTTTATCGGTGTGTTGTTTGTTGCCTACTTTACAGCCGCAGCTACTACATCGTTAACTGTACAGCAACTTCAAGGCGATATTAGGAGTGTAGATGATTTACCAGGTAAGCTGGTAGCCACTACTGCTGGAAGTACAGCTGCAAAATATCTTAAAGAACATAAGATTCCTGTCTTAGAAGTTCCTAAGATTGAGGAAGCTTACAATGCGCTACAAAACAAAAAAGCGGATGCTGTAGTATTTGATGCTCCTGTACTCCTGTTCTATGCGGCTCATGAAGGCCAAGGTAAAGTAGAGGTTGTTGGTAGTGTGTTCCGTGAAGAAAACTACGGTATTGTCTTACCAAATAACAGTTCTTACCGCAAACAAATTAATAGTGCATTGTTAAGTCTGAGAGAAGATGGCACTTATCAATCACTTTATGATAAGTGGTTTGATGTTAAAAAACCTTAAGTTCTGCCAAACACTCACCATTTGCATTGATGAATAAATGGAAAGGAATAATATCGCATCTACCTCTCATAGGAATTCTCCAAAATTTCGCAACAGATTCAAACTCAGAAACCATTTTTAAATGTGGCTTTTCTAATTTTGAATTTTGAATTTTGAATTTTGAATTGTTATGTGCCTTCCTGTGCAATTTGAGCTTTTGCTTGTTGCCACAAACTTTCCAACTCCTGTAAGCTGTAATCCGAAAGGGGGCGGTCAACAACTGCCTCCATTTTTTGTAACCTTTGGATGAATCGCTGATTTGTACCTTGCAATCCAGCACTAGGATCGAGATTATGCCAACGGGCTAGCTGAATAATTGCAAATAGTAAATCGCCTAATTCTGCTTGTTGTGCTTCTTTTGTTTCTGCAGCTAAAGCCTGTTGGAATTCTCCTAACTCCTCATGAAATTTTTCCCATACTCCTGCAATATTTTCCCATTCAAACCCTACATCTGCAGCTTTTTGGGAAATTTTCATTGCCGCAGTTAATGGGGGAAGACTACGCCCATAGCGGCTAAGTTTAGTACTAAGTTTTTGATTTTCTGGGGATGGTTCGCCCTTTTCTGCGGCTTTAATTTCTTCCCAATTTTGCCGCACCTCATCAACACTCGCCACTGTCACATCACCAAATACATGGGGGTGACGGCGAATCAACTTTTGAGATATCCCTTCAGCAATTTCTTTAAGAGAGAATTGCCCAGCTTCACTAGCAATTTGAGCTTGCAAGACTACTTGTAATAGTAAATCTCCTAATTCCTCTGCGATCGCATTTTGGTCGCCACTCTTAATTGCATCCACTACCTCATAAGCTTCTTCAATGACATAAGGTGTCAAACTTTCCGGTGTTTGTGCCAAATCCCAAGGACAACCACCATCAGGCGATCGCAATTTTGCCACCACATCAATTAATTCTTGTAATGCTGCTAAATTTTCGTTCATAGTTATTTGTTATTGGTCAATGGGCATGGGGCATGGGGCATTGGGCATTGGGTATTGGTCATTTCCTCTTGTCCCCTTGCCCCCCTGCTTCCTCTGCCCCTCTGCTTCCTCTGCTCCCCTGCTTCTTCACACCCACCCGCCGACGAGTTGGTTTACGTTTCTTAATTTTGCCACTAGGAAGCAATGCCCGAACGCCTTGTTTTTTGACACGCTTGTATGTGGAATTACTCCAATCGCTGAGAGTATGACTCATAGCACCGAGTTCCATACCTAAAAATAGGGCGAGGAACTCAGTACCGTAACTTGTGAGCGATCGCTCGACTGTTCCACCGACGTTTTGCCATATAGAGGCGGTATTCAAGAGCTTTTCGGCAATGGCTACGAAAACGATTGTGGCGATCGCTAGCAAGCAGCAGAGATAAACTACTCGTAGCGTTGTGCCAATAATCGGCCCGTGGGATAAAAAAGAGCGATGGCGTAAACTTTTTTGATAAGGTAGCCAAATCCAGCGCAAGAAGCCCCAGCGTTGGTATTGAATAGAGTAGATATCCAAATCTGGGCCGAACATCAGCCCACCAAACAGAAACCCGCCGGAAACGAATAAAGTCACATTGCTACTGCCAGTCTGCCAGAAAGTCACACCCGCAACAAACGGCAGAGCATACAGCGTAATGCTATCGTGGGTTCGACCAGAGGGCATTTAAAAAGTTCTCAAAAATTTTTTCTCAAAAATACTAGCGCGATTCAAAATCTTTTGCTATATTCTATAAATGTGAGTGAAAACGAGCGGGCGGTTAGCTCAGTTGGTAGAGCGCCTGCCTTACAAGCAGGATGTCATCAGTTCGAGTCTGGTACTGCCCATCACTTTAAAAAGACTAAAAGTACGCTAAAAGCTGCTTTTAGTCTTTTTTAGTTAAGAGAAGAATTGCAAAAGGTATGTAATTCTCATGACTACAGATAGACGTTATAACGTTGGTTAAGAAAATACAAGTTTTTGTGATGAAAACTTCCGCTTTGTTGACCAAGACATAAGCGTTGGTCACTAAACAACAAACGTTGGTGACGAAAATAATTGTTTAATAAGTAAAACTTTTGTTTTGTTAACCAAGACATAAGTGTTGGTCACGAAACAACAAACGTTGGCAACGAAAACAATTGTTTAATAAGTAAAACTTTTATGTTGTTGACCAAGATATAAGTGTTGGTCACGAAACAACAAACGTTGGTAACGAAAACAATTGTTTAATAAGTAAAACTTTTGTTTTGTTAACCAAGACATAAGTGTTGGTCACGAAACAACAAATGTTGGTGACGAAAATAATTGTTTGATAAGTAAAACTTTTATGTTGTTGACCAAGATATAAGTATTGGTCACGAAACAACAAATGTTGGTGACGAAAATAATTGTTTGATAAGTAAAACTTTTGTTTTGTTAACCAAGACATAAGTGTTGGTCACGAAAAAACAAACGTTGGTAACGAAAACTCGTGCAATGGTAACGAAGGAAAAAGCTTTCCTTAGCGAAGGAACGATAATTTATAAATAATCAAGTTGAGATAGCCACTAATGCAGGTATCTCATAACACCCGCAACCATTCTAAAACCTGCAACAAGTTCATCGTCAGGAGGATGAGAAGAAATGATGAGTAAATGTAAGTGAGAGTGAAATATTTCAGTAATCAGGGCAGTACTTACCCCACAGTTTGCGGAATATTAAATCACTGTTTGAGAAGCATCACTCAATCAAAGGTTGAGTGATGCTTCCACGAATTACGAGTGATGAATTACAAATTCCTAAATCATCGCAGTATTAAGCTGGCAATACTCTAGCAAAGGTTTGATCGCTATATTGCTTACAGCATTCTGGGCGTAAAGGATTCTTAGCAGTGTACACAAAAAACAGAGTAGACCGTGATTGTGTACGAGGTTTACCGTGATGGAAAATCGCTCTGGGATCTGCAATAACTATGCTTCCAGCTTTCCCTGGACATGATTTCCACAGTGACTTAGGCACAATTTTTTCTATCTCTCCATCATTCAGACCTACTAAACCTTTTGCGGTTTTGGGTACAATTTTGGAGCGAATTTGCAACTCTTTAATTAGTGACATTTGAGATTTAGGAATATACTCAAATGGGCCATTTTCTTGACTCACATCATTGAGGTAAATAATTACCTTAATCATGCGACGGTCTTCTGCATCTAAATGCCATAATTCTGTGGTTAGTTGCTCATCATTAGCAAAGTCTCGCCGTAAATGTACACCTTGAAAGGCAATAGGTAGACCGATATAGTTTTCGATAATATTCAGTAATCTTTGTTCACTTCCCCAGTGATAAAACTCAGGTAAATCTGTCACAGTAAAAATCTGCGGGTAAGCTGGATTTTCTCCACTACCAAATTTTTGCGTATTCTTATGTTTAGCAGCTAAAGCTAATTCCATATTAGCTAACTGGCTTTCCGCAGATGGAATCAATGCTGCTGTTTTAGGAAGTGCTAAATCTTGTAAGGAAGTAGTGAAAACTCCTTCTTTACGCAGAGTCTCAACAATCAACTTATCTTGTGGAGATAGGGCAGGTAATTTCCTAGCATGGCGCATTAAATCTATTCTGTAACGCAATTCAGAGGGGATTCTGGGAATATATTTATGCAGTTGATTGAACATGACAAAATATCAACCTTTAAATGTTGAGTAGTAATTTTGGTGGTATTAGTTACAATTTCTGCTTATTGATTTTGGGGAAAAGGTTAAAGGTTAAGGGTTAAAGGTTAAAGGTTTTTCCCTTTTAGCATTCCCCTTTTTCCTTTTAAACGACAAGTATTGAGTTTGTAGTCAGGAATTTCGCTCCGAACTTTGCTGTATTGAATTGCTTGCTACAAACTCATCAAAATTAATGCGATAGACAACTAACAAGATGGCACAATTATTATTAATTAACCGATTTATTCCTACCACTTTATGGTCGGTAAAATAGGTAATTGAAGCTGACAATTAAATCAATAATTAATGCCAAAGCTAACGGGTTGTTGTGGTATTTGAAGGGACTTACATCATTAATATTAGATGAGTACCACTACTGATGCACCGCAAAATTGGTAGACTGCTTTTCAACTATATAACTGGAAACGAATTATAGAAGATAGCGTTAATAATTTTTAATATAATGTGGTGCGTCTGTGTGCATGGCAATTGCTGAGGAATGGGCGATCGCACTGCAATCTCACCAAAATCATGATTATTTGAACAGATAGCTTTTAAACTTGATAACATCAAATTGAGTGCAAATTTAATGCATCATTAATTCTATGCTGAACATTATTCGAGACATTCATTCACTCTCAAGCTTTAAGCGCAATACTCTGGAATTTATCCAACAGATGAAGCAGACAGGAAAACCTGTAGTGTTGACAGTTAATGGCAAAGCTGAACTTGTGGTACAAGATGCCCAGTCTTACCAAAAATTGTTGGATACATTAGAGAGGTTGGAAACTATCGCCGGAATTAAACAGGGATTAGATGATGTAGAGGCGGGTAGAACCAAGAGCTTGAGCGAATTTGAGCAAGAAATGCGTCAAAAGTATGGCATTTCAAGTTAGTCTGACTCAGACAGCAAACTCTGAAATTGAGGTTGCTTATTCATGGTTGAGAGAACGTAACCCTGATTATGCGGATCGGTGGTTTCGCGGCTTAATGGATGCGATCGCTACTTTACAAGAAAAACCTCGCCGTTGCATCCTGGCTCCAGAAAACGATGCGTTTGCAGAGGAAATTCGTCAACTTATTTATGGTAAATCCAGAAATAAATACCGTATTTTGTTCACTATCCGCGAAAACATTGTTTTTGTGCTTTACGTGCGTCATAGTTCTCAGGCTCGATTAGGAGAGGAAATTGACGGGGAAGAGAATTTTTGACTGTGATGACTCAATAACAACTTAATACTTGTGCAGCTTGTATTTTGCTGAGGAATGGGCGATCGCATCTTTGTTGAATATTGGAGAGCGATCGCACATTTTTAATCATGAACTTTGCCATCAGGCATAATCGCGCCTTGGAAGTCTACATCTGTGAGAATAGCGCCTGTTAAGTCTGCGCCTTGCAGATTGGCGTTGCGGAGGATGGCGTTGCTGAGATTGACATAGCTTAAGTCTGCATTTTGCAAACTAGCTTCAGTCAAATCTGTTGGCATATCTCCCCACTGCACTCTGCGACTGAGGTTTGCGCGACAGAGTTTTGCGCCATCTAAGTTTGCATGATGTAATGAAGCTGCTCTTAAGTCAGCGTAGCTTAAGTCTGCTCCCGTTAAAACCGCATATCCTAAATCTGTGCGCTGATCGGAACTGGGACGTAAATCGGCTTGAAATAACAGAGAACGAGACAGTTTGACACCAGTTAAATTAGCGCCGCACAAACTAGCTTTGATTAAATTTGCTGCTTCTAAATTTGTTTTCAGTAAATTTGCACCAGTTAAATCTGCTTCTCTGAGGATTGCACCATATAAGTCTGCTTCACTTAAGTTTGTTCCCCAGAGGATAGATTCACTTAAATCTGCTTCACGCAGACAACCTTGACTGAAGTTGGTTTTACCGAGTCTAGTCTGACGTAAATCAGCATAGCTAAAATCTGCACCACTGAGGTTGACGTTTGTTAGCTCCGCTTCTTGTAAGTTGACTCGCTGAAAATTTCTTTCTCCAGTACCGTAACGCTTAAGAATTTCATCCAAATTCATATCACTCAACTGTTGATTAATAATTAACGCGCGATCGCCGTTTGAGGCTGGGTTAACTCTGCCATCAGTTCGGCAATAGACATGATTCGCTCAGTGTACCTAACATTCGCGCCAGAAAAAATTAAACCATTCTCTACATCGCCTCGCCCTGCTCTAGCAAGGGCTTGTAGCAAACAATAGGTTTTACCACTATCTCGACACAGACATGATTCTAAACAATTAGCAATGCATCGCCGTTCTATTGAGGATGAACCTGCGATCGCATTTTCTGCAAATGCATTACGTAAAGCCCGGCTAGGTTTACCTACAGGACTGGGTACTGTTACAATATCTGCTGCACAAGCCTGGAGATGAAATTCTTTATAACGGCGATCAGCATCACATTCCTCTGTAGTAATAAAGCGCGTACCAATTTGCACACCATCTGCTGCGATCGCTAACATCTCCTCAATATCAGCCCGATCCCAAATTCCCCCGGTGACAATCAACGGTATACTCACCCCTAGCTGATTGGCAAAATACTCCCGTAGTTCGGCAATCACCGACTTAATTGAAAACCCTGGGGGATTAATCTGTTCGCACTGGGTAAAATGCCCGCCTACCTTCTGGCAATTCTCCACAATAAAAGCATCAGGTAAGCGATTGTAACGTTTTTGCCAAACTTGGCAGATTAACTGCGCTGCTTGCACATTAGAAACACTTGGCACCAGCGCTACATCAGGATAATCTGCGGTATATTCTGGTAAAGAAAGAGGTAGTCCGGCTCCGGTAATAATTAAATCTGTGCCTTCAGCCGCAGCAGTCTGAGCCAACTGGGGATAATCTTTAGTAGCAACTAGAATATTTACGCCGATAACACCATCTGGACTGATAGTGCGTGCTTTAGCTAGTTCATCAATCAAAGCAAGTTTATTCGCTGTAAAAAAGTTACCTCGCTTGCGTTGGTCAAAATCAGGAGAATACAACCCCAGTCCCAGAGAAGCAATGACACCCACTCCGCCTGCATTAGCAACAGCACCAGCCAGCTTTGCACCCGCAACACGCACAGCCATTGCACCTTGAACAATAGGATAGCGGGCAATATGTTTACCAATCCGTAGCGGAGGAAGGACGTGAGTCATAACAGACTTGTTCATTTATTAACTAAATAGCTGATAAGTAATTTTATCAGCGAGGTGGTCACGTCGCTATGCTCCGAATTCAAAATTCGTCTTCTCCCAAAGGGAGAGGCTACGCCAAGAAAAGTTTGACGGCAGTTGCTACAAGTCGGGGAACCCGCCCAACGCACTGCCTCCTCAACGGGGGGAACCCCCGCACGCAACTTTTCGCAAAATTAAAGACTATTGACTTCCGCGCAACGGTAATAGTCTCTGTAGCCTAGAAATCAGTTTTAAATACATACTTGACAATAATATAACTCTATAGTTATATAATATGAGTGTTGCAAGTTAACCTTGCACAGCGATATTTAAACAATTCATCCGCACTTATGGAACAATGACTACAACTCTACAAAAGCGCAGCAGCGCTAGTTTTTGGGAGCGATTTTGTAACTGGGTAACCAGTACAGAAAATAGGCTGTATGTGGGCTGGTTTGGAGTCATTTTGATTCCCACAGCTTTAACGGCGGCGATCGTTTTTGTATTGGCGTTTGTTGCAGCGCCTCCTGTTGATGTGGATGGGATTCGGGAACCTGTAACGGGTTCGCTGCTTTATGGCAATAACATCATCTCTGCTACTGTAGTTCCTACTTCCGCTGCTATTGGCTTGCACTTTTACCCCATCTGGGAAGCGGCTTCTTTAGATGAATGGCTTTATAATGGCGGCCCTTACGAAATGATTGTGTTCCACTTTTTACTTGCCGTTTACGCCTATATGGGTCGGCAATGGGAACTTAGCTATCGCTTAGGGATGCGCCCTTGGATTCCTGTGGCTTTTTCTGCACCTGCAGCAGCAGCAACAGCTGTATTGTTGATTTATCCTATTGGGCAAGGCAGTTTCTCTGATGGGATGATGCTGGGTATTTCTGGTACCTTCAACTTTATGATTGTGTTCTCACCGGAACATAACATCCTCATGCACCCGTTTCATATGTTAGGGGTTGCAGGTGTTTTTGGAGGCGCTTTATTTTCCGCAATGCATGGTTCTCTAGTGACTTCTAGCATCATTCGAGAAACAACAGAAGTTGAATCTGCAAATACCGGATACAAGTTTGGTCAAGAACAAGAAACCTACAATATCGTAGCGGCACATGGTTACTTTGGACGGTTAATTTTCCAATATGCCAGCTTTAACAACTCTCGTGCGTTGCATTTCTTCCTCGCTGCTTGGCCTGTAGTTGGTATTTGGTTTGCAGCTTTAGGTGTTAGCACCATGTCATTTAACTTAAATGGCTTCAATTTCAATAGCTCTGTTTTGGATAGCGAAGGAAGAACCATTCCTACTTGGGCTGACCTTCTCAACAGAGCCAATTTAGGGATTGAGGTTATGCATGAGCGCAATGCTCACAACTTCCCCCTAGATTTAGCCGCTGGTGAAGCTCAACCGATCGCTCTAGCTGCACCAAGTATCGCCAGCTAGCTTGTAATTGATAGTATCTCCTCTTTTCTCTACTTATCAGCACCCTCGCACTAAGGGTGCTTTTATTTTGTGGTTAAGAAAGAAGGAGTTAGGAAATAGGGAACACCAAAGAAAATCTGACTTATTTGCTTCATTAAAAGGTGGTGCGACACCTTTTAAAAACCTGCTGTATTGCCCCGTATACCTTTGAGGCTTTCCACCTGTTGTAGAATGCGTTCACTAATGCGATCGCACGCTAAATCGCAGAGTTCAAAAATCATCGGATCTGCTATCTCGTAAAAAGCGCTGGTACCTTTAGGCTGACGAGATAAAATCCCTGCTTGAGTTAACACTTTGAGATGCTTAGACAAATTTGCCTGTCCCAAGCCTGTCGCTTCTGCAATTTCCATTACATTCATCGGCCCTGACTTCAGACAAGTTAAAATGTGTAACCGACTTACCTCTGATAGCACCTTGAAATAATCAGCAACCGCTGCAATCACGGCTGGTTCAGCCTGGGATGGCTTTATTTCTAACATAGGGAGATTTAATGTTTAGCATAAGAATGGTGTCTTACTTAATAAGTATATTGACATTGTTATGCATTTAGTTTCATCATTTCTCTATAGTCACAGGACTTATACAAGCAAAATTTGTCATTGCGACCGGAACGTAGTACACGTCTAAATTGGATGACTGTTGACTGTTGACTGTTGACTGTTGACTGTCAACAGCCCTGAAAATGGATTGTGCAACTTAAAAGCCTAATAGCTTATCTTCTCCCTTTACCCCTGCTCCCTGCCCCCCTGCCTCATCAATCAGGGGGATCTAGATATTTGCGACTTCACATTAAATTGGCGTTAGCCTACTTAGCGATGAAATAGATGAAATATAGGCAAATTTCATCGTGATTTCATTTTTAATTGTCAAACTATGAGTAATACACAACATTACTCATAGAAATAATTCCTATGCCATTCTTTAACTGGAAAAATAGTTTTTTGTCATTAAGCTTAATAGCGATCGCATCTGTTTCTAGTAGCGTGGTAACAGCTTGTTCCCAAAGTACTGCCCAAAATCATACCAACAACGATCATCAGATGGATCACGGGGGTATGATGCATCACGGTGCTGGGATGAATCACAGCATGGCAATGGATTTAGGCCCAGCCGATGCTAATTATGATTTACGCTTTATTGATGGGATGATTGCTCACCATCAAGGCGCGATCGTCATGGCGAAAGAAGCACAGCAAAAATCGAAACGCCCGGAAATCAAAAAGCTAGCAGACGAAATTATCAAAGCGCAAAATCAAGAAATTAGCCAGATGAAAAGCTGGCGTACAGCTTGGTATCCCAAAGCGGGAGCTAAACCAATGGCTTATGATGCTCAAAAAGGTCAGATGATGGAGATGTCATCAGAGCAAATGCAAGCCATGATGATGAGCATGGACTTAGGCGCAGCTGATACAGAATTCGACCTCCGCTTTATTGATGCAATGATTCCCCATCATGAAGGCGCTGTGACAATGGCTAAAGATGCCTTGCAAAAAACAAAGCGTGCTGACATTAAGAAATTAGCGCAAGCAATTATCAAGGCACAAGATGCTGAGATTAGCCAAATGAAACAGTGGCGAAAGGCTTGGTATAACAAGTGAGGGGAATGGGGAATGGGGAATGGGGAATGGGGACTGGGGATTGGGGATTGGGGATTGGGGACTGGGGAATTAGTAATTATGTAAGTCTCTACCCTACAAAAATTGCTCATGAATTTGTGTAAGGCGATGCATTGCGATTGTCACCCCATACATTAACAATGTAAGGCAATACATTGGCATTGTGACTCGATACATTAACAATGCAAGCCAATGCATTGCCATTGTCACCCCATACATTAACGATGTCAGGCGATGCATTGCCATTGTCACCCCATACATTAACGATGTAAGACGCTGCATTGCCATTGTGACTCGATACATTAACGATGCAAACCAATGCATTGCGATTGTCACCCCATACATTAAATTCCCCAGTCCCCAATCCCTAATCCCCAGTCCCCAATCCCTAATCCCCAGTCCCCAATCCCCAATCCCCAATCCATTTCATGCCAATTTCATTTTCAGATGAAAGACTGGGAATTAGGTGCATACAAAATCTTATAGAGAAAACCTGCTCCCATACTTAATAATTCCTGATAGCGATGCCTAAACCTCTGCGTTTCCAAACACTTACGGCAATTCGTTCTCTTTCTGGTACACTCCTGAGTCTGCTTGTATTGACAAACCCTGTAGCAGTTTTAGCCCACGGGGGACATGGTAATGAGTTTCAAGGGGGAAGTGAAACTAATTCAGCTAATGCAGCTATTCAAGTTGATACCCAAACAGCTAAACGCTTAGGAATTAAAGTCGAAGCAGCTAAACGCCAACCGCTAGCTGTGGGAATTAAAACCACGGGACAGATTGAAACTCTACCCAACCAAAAAGTAGAGGTAAATACCCCCATTGCTAAGGCGAAAGTCGTGGAGTTGCTGGTAGAACCGGGCGCTACAGTTAAAAAAGGTCAACCGCTAGCTGTGGTATCTAGTCCTGATTTGGTGGAATTGCGGGTTAATTCCCAGGAAAAGTTGGCAGAAGGTCAGGCAGATTTGCAACAAGCCTTAGCTGATTTAAAATTAGCGCAACAAAACCGCGATCGCTATCAACAAATTGCCGCAGCTGAAATTGCTCAAGCGCAGACTCAAGTAAAATTTGCTCAAGAAAAGTACAACAAGGATCAACAGTTAGCTGAGGCTGGCGCTTTACCTCAACGTACAGCTTTAGAATCTCAAACCCAGCTAGCGGAAGCGAAAGCAGAACTTACTAAAGCTAATAGTCGCCGGGAAGTTATTGAAGCAGAAAATCAGCTAAAACGTGCATCGTCAGCAGTTGAGGTGGCAAAATCGCGGATTCAACTTAGTAATACTACTTATCAAACTCGCCTCTCGCAATTAGGAACCCGCGCTAATGCTCAAGGATTGGTAACAGTGGTATCGCCTATTACTGGCAAAGTAGCAGATAGAGAAGTTACCCTCGGTCAATCCTTTGAAGATACAGGCGGTAAATTGATGACGATTGTCAATGACAGCCGCGTTTTTGCCACAGCGAATATTTACGAAAAAGATTTAAACAAAGTCAGGACTGGTCAAAGGGTCAGTGTTAAAGTTGCTGCTGTGCCTAATCGTAGTTTCACGGGCAGAATTACCCGGATTGGTTCTGTTGTGGAAGGAGAATCGCGAGTTGTACCAGTGCAAGCGGAACTGGATAACTCTAGCGGATTGCTTAAACCGGGAATGTTTGCGGAACTCGAAGTGTTAACAGACCAAACCTCATCAGCTATTTTAGCTATCCCCAGTGCAGCGGTAGTAGAAGCCAACGGAAAACAGCAAGTTTATATCCAAAATGGTAACGCTTATCAGCCTGTGGAAGTTACTTTAGGTCAAACCTCTGGTGACATGGTGGAAGTAAAAACTGGTTTATTTGAAGGTGATTTAATCGTTACACAACGCGCACCGCAACTTTACGCACAATCTCTGCGGGGAGGCGGGAAAGCAGGGGAGCATGGGAGTGTAGAATCAGCAGAGAAAAATTTTAATACTTCGGTTCCTTTGTGGGTGGGAGTAGGGGGAGGAGTTGCACTGATGGGTGTAGCTTTTATGGGTGGTGTTTTCTGGGCTAGTCGTCGCAGCAAACATCAATATCAAATAACGATAGCAGAACCAGATTTATCACCAGAATGGGTTGATAACCATCACGTAGCCAGCAAGGATTCCGTAATCCAAAATCCCAAATCCAAAATCTAAAATTGTAACGATGCTGAGTGCGATCATTAAATGGGCGATCGCTCGCCGTTGGCTGGTGGTTCTAAGTGCAATTATCCTGACTATTTGGATATTTCGCACGATTATTCAAATGCCTTTGGATGTTTTTCCTAGTTTTGCACCACCGCAAGTGGAAATTCAAACTGAAGCGCCAGGACTTGCGCCGGAAGAATTGGAATCTCTGGTAACTTTACCGATTGAAAGTGCAATTAATGGTACACCTGGAGTAACGGCTGTACGTTCATCTTCAGCGGCGGGAATTTCTGTTGTTAAAGTTATTTTTAATTGGGAAAGTGACATTTATCAAGCGCGTCAATTAGTAACAGAACGATTACAACAAGCACAAAGTAAGTTAACTGCTGGGGTGGAAACGCCACAAATTTCTCCCACTAGTTCGCCCATTGGTACAGTATTGCAATATGCTTTTACTTCCGACACTACACCTTTAATGGAAGTGCGGCGCATTGTTGATTGGCAAGTGACAAATCGCCTTTTAGCTGTTCCTGGTGTAAGTCAAGTTGTGGCTTATGGTGGCGATGTTCGCCAATATCAAGTATTAGTTGATCCAGAAAAATTAAAAGCTTTTAATGTGACTTTGGCAGATGTCGAAGAAGCAACAGCAGCCGCAAATATTAATGCTCCTGGTGGTTATTTAATTACCCCTGACCGAGAAAAATTAATTCGAGGGATTGGCAGAATTGAATCTATAGCAGAATTACAACAATCTGCGATTACTGCCCGCAATGGTACGCCAGTAAAAATATCTGATGTGGCTGATGTGCAAATTGGAGCAGCTATTAAACGCGGTGATGGCAGTTTTAACGGTGAAAAAGCAGTCATCGTCATGATTAACAAACAGCCACAAGCTGATACTCCCACCGTTACCCGTGCCATCGAACAGGCGATTACAGAAATTAAAGCTGGCTTACCTGAAGATATTAAAGTTACCTCCACATTTCGCCAAGAAAACTATATTGATGCTTCGATTGAAAATGTGCGTGAGGCTTTAATTGAAGGCAGTATTATTGTTGCCATTATCCTCATTCCCTTTTTGATGAATTGGCGT
This sequence comes from Calothrix membranacea FACHB-236, assembly GCF_014696315.1. Taxonomy (GTDB): domain Bacteria; phylum Cyanobacteriota; class Cyanobacteriia; order Cyanobacteriales; family Nostocaceae; genus Aulosira; species Aulosira membranacea. The sequence goes on from NZ_JACJPX010000004.1 coordinate 85,372, forward strand.
AACCTAGTCATTTGTTTAACTGCTCTACCTCTATCTTTATTACTAGGAATATTCCTCTTAAATTGGTTAGGACAAGGTTTAAATACCATGACTTTAGGAGGGTTAGCAGTCGCCATCGGTTCGGCAGTTGATGATGCGATTGTTGATGCCGAAAATGTTTACCGCAATCTGCGAGAAAATAAATATTCTCCCCATCCTCGAGCAGTTTTAGATGTCGTATTTGATGGCTGTCAAGAAGTACGAGATTCTGTATTTGGCGCAACAATCATTACTATTGTTGTCTTTTCTCCTGTATTTGCCTTAGGCGGGGTAGAAGGTAGCATTTTTATCCCAATGGGGTTGGGCTACATGGCAGCTGTGATTGCTTCGAGTATCACAGCTTTAACGATAACCCCAGCTTTGTGTGCAATTTTATTACCTCACGGTCACTTGCCAGAACAAGAACCTTGGGTGGCAAGATTTTTTAAGCGCTTGTATTATCCGCTATTAACATTTTCTCTGCAGCGTTCGGGAATTATTTTAGCTATAGCTACTGCTGCTACAGTAGCAGCAATTGCGATCGCGCCTAGTTTCGGGAGAGTGTTTTTACCCGAGTTTCAAGAGCAAACTTTGGTGAATACCTTAACTCTTTACCCTGGCGTATCTTTAGAAGCTACCAACGCAGCTGGAGAAGCAATTCAAGACGCACTCAAAGGCGATGCGCGTTTTCCTTATGTACAGTTACGTTCGGGACGTGCGCCTGGTGATGGCGATGCAGCCGGGGTGAATTTGGCGCATTTGGATATTGAATTGAGCCGCGAAGCCATAGAAAACAGAGAAGCCGCGATTAAAAAACTGCGGGAAGAATTGGCTAAATTACCAGGCGTAGCGCCTAATATTGGTGGTTTCATCTCACACCGCATGGATGAAGTATTGTCTGGGGTGAGGAGTGCGATCGCAGTTAAAATTTTTGGCCCCGATTTAACCCAACTCCGCACTATTGGAAGTCAAGTCAATGAGGTAATGAAAACTGTCGATGGAATTGTGGATTTACAACTTGAACCGCAAGTACCCATCGAACAAATACAAATTAAATTTAATCGTATCGATGCTTCTCGCTATGGTTTAACAGTAGGAAAAATTGCCCAAATTATTGAAACTGCTCTGAATGGTAAAGTAGTTTCCCAAATTTTAGATAAACAACAAACCTTCGATTTAGTTGTGTGGTTAAAGCCAGATGCACGACAAAATTTAGATACAATTCGTAATTTATTAGTTGATACTCCAGCAGGGCAAAAGATACCGTTAGCGCAAGTCGCGGCAATTGAAAATGGTACAGGCCCAAATACAATTAACCGTGAGAATGTATCGCGTTTAATTGTCGTCTCTGCTAACACTAGCGGTAGAGATTTGCGCTCAATTGTCAATGAAATTCAAGCGAAAGTTAATCAACAAGTACATCCGCCTGATGGTTATTATATCCAGTATGCAGGACAATTTGAAGCGCAAGAGAGAGCCACACAAAATATCTTAATTTCGAGTGCGATCGCTTTTGTGGCGATAACAGTCATTATGTATATTTCTGTCAAATCTATTCCTTCTACCGCCATGATTATGATTAACTTACCTTTGGCATTGGTAGGAGGAGTATTTTCTGTAGCCTTATCTGGCGGGATTATTTCTATTGCCTCTTTAGTCGGCTTTGTTACTCTCTTTGGAGTTGCAACTCGTAATGGTTTATTGCTAGTAGATAATTACAATACTAAATTTGCTGTAGGAATGCCTTTGAAAGAGATTTTAATCAAAGGTTCAATAGAAAGATTAAACGCCATTTTAATGACAGCTTTTACCTCAGCTTTAGGTTTAGCACCCTTAATAGTTGATAGCGGCCCTGGCAAAGAAATATTACAACCGCTTTCTATAGTTGTCTTAGGTGGTTTATTTACATCTACAGCATTAACATTAGTAGTTATCCCCGCCTTATATGCTAAGTTTGGCAAAATTTTTTTACAAAAATCATGAATTTAAATGAGGATTAAATCTATGAATTTGATTAAATCTAGCTTGATTATTTTAGGAAGTATGAGCTTGATTTTCTTAGGTGCTTGTAGTGATAACCAACCAGCAGCTAATACCGAAAACAATTCAGCTACCTCTAGCGCTAAAGTTCAACCATCAGCCGCATCTGTCGCCAAAACAGAAGGACAACATGGTAAAACTCATGGTGGTCAAGTTGTAGAAACAGGTGCTTACCATTTAGAGTTTGTGCCAGAGAAAGAAGCGAGTACAACTCACATGGATTTGTATTTACAAACAGGCGACAATCACGAAGCCATACCTAACGCTAAAGTTACGGCGCAAGTGCAGTTACCTGATGGCACACAAAAGACAGTTCCTTTTACCTATGATGCCAAAGATAAGCATTACACAGGTTTATTAAAAGAGAAATCAACTGGTCAATATCAGGTGAAAATTAATGCAGATATTAAAGGTAAAAAAGTAGACGGTCGTTTTAATTTTAATCGTTAAATATTAGCTAGTTAAAGGCTATGGGTTAGTGGTATTTCGTATTAATTTACTGGGCTGCTAGATCCCCGACTTCTTCAAGAAGTCGGGGATCTGAATCCATCACAACTTCTCATAGTTCCAGCTAACAGTCAACAGTGAACCATCAACAGTTAATATATGCGAGTACTCTTAGTAGAAGATGAAGAAGACTTAGGTGGTGCTATTAAGCGAACTCTTACCCAAAATAAATATTTAGTAGATTGGGTACTCGATGGTAACGATGCTTGGGCATATTTAGAAAATAGCTGGACACAATATACCCTAGGCATTTTCGATTGGATGATACCTGGAATATCAGGATTAGAATTATGCAAAAGGTTACGCCTGCATAAAAATCCTTTACCTGTGTTAATGCTCACAGCTAAAGACAGTATGGAAGATAAAGTTGCTGGACTAGATGCAGGTGCAGATGATTATTTAGTCAAGCCATTTGGCATGGCAGAATTATTAGCAAGATTGCGAGCATTACAAAGGCGATCGCCCCAATTTCAGCCACAAGAATTAACTGTTGGTAATCTAACTCTCGATTACGGCAACAATTTAGTTGTGAGTCATAATGAGGCGGGGGAGAAACAGGAAATTACGCTTACAAATAAAGAATTTCAGCTACTAGAATACTTTATGAAACACCCCAACCAAATTGTCACCACAGAACAAATTCGCAATCAGCTTTGGGAAGTGAGTGCAGAACCAGCGAGTAATGTAGTAGCAGCACAAATGCGTTTGCTGCGTCGCAAATTAGCTCATAGTGGCTGCGAAAACATCATTGAAACTTTGCATGGTACAGGATATCGTTTGAATCTCATAACACAACAATAAAACTACGTTGATAAATTTAGTAGGGTGTGTTGTCGCGGAGCGCAACGCACCAATTCAATATTAATTAAAGTTAATCAAAAAAGCACAACAATGTTGTGCCTATACCATATACTTTATTTATTTAATGTCAATAATTATCTTGACTTTTTATCCATACTTAAACGCCTATAAATGCATTAAGTTCATGAAGAAAATTAGATGCCTGTTCCATTTTTATTAGCGGTAGAAAACGCCAATCAGGAAGATTTGTCCATTTACAAAGTCGAGAGTTCAAGTTATCTGCTTGTTCTTTGAGAAAATCGTAACAATCAAGCTCAGTCTTTTTAGTGAGACGGGCAAGGCTTTTACTTGATAGAGAGACATAAACATAGCTACTATCTATTTGCAACTTCTCATTATGAGATTCACATCCCATATAGAAGGCTGCTACATAAATCGATTGGCCATTTTTACCTAACTGAGTTAAATCTTTGTCCCAAAAACTCACACTTAAATTCTTGTGTACCCTTGGCGATGAGTAAAACTTCGATGCTTCGTGCCAAACATATTCAATCATGTCTAGCACCTCGAACTGTCTAGCTCTGTCAAACACATGATTTAATATATTGGCTTGTTGTGCATTCAAATTTTCGAGGTTGCCGATTTGAGTGTAATCCATATAAAAATCTCGATCAGCTTATTACCTCTAATATTCCCAAAATATCCAAGATTGATATAACGCTCTGCTTGATTCTTCTACAGGTTAAAGGTACTTAGCTACCAAAAATATTTGATTATGAATCAAAACCAACTATTTCAGCAAACCCGCCTGCGTTTAGCGCTGTGGTATGCGCTGGTGATGGCTTTCATTTTAAGCATTTGCGGATTTGGCATCTATAAAGCAGTTGCTCATGCTCATTGGATGACATTAGACAGAGAACTGGAATCTGTGGCAGGGACTTTACACGATACTATTGAACTAAAACTACGCCAACCTGCACAACTAGAACCAGTCATAGAGAATTTTCTACCTAATATTTGTGTAGTTGGTCAAAGCTGTATCCCCGAAAAATCAATTCCTAAGCGCCATATTTTAAGTGCTATTAATCAAAGCAATTACTATGTACGTTTTTATGATATTTCAGGACGATTAATTGCTATAGCAGGTAATTATCCTGATGGATTACCGATAGTTTTCAACAAAGAACTTTGGCAAACTCTGAAAGATAGTCAAGGCAACTTACATCACCAAATTTCTTTTGCATTACATACCCAAGAAAATCACGATTGGGGTTACATTCAAGTAGGGCGAAGTCTTGCAGATTTTAATAGTTATCTCAATGCAGTAAAACTGACTTTAATATTGGGATTACCCATCATCATGAGTTTAGTTGGCATTGCTAGTTGGTTATTAGCAGGATTAGCAATGAAACCAATTTATCGCTCATATAGACAAATTCAACAATTTACAGCCGATGCAGCACATGAATTACGCACACCTTTAGCTGCAACTCAAGCAACAGTAGAATCAGCGCTGATGATGTCTCACCTGGATGAAGCCGAAGCAAGAGAAATTCTCCGCACTACACAACGTCAAAATCAGCGACTTACCAATCTAGTTACAGATTTACTGCTATTAACTCGTTTAGATCGCCAGTCAATACCACTACAAAGTGAAATTTGCTGTTTGGATGATATTATCAGCGACTTAATAGAGGAATTTGCCGCCTTGGCGATCGCAGCTGATATTACACTCACATCTTCCATCCAGCTTTCTCAACCGCTGAATGTAGTTGGCAATCAAGATCAGCTTTACCGTTTATTTTCTAACTTAATCGTCAATGCCATTCACTACACCCTAGCCGGGGGAAAGGTAAAAGTTAGCCTAGACCGCAATGATCATTATGCCGTGATTCAAGTGGAAGATTCAGGTATTGGTATTCCCCAGCCAGAATTAACGCGAATTTTTGATCGCTTCTACCGAGTCAACAGCGATCGCTCTCGCACTACCGGCGGTTCTGGATTAGGATTAGCGATCGCCAAAGCCATCGTCCAAACACACCACGGTAGCTTAGATGTACAAAGCGAATTAGGTAAAGGTAGCACTTTTACAGTTAAGTTACCCTTTCGGATTGGGAAGAGGCAAGGGGGCAGGGAGCAGGGAGCAAGGGGGATGAGGGAGATGAGGAAGAAATAACAAACACCAAACACCCAATTACCAATTACCCATTACCCATGACCAAATGACAAATAACAAGTGACTAACGGTAGAATATACCTAATTTTCGTAGCTTCAAACAACGAAGTATGACAATGCATTCTTCTCTTCAACGTGCTTTTGCTAACCGCTGTGTCCTGAAAGCGATCAGCGGTTTAAATAACTTTGATAGCGATCGCGTCGCCGCTACTATCAAAGCCGCCGATTTAGGTGGTGCTACATTTGTTGATATCGCTGCCGATGCTGATTTAGTAAAATTAGCAAAAACATTGACCAATTTACCAATCTGTGTTTCAGCAGTAGAGCCAGAAAAATTCGTGCAAGCTGTGGCAGCTGGTGCAGATTTAATTGAAATCGGCAATTTTGATTCTTTCTATGCTCAAGGCCGTAAATTTGAAGCTGAGGAAGTTCTCGCACTAACTCACCAAACTCGTGCTTTACTGCCAGAAATCACCTTATCTGTTACCGTTCCCCACATCCTGACACTAGATCAACAGGTACAACTAGCAGAAGAATTAGTAAAAGCTGGCGCTGATATTATCCAAACCGAAGGCGGCACCAGCAGCAACCCCACCCACCCCGGAACCTTGGGCTTAATTGAAAAAGCTGCTCCCACCTTGGCAGCAGCTTTTGAAATTTCCCGTGTAGTTTCAGTACCAGTATTATGCGCTTCCGGTATTTCTAGCGTCACAGCACCACTTGCGATCGCCGCTGGTGCAGCTGGTGTTGGTGTTGGTTCTGCAATTAACCAACTCAACAGCGAAGTAGCCATGATTGCCGCTGTTCGCAGCATCGTTGAAGCCTTAGCAACCGCGAAAGTAGAGGTTAGATAGGGACTGGGGACTGGGGACTGGTGATTGGGGACTGGTGATTGGGGACTTGTAACAAGAATCATCAATTAATTCTCTCCCTTATCCCCTCTGCTTCCTCTGCTCCCCCTGCTCCCTGCCCCCTACCCCCTGCCTCTTTTATCCCAAACAATCCTTCAGGGCGTAAATCACCTGATTTTGCTGTTCTTGCGTCAGTTCTGGGTACATGGGTAAAGCAATTACCTCATGAGAGATTTGCTCTGCTACTGGTAAGTATCCTGGTTGATAACCGAGATTTTGATAAACTGGCTGCAAATGTAAAGGCAGGGGATAATAAACCATTGAACCCACACCCCGTTCCTGCAATTGCTGGCGCACTGAGTCTCGATATTGGGCAGTAGCACCATTGCGTCCTTCACTAGAGACGCGAATTGTATATTGATTCCATACTCCAACGCCCCCAGCTAATTCTTGAGGCGCGATCAAACCAGGAACTTGGCTGAGGAATTCGTGATAATAAGCTGCGATCGCTCGTCGTCTTTCATTCCAATTATCCAGATGAGGCAGTTTAATTCCTAAAATTACTGCCTGTATTGCATCCAAGCGGCTATTTACGCCAATTTCTTCATGAAGGTAGCGAACTTTGCTACCATGCTCCCGTAATACCCGCAGTTGACTGGCAATAGCTGGGTCATTAGTAGTGATTGCGCCACCATCTCCACAACCGCCGAGGTTTTTCGTGGGGTAAAAACTAAAGCAACCAATATGTCCAATACTACCTACTTTTTGACCGCCCCAACTTGCGCCTGTAGCTTGAGCACAATCTTCAATGACTGCCAAATTATGAGACTGTGCGATCGCCATTAGCGCCGTCATATCTACAGGTTGCCCAAACAGGTGAACTGGGATAATAGCTTTAGTTTTGGGCGTAATTGCCGCTGCTACCTGTTGTAAATCAAAATTAAAAGTATCATCAATATCAACAAAAACCGGCTTGGCACCTACAGCACTAATAACCTCAGCCGTAGCAATAAAGGTGAAAGTTGTCGTAATTACTTCATCACCTGCGCCAATATTTAAAGCACGTAGCGCGAGAAAAAGTGCATCAGTACCAGAATTACAAGCTACACATTCAGTTACGCCATGATAAGCAGCAAACTGTTTTTCAAAACCTTCTACTATAGGCCCGCCAATATAACGACCAGAAGCCAGAACTTCTAAAACAGCAGCACTCACTTCTGCTTCTATAGAGGAGTATTGCTGTTTAATATCAAAGGCAGGAACGGAATTTAAACTTTGGATCATGAGTTTTTATGGATCTGGAAATACAAAAGATGCACTTCGACGGCTAATTGTTGCTGATTAAATTGTCAATGAGAAAATCACAGCAGACTGTCGTTGAAAATACTGATTATTGAGGGTTTATACTGGGCATTTGGTGTTTGTCATTTGTCGTTTGTCATTTGGTAATGGGTAATGGGTAATTGGGTGTTTGTTATTTCCCTTCATCTCCCTCATCTCCCTCATCTCCCTCATCCCCCTGCCCCCTGCTCCCTGCCCCCCTGCCTTTTCCCCTTCCCCACCCCCAGGAGGTAACTAATGCCAGATTTGATCAAATTAGATTTAGCTGATTTAGCGATCGCAATTGGCTTGATGTCGATCGCAGTTGGTTTGTCTGCTTGGGAAAAGTTAGGACTAGAGTTGAACTTGGTTTTTGCTACTGGAAGAACTATTCTCCAGCTACTCGTCTTGGGGTACGTTTTGGACTTCATCTTTGCTGTAAACAACGTTTGGGGGGTTTTGGCAATTCTAGTAATCATGCTGACGATTACGGCGATTGTCGCACGAAACCGCATCAGTCAAAAACTTCCCCTTGTGTTGCCTTGGGTGTGGGGGTCAATTTTTGTTAGTACAGCATTGACTGTGCTTTATAGCATCTTTTTGATTATTCAACCAGAAAGATGGTACGAACCCAGATATATAATTCCCCTAGCTGGGGTAGTTTTAGGTAATGCCATGAATGCAGCTGCGATCGCAGGGGAACGTCTGGTAAATACCATTAACTCTTCCCATTTAGAAATAGAAACTCACTTAAGCTTAGGCGCAACTCCCCAGCAAGCTATTACCCAGTACCGCAAAGAAGCCATTCGTGCTGCCTTAATGCCTACCTTAAATCAAATGATGCTCATCGGTATGGTTGCACTCCCAGGAATCACCACCGGACAATTACTCGGTGGCGTACAACCCCCCGACGCTGTATCCTACGAAATTTTATTGTTGTTCATGGTTGCTTTTGCTAACTTGCTCACAACACTGTTAGTCACCAGAGGTTTGTGTCGTCAGTTTTTCAACTCCGCCGCCCAGTTGGTAAGGTGATGAGGCAAGGGGGCAGGGAGCAGGGGAGAATTAATTAATGGCAAACCCCAAACACCCAACACCAATTACCCATTACCAAATGACAACCTTCCAATTTTGTTACATTTGTTTATGAAAGTGGAAATCAAGCAGCAAGAAGTATTCCGTGACTAAGCAAATATACCGCAGGATAGGAGGGATTGCGATCGCACTTTGTTTAACAGGATGTGAGCAAGCGATCGAGTATTTGCCACCATTACCTCACATTGAAATCCCATCTAACAAGCCACCACAACCACCACAGCCAGCACAAACCCCCCAAACTGCCGAAATTGAGTCACAAGTTCGGCAACAAATTAACCAAGTACGCCAAAAAAATGGGCTTCAACCTTTAAAAAATAATGAAAAATTAGCGCAAGTAGCCCGCAATTACAGTCAGCAAATGGCAGAAAAAAACTTCTTCAGCCACACCGGAATTGATGGTAGTACCCTTAGCGACAGAGTCAGCGCTGGCGGAATCTCCTATTGGATGGTAGGAGAAAACTTATTTAGAAGCAAAAATATTCCTCAGCCTGTACAACCCGCAGTTGACGGTTGGTTAAAAAGTCCTGGACACAAAGAAAATATTCTCCGTCCAGTTTTCCGAGAAACAGGTGTAGGAGTGTGGCGCAAGGGTAATACCTACATAATTACCCAGTTATTTTTACGGGGTTAAAACTGTAGCTATCTTCAGCAAATTACTGGTAAATTACCCACAAAAATAATCCTATATATTGGACTCATATTGATTTTGAAGTTCATGTAGGATGCGTTAGCGATAGCGTAACGCATCAGTTCCAAAGCTACGCGAACACACTTCAACCTTCTTTTTCCTGTCTATAACCTACTACTTGGTAAAAGTAGAATATCTATAGTTTCACCCACTACCAAGCCCAATACTGCTAAGATTGTTAACACTAAAAATGCATCTACTTTATTAAAACCAGCAAAACGTAATTCTAAATCGGCTAAAAGCGTAGTTGCTACTGGTATGAGAAAAAGGCTAAATAATAGAGACCAAGTTGCCACTATGGCAATTGATAGGCTTAAAAATAACACAACAATTAAAGTTTGAGAACCAAAATTAATTAAGCTTTCTAACCAATAGATGCTTTTCCTAACTATAGCTAGAGCCACAGCAGCGATAAAACCTCCTACTAGCCAAATAATGTGATGAGCAGCAAGATACCATCCTAAAAGAGCATAGGCTAACCAGAGTAATCCTAAAGGCATCCAAGGAATTTTGCTGTAAAATTCTATATTCATAATGTTTAAAACTTTAAATTTTCAAAATTGCTATTTTTTTATGTTTAACTCCAAGATTTATTGAGTATGCTGACTAAATTACTTTACTTTTAATAATCAAACTACTCTCAGTCAGGCTATTTAATACTTTGGATAAAGTAATTATCCATTTACAAATAAGTTAACATGAAGCTGAATCAGTAGACTGCAAGGGAGAATTTGATTTATTTTTTAATTTTTGAAATATCTAATTACTATGTTAATACCAACAGAACGCACCTTTTACTAAGCTTTTTTGGGGTTACTGCTTCTGCCTAACGCACCAGACATAAGGCTGACTTCTTATAGAACAGATGTAATGGTTTTTGATTAATTATCTGGGAGTTTAGTTCCTGGATTCGCGGCTATATTATAACACAAATACAGCGCTTTGCCCAGAAAATATTAAGATATTCCTTTAGATATATATCAAGAAATAACAAGCAAAACTCTTGGCAGATATACGATGACTTCTCTTTTGATAAACCTATAATTGAAGCCTTGTAAATCTAAATTTCCGACAAGTCAGTACATGATTTATAAAAATTAATTTCTCTTAATATAGGGTTTTAATGATTTGCTAAAAACCTACTGACATTATACTGTCGGCTAAGAGTATATTTAATGCTAATTACTAGGGCGCAAAGCTAAAGATAAAATAACTAGCCTTCAGCGTCTACCGTCCATAAAGCCTAAAATATCAGGTTTAAAAATTGGAATTTGCGTAGCCGTAATAGGCATCAATAATCAAGGTGTCAAGCTATAAAGAAAGGTAAATAATATGTCTTTTGAGCAAATACTACAAAAAAATGTGGTGGCAGATGAAAATCCGTCTCAGGTTATCAGGAAGGATGTAAAGTACGAACAACCTAAACCCAGTCAAGTAAATATAACCGATGTTGCCATATCTTTAACTCCTCTTGGTTTGCTCATCAGTTGGATAGTTTTCTTTGTAATATTACGAAAAAGTCAGGCAATTGTAGATAACAAGCGATTTTTTATAATTAATGGGTTAAAAAAAGTTCCTTGTAAAAACTGTAAATTTTATTCAAACAACCATTATCTTAAGTGTGCAGTTAATCCTGCTTTAGTAATGACAGAAGAAGCAAAGGAATGTGCTGAATACTTACCTGATAAAAGCAAAGGTTCACATAAAAATATCTTTGGCAGAAATGATGATTCTGATTAGTTCCAGACTTTTCTGAGAAAGACAGTTTTGTAGAAAAGGCGCATTTGGCATTTGTTATTTGGTTATTTTCCCTACCTTGCCCCCAGTCTCCAGGGCCCTGCCCTATTTCTTGATCATATTTTCCATAAATTTGCAAAATTTATTACTCTCCGCCTAAATTTTTGTGTAACTTTCTGGTATAATTCTCAGAACCTCCCGCATCAAAAGCTATAACTTAGCTTTCGCAGTCGTAATTGTTAGCACAAAAAATTTATCCTTTCTAAATTAAGACCCTTTTGCATAAGAGGGTGATTTGTCAATTTATACTTATGATTCCTACCCTCATTTTAGCTTGGATCGTATTTGCAATATTGTGGAAAATCGTGAAAACAACCGTCAGGACTGCACTGACTGTAGCGGCGATTCTCATCTTATTAAATATAAGTTTTGGTATTACTCCCCAAGATCTTTGGGATATGATAATTAATTTACCGCAAACTCTTTCACAAATACGTAGTGGTAAATAAAAAATATGAAGGATGAAGTAGCAAAATTTTCAGACTTTATCCTTCACCCTTCTGACTTAGTTATTGTGTAATGCAGAAACTCTTGCTAATGCATCTTTGACATTTGGAGGTAGCTGACGCATGATTTTACCTCGTTCGCGGTCTAATGCTACTAAAGTTACCTTAGCAGATGCGTATAATTCTTGCCCATCAGTTGAGGTTATAGCGTAATCCCAATTAATTCGCACACCCGTGACATCAGCCATACGTGTCTTGACTAATACCGCTTTACCTAATTGAATAGACCGATGGTAACGCACAGAAAGCTCTACAACTGGTAAATCACAGCCTAAAGCTACTAAATCTACATATTCAATGCCAATAGACCGCAAACATTCCATCCGTGCTTCTTCCATCCAATTTAGGTATGTACCATGCCAGACAACTCCTGCATAATCGGTGTGGTGGGGTTGGACTCTTACAGGATAGGCAAACCAATTTTCAGATGTATAATTTATTGGGCTGTCAATGGCACTAGTTGGTGGTAATTGGGGTTGACTTGGTTGTGCTTGTGACATCTTTAACTTCTTGAATAGCTTTAAATTTCCACATTGAATAGCTTGACACAATTATTCAAAACTTGTTCAAGACAACTCTTCTCTATTTTGCTTGAAATACACTAGATAGAACTAAAGTTGCAACATCACAACAATTTTTGTAGGTGGCTACTGGCAGATACTTCTTTTAAACCCTGATGATAACTAGTGCTCAACCCCAGTTTATGGCTTCCAGCCAACTCTTTTCTATTGTGGAATCAAATGCAATAGTCAGAACTAAAGTTTGAGCATAAATTTCTAGGAAAATGTGTAGAATTTAAAAGTTAAGCATCTACGCTCCCCAAAATCGGGAGTGTTTTGTTATGCGGTCTTATTTTCAGCGATTTAATTTTTTTGCCTTTTCTATCCTTGTCTTTCTAGTTTCTAGTTGTACAAATCTAGACAATAAACAGGTAAATTCAAATGTCAGCCCACAGCAAGACTCAACAGCAACACCTCAGATTTCACCGAAGAATCAGAAAGAATCTGAAATAAAATTGCTAAACGAAGAGGCTGTTAATATCTCTGAGCAAGGTCAGTTGAGAGAAGCATTGCAGAGATTAGAGAAGGGTTTAGAGATTAGTAGAGACAGAGGAGAACGTTTTTGGGAAGCTGTAACCTTAAATAATATTGGCAGGATATACCAAAAACAAGCTAACTATTCACAAGCACTCCAGTCCTATCAAGAAGCTTTATTAATTAATAGAGAACTTGGCGATCGCGTCCAACTTGGTAAAACCTATAGTAATATCGGTTACTTATTTGATATCCAAAACCAACCAGAGTTAGCAATTTTTTTCTACAAACATTGTTTGATTAATCGCGAAATTGCGCGCTTAAATCCAGCAGTCCTTTCGGCACCACAGCCAGATGCATATAACGTTACAGTTGCCCAAACATATCGGATTTTGGGCGAAAAACTCCTGAAGCAAGGACGTGTGGTAGAAGCACAACGAAGTATGGATCTGCTAAAAGTTGAAGAACTGGAGGGATTTCTGCAAAATGTCCCAGGTAATCAACGCACTGCTAAAGGTATTGAGATCGCCCCACAAGAAAAAGAAATTAAACAAAAATTAGAAGAAACTGGGAATAATGCCGTAGAACTGGGTAAGGAGTTAACCACACTCCGTAAAATTGCACCCGAAAAGCGATCGCCTGAACAGAAACAGCGGATCGAGCAGTTGGTATTAAGCCAGCAGCAACTTTTAGAGCAATTTAACAGTTTTATTGCCAGTCCTGCAGTTAAGGCGCAGTTGCAAAAACTTAGCGTGACTGCAAAGGGACAAAATTTGGATTTGGCAAGTATCAACGAACTCCGAGATAATTTGGCACGATTACCGCAAAAATCAATCCTGATCTATCCTTTGGTTTTGCAAGATAGCTTGGAATTGGTCGTTATTAGCCCAGAATCTGTGCCAATTCATCGGAAAGTTGCGGTGACACGCGCACAGCTAAACCAGACAATTGAAAACTTCCGCCGAGAACTACAAACTCCCCAGCGCAACGAAGTTACAAAACCTGCAACTCAGTTATATAACTGGCTGATCAAACCCATAGAAAATGAAATTAAAACTTCAGGCGCAACCAATTTGATGTATGCACCTGACGATCAGTTACGTTATATTCCTCTGGGCGCTTTATATGATGGCAAACAATGGCTGGTGGAACGCTTCAGTGTTAATTACATCACTGCTGCTAGTCTAACGAACTTTAATACTCCACCAGCATCTAGTTTGCGGGTTTTAGCTGGCGCTTTTACTAAGGGTAACTATCAAGTTCAGGTGGGTAATCAAAGGCTAGCTTTTTCTGGCTTACCATTTGCTGGACAAGAAGTGGAAGGTTTAGCAGCCACAATTCCAGGGACACAAAAACTGATTGATGAAGCTTTCAGTCCCAAGGCGACTATACCCCAAATGGATGATTATTCCATTGTTCATTTCGCCACCCATGCAGCTTTTGTGGTCGGTAAACCAGAGGATTCATTTATCTTATTTGGCAATGGCGATCGCGTGAACCTTAGAGATGTAGCCACCTGGTCTTTAACCAATGTAGATTTGGTAGTCTTAAGCGCCTGCGAAACAGGTTTGGGAGGTAAGTTAGGTAATGGTGAGGAGATTTTAGGGTTTGGCTACCAGATGCAAAAAATCGGCGCTAGAGCAACTATTGCTTCCTTATGGTCTGTGGATGACGGTGGTACTCAAGCATTGATGAGCGCTTTTTATACCCTGTTATCCCCAGGTAAGTTGTCAAAATCTGAAGCCCTTAGACAAGCCCAAATTGCATTAATTGATGCGGACTCTAAGGTAAAAAATAAAAATGTTCCTATAGCTACAGGTAGTGGTTTGAGTCACCCTTACTATTGGGCACCCTTCATTTTAATTGGCAACGGGTTGTAATAACTTCCAGCTTTTCTTAAGTCTGTGGCTGATATGTAGAAATAAAACAATCAATTAACGGTAATAGTGAATGGGTAATGAATGGGCAAAAATTACCCAAAATTACCAATTCCCAATTACCAGATAGTGCTTGACGCTTTTTTGTAAATAACCCATTAGACCCAAGAATCCTTAAAACTTCTTGACTAGGGTTTTATTGCCTGTAGAGACTGTTCCAGATTGCTTGACAATATTAGCAAGTTCCTGTAGTTGGTTAATTGCCTCTGCACCTTCTAATTTCATCAGTTCACGATCATCCCGCATTTCTGTCCAAGTAATCCCATAGTCAGATACCAAAAACCGAATTAGGTGATTATCTCCCAAGCTGACCATAAATGAAGCACTATTCATTTGGTCACCACAGGTATAACAGGAAGCAGGATATCCACGTCGCTCCAGTACAATTGCTAAGGCTTGTAGGTTCATTACCAAGTCTTGAACGAATTGTCTATGTTGATGCGCTAGTCTTAGAAACACTTTTTTCCTCCAGACACCACGGTCGTTTGAGTTCTTTTATATTTTCTTTAGATTTTCTCTTCCTCTGGTATTGTAAACTATCCATTACAATAACCAGCAATTTACGTAGTCTATTTATTGACTATCTTGCTTAGGGTAGTAGATAACGGTTTTTCATGCCGTATCAAAGTATTCAGTTTGAGAAGTCAAAATATCTGACAGAATAGGTAAACTTAAGATTGTCTTTATGTGCTTCTGTAAGCCCAGATGCTTACGAGAAACGATCCGATTTAAGAGTAACTCAAATTTGCAACTAGTCAACCATATAAAAGATACATATTGTATCTCTATCTGCCAGAATAGCTAATCCATTACTAGTAAAGGCTTTCAGGCAGTTTTTTGTAGCCTCAATGTCAAATACTGGTTTAATTAACCTGTTTATTCTCTAACATCTGCTTGGTATTGCCCCGGATTTGGTAAGCAGAGTCACATTTTTTTACATATCTAACTTTTGGCAGATGACTGTATAACTTTGAAACTAGCAATTTCAGAGGCAAGCTAATCTAGAGTGATTTTTTATACTTAGTATTGCGTTAGCTAGATGCCAAATCTAAAACCCAAAATAGTTGATTTAATACTGAGGATAACTAAACTCAGGAGATTTATGTTGCCATTTAGGCAAGATTTTGAGAACTTTTGACATCATAGCGAAATGTTGTCTAAGCTACGGAAAATCTTTTGGAGATAACAATCAAATGTTACATAACATACAAAAAAATTCACGTTTGAGCGTAAGAATGCGGTCAAGCTGCCATATTCGACCTCTTTTCTATAGACATAAGTTAGGGGCACAGGATTATTGTGCCCCTTTAAAAATTGAAATTAACTCTGTCAGAAAAATAGTGGTGAGTGCTGAGTTGGAGAGACGCGATGAATCGCGTCTGTACAAGAGTCAAATTATTTGTACCTTATTCTAATTTCCCAATCCCCATTACCCCTTATCCCCAGAGGGGCCCCCGAGTTCCCCAATCTTAATAAACTACTTGCCACCAACCAAAAGCGGGGCCAATAAAACGGATGGTAATCCAAGCAGCAACCATCACGCCAATACCTATCCAGGCTCCGCGAGTAGTCCAACTGACAAATAGTTCAGCTTGAGTTTTGGTAATAGGAACCCAGGGGAAGATGCGAGTATCTTCACCGTATTTTTCTCCCAGTGTGGTTTTGCGACGCTTTGCTTCACCCATAATCAGCAATTTAAATTCTCAATTCATTTATGTTCTAAGTGTAGATTGGCATTGATTCCAAATGAATCCCATCTCCAGTGCCAATGAAATTGTGGCAGTCAATTGAAGCATGGAATGCCGCAATAAGCTGATAATAACGTTTACTGTGCAGCGCTCGCACTCTGGTTGACAAAAGTAAATAGTCAACAGTCAACAGTCAACAGTCAATAGTCAACAGTCATTTCTAAGCAGAATTTTCGGCGTTGGGATGGGAGAACAGACTGGGATCGAGGTAGTTAATTCGCGCCAAAGGGCTAAGAGATGCGAGAATTTGTGCGCCGTAGCTGCGATTGACGACACGTCCATCAAGTAAAGCGACAATGCCTTGACTTTCGCGCACTGGTGCAACTGCGCGTTGCAATTCATTTAAGGCTGTGGGCAATAAATATAAACGGAACCAATCTTGATGCGATCGCTTATAGTGAGCTACCCTACCAGCCACCAGGGGATTTTCTAAAGATGGCAAGGGCAAAGTCGCAATAATTAACAAATTGGGCGCGGGTAAAACGCCTTGATGTTCTCGCCAAAATTCCCAACCGCTAATTAAAATCCCGTTTTCATCCAAGCAAGTTTTTTCTACTTGCACCCGCGAACCAAACTCAGAAGCAAGAATTGCTCCAACTTGCGCCTTTAGTGGTACATCTCCAACTAATACAACTGTTAATCCTGATGCAGTCGCACTGAGACACAACAGCGTCCGTACTTTATGAATAAACGCCGCTTGAAATTCTGGCGTGTTTGGGAGAGGTAACTTATAGGGTACATACAGTTGAATAGCTTCTGTTTGGCTATCCACTGAGAACTTTAGACAAGTGACATCCTCTAATCCCAAACGCTGACGGAACAAAGGAGCCTCTGTTTCTGGTTCTAAGGCACTACCAATGAACACTACAGGTTGTCGCCGCCAAATGGGTGAAACTATTTTTCCTAATTCAATCGGCGCGCAATGTAAGGAAAATGAACCTTGACGACGGGCGATTGTTGCCCAGAGGAGGGGGGGAGGTGGAACGGTGGGAGATTGAGGGGATAAAGGAGAGAATTTTTCGTTGATGTCTTGGAAGTAGTGCCAGAAATTTTTCCAAGTGTTGGGTAGTTGAGTGCTATCCAAAGCTGAATATAGACGCTGCAAAATCTCTACTTCTAGTTGAGAAATCAGATAACACTCGTAAGGATTAGCTGGGTGCTGGAAAAATTCTTTCGTCAATTGCGATCGCGCCGAACGAATTAAGTCCGCTTGTTCTGGACAAGCAAGCATCAGCTCATCCCAGTCGTGGGGTTGAATAGTTTGGGTAAGCTGATGGCGTACCCAATCTTCTAAATCATCAACTCCATCAATAATTGTGGGAATCCCTTCAGGGAAATGTGGCACATTTTTTATCTGTCTGCTTAACCAAGCTGCTGGGGTAGTTAGCAGTATCCCTTGGAACTCAGAACCAGGCCAATCGTCACCAGTTCTAATTGATTTTTTAGCTTGCAGCCACTCTTGTAGCCGCGGAATTTCAACTTTTAACAAGCGTTGTTGCACGGATTCCGGAGCCACAATAATTACAGGGCCATGCCACATCAATGCCGATGCTATAAAACTAGTGCGATATCTTCCCTGATAACCGCTAACAGCCCCGACTTGAATTAAGGCGCTACGTCCCAACCGTAAGGCGCGCGCTACCAACCTTGCCATCGTCAAATGATGGGGCCAGGAAGGGAACCCCGCCTGCGATCGCAGGAAGTTATGTAATGACAAATGAACTTCTGCCTCTATCACACGCTTTTAATCCCATTAAAATATGATTTTTACTTCCAATTGCCCCATTTCTATTATCTTGGCATTAGCCATCAGTCACTAGTTATTTTGTAGTCAACAATGACCAATCACCTATTTCCCTAAATTATGCCAACTTACACAGGAATTTCCAGCGAAGCCTTTAGGCATCCACTGGATCGCCAAGCCGAGCAAGCTTTACGTAATTTGCCGGGATTTGATTTAATCGCCCGTAAGTTTGTGGAATTTATCTATGAACGCCCACAATTAGTTTATTTAATGGGTAACACCATCCAAGTTGGGCCACGTCAATACTCCACTATTTACCAGATGTTCCGCGAATGTGTGCGAGATTTGGATATCTATCCGGAACCTGCACTGTTTGTCTTGCAAAACCCCCAAGCTAATAGCTATGCGTTGGGGCAAGAGAATCCTTACATAGTCATAAATACAGGGATACTGGACTTACTAGACGAAGTCGAAATTCGGGCGGTGCTAGCCCATGAACTGGGGCATATTAAATGTGGTCATACTATTTTAATTCAAATGGCGATGTGGGCGATGAGTGCTGCTTCGGCCTTAGGAGAGTTAACCTTTGGGCTCGGAAGTTTTGTTACTCAAGCCTTAATTTACGCCTTTTTTGAATGGCGGCGCAAAGCAGAGTTATCAGCGGATCGTGCGGCGCTGTTGCTAATGGATGACTTAAATCCTGTAATGTCTTCGATGATGAAAATTTCTGGTGGTAGTATCAAATATGCCCACGAATGTAATTTACAAGAATTCATCCGCCAGTCAGAAAGTTACAAAGCATTAGACTCAGATGGATTGAATCAAGTGTACAAATTTTTGTTGTATAACGGCGCTCAAGGCATGATGCTAACTCATCCTTTTGCTGTAGAGCGTATACACTATTTACGTGAGTGGGCAGTATCAGAAGAATATCAGCAAATTCGCCAAGGAAACTATCAGCGATCGCCTGCTTCGGGAGCAGTAAATGTTACCTCCGAATCTTCCGGAACTGATGCAGAAAATTTGCGCCGTCAAATTGAAGAATTGCAACAGGAAATTAACAGAATTAAACGGTCTGAGTGATATTTACTACTGAGTAATTTTTGCTGTGGTACGTTAGCTAAATAACGTACCACTTAATATTTTTAGATTCTCTAGTCTGATCTAATATCAATTTGAAGTATCATGTAGCGTGCGTTACGGCTTATGCCTAACGCACAAGTTTGATCAGGGGTGTTAAGATACCCATCTCACAAGAAACTTATAAAACAATACAGTTTAGATAAGCTCATTCGTGATTGATTTGTCAGTTGTGTAAACAGCTAGCAGAATTGGGGGATTCTCCCCCAAACCCCCGATTGGGTGACGGTTGCGTCCCCCAAACCCCCTCCAAAATTATTGTTCAGTTTTTTGTTGGGTAACTAGTTTTACTGAAATGTATTGACTTATAAAATTTAATTTGCTATGTAGATTTGTTTAAAATTACAAATTACGAATTACGAATTATTTTTGATCCCCTTTTCCCATAAGATGAATACAAGTAGTCAATATTTAATAAATAAATCATTGAGAATTGTCTAAACACTTGAGTTGGGAATATAAAATATGGTAGCTAAATTAACTAAGTTATTGTATATGTTAGCTAATATTTTTATCGTTATATTATTACTGCCAGGAATTGCCACAGCATTACCAGAGAAGATTAATGCTCAATCTACTTTGGTAATTGCTCAAGCTCCTAACTCATATTCTGAAGGTGATTTAACTCCTTTACAGAAACAAAGACTCCAGGCTATAAGGCAACGCAGAAATAAAGAAATTTACGCTGTTTTAAATTCCTCACAACGAGCAAAATTAGCTAAAGAATTGCATCATGGTACTGACTTTAATCAAGCTTTAGACAAATTGAATTTAAAGTCAGAACAAAAAGAAATGATTCAAGCAATTTTGCATTTTACTAACTTGAAGATGAAATTTAAGAATAATGGGTAATTGGTAATTCTATCCCTTTTCCCCTTTTACCTTTCCCCTTTCCCCTGTTCCCTGTTATTCCTGTGACAAACGTTTAACCGCTTCACCCCCTAATAGTTGATGTGCTTGTTTTAAAATTTGGGGGATTTTATGTGCTTGAGGGCTATTAGCAAGACATAAGCGTAAGTCTAGTTCGTCTATTTTGTCGGCTTTGTTGCCAGGAAACCAGTGACTAGCATTGCCTAGTAAGTTGTAGCGCATTTTGGCGTAGTCAATCATATCGTAGGCGATCGCTAAATTCCACAGCCACAATATGACTTGCATATTCACTTGTCCTGGTGTTTGCTCAAAGCTGGGCAAATTTAAGCGCCAGGTTTTTACCCAGTCTTCTCCCAAAGTAGCGATCGCTTCTGCTTCTAAGCGGGCAATGATTGGCGGTAAAATTTCATCGGCTTGGTCTAGCAAATCTAGGGTTTTCAGGTGTTCGTCAAAGTCTTGGGGTTTGGATGCACCTAAGCTGAGGGTATGTACTTGGGGATGACTGAGGCAAAATAAATCGTTAAACACCATTGGACTCAAAGGCGCGCACAAATCCACTAATTTTTGCGGTGGTTTATATAGCATCCCGCCTTTATCAGATGGGCTAATGATAAATACTCCCATATCGTGCTGAGTTGCAGCTGCAATTGCAGGCCAATTCCATTGATTAATGTAGTACCAATGCAGATTCACATAATCAAATTGATTGGTATTGATGGCTTCCACAATTACATCTGTAGGGCCGTGGGTAGAAAAGCCGATAAATCGTACTTTCCCTTCAGCTTGTAACTGTTTTGCTACTTCTAAACAGCCACCAGGACGGATGCTATGGTGCAATGATTCAGCATGATTAATGCCATGTAAGCCTAGTAAATCAACATAATCTAGTTGTAGATAGTTTAGCGATCGCTCAAATGTCTCTCTAAATTCCTTAGAATCTTCAACAGGGCTAACTTTTGTCTGCACAATCAACTTTTCGCGAGGAAACTTGGGTAATACTTGCCCCAATTGCATTTCCGAAGTGCCATAACCACGGGCAGTTTCGATATGATTAATGCCTAAATCCAGCGCCCGGCGAATCGTCGCTTCCAGATGATCCTGCTTATCTTGGGGAATTTCTGCTGGGGAAACATCCTGCCATTTAAACTGGTATCTCATCCCACCGCAGGAAAATACTGGGATTTGTAATTCTGTGCGTCCAAATCTTCTGTATAGCATTGATGATAGGGGAAGGGGGAATGGGGAAGGGGGAAGGGGACAGAAAGAAGTTTACAGCAGTTTTTAGGGATTTATATCCCACGTGGATGTGTGTATTTCTGCTACTGGATAATTTTTTAATTCACTCTTTCGCCTTTTTTCTGTGAAGACATTGCCGGATTTTATCGCATCCTAAAATGAATAAGCCTACTGCTAAACCAAAAAGTAAGCTGTAAGCAATTGATAAGGTAAAGCGGTTAATCGCTGGGCTTTTAACAAAAGTGAGTAGGCGATCGCTTCCTTGTTCCACTAAAGTGTAACTCGATGCCATAATCCCGCCTGCGCCGATGCCTGTACCTACGGCTAAAATGGTAATTTGCAAATTGCGATCGCTCTTTTCTTTCTTATTCTCGGCTAGGCGATCGCTTTTGGTTCTGTCTATTTCTACTCGGCCGCGAATTGAGGCGATCGCTTTGTCGAGTAAGCTGGAACCATGCGTAAAATAGCCTAGTTCGGCTTTAATCTGTTCTTGGAAGTCGGGACAGTTTTCTAAGCTAAATTTTTCTAAAAAGCTGATATCTTCATCTTTAACTATGCCGCGAATTTGTTGCAGTCTGTCGGCATAATTGCGCCCATTAATGGCAATTGTGTTTTGATATGCTTCTAGATATCGCAGTAAATTGGCATAGTCTAATGCCATTTTCGGCAGGGTTTTTAATTTATCGCTGAATGATTCTAATTGCTCATCACTTAATATTTTATCATCATTCAACTGCTGTAAATTATTAATTTCTTTTTCAATTTTTGCATAATATTTATTTGTGTCTTCGTAAACTTCGCGGCTTTTTTGGAAAGCTTTGACAACTTTAGCGCGGAAGAAAAATAAATCTAATAGCTGTTCTTGATAACTATTAAACTTTTCATCAGCTTCGGTGTCTTGGAAGAACCAAACTAAAATATGGTGGTAATTTGTGAGTTGACTAAAAAGACCATATTCAAAAATAGGGTTATTAAATAAAGTGGCTGAACGGGCAAATGGGGGAATTGGGTAATTGTTGGGAAAGAAAGCTTTGAGACAATCATCAGCCAGATTTTTTAAGGCTTTTTGGTCTTGGGGGTCTTGTTCTGATGACAACCAAGCCGTAATAATTAAAGTTTCACCGAGAAAGTTACTGCCTGTTAACAGTAAACAATTATCGGGATTTAGCTGGCGGAAAATGTGAATTTCTACGTCTTCAGTGCGTTGATCATTTTCATCAGTTTCAGGGACGCGAAAATTTAGCCACAAGCCATAACTATCATAAAGTCTCAGGGGATAGGCAAATCCTTTAATTAATAGCGAGTTTGACTGACTGTCTACTATGATTTCCCCAGAGAAAGGGGCTAATTCCATCTGTTTATCATCTTTGATTAAACTAACAGTAGGATTATCCGGCTCTTTTTCTAAGTCTAGCCATTGCATCAAATCAAATTTTTGCTGCCAGATTTTGTGGATGATTTGATTACACTGTTCCCACAGCCAATGTTTATCCTTAACATCTGCATCATTGCCAGATTCGGCACTATGTTGCAGAGAAAAGGCGAATAAATGTACATTGGGCGCGTAGACTTTAGGAATCATTTAAACACTGCTTGGTTCAGGATTTTCAACTCGGAATTTGGTTTGGGAAAAGGTGAAAGGGTAATACGAATCTCATGTGAAGTTTCACATATTTAGATCCCCCTAAATCCCCCTTCAAAAGGGGGACTTTTCCGGTTACCCCCTTTTTAAGCTACGGTGTACACACATCTCTGGGCTAGTGCAGAATGTGGGTTAGATCCCCCTAAATCCCCCTTAAAAAGGGGGACTTTGATTCTTTTCCCCCCTTAAAAAAGGGGGGCTAGGGGGGATCGAATTCTATACAGCTTCATGAAGAACTGGTATCAGGGTAAAAGGTTTTTTATTTCCCCCTTCTCCCTTCCCCTTTTACCCTTCCCCAAAAAGTATTGAACTTCATTTTGGCTTAGATTCTGTTGTGGCTTCTGCCTGGGGTGTATTTTGTCGCTCATCAATAATACGCTGATAATCTGGGAATTGGTTGATTAAGGTTCCTTCTTGGTTTGCGGGATTGCGTTTTTTAATAGTAATTTCTCTAGCGGTAAATAGCACGGCATCTCTGATATCTGGATATTGCTTATACCAAGCGATAATGGCATCCGATGCTACTGAGAGAGGTTGATTTTCTAATGCTTGTAGGGTTTGCTTGATTGATGATAAATCGGCTTGGCTTTGTGGATCAAAAACAAATTCTTGCTCTTGGACGACTTCCAAGAAAGCCTCAACAATATTCTGATCTTCATCTGTTGCCATGATTGTTACCTCCACCAAGATTTATATTTTAAATTTGAATCGTAGGGTGTGTTACGCCGCAGGCTAACGCACCGCCTTCACCCAATAACATAATTGGTGCGTTACCCTGTCGCGATAACACAGCCTACCGAGATTTTAATGTCCAATGGCGCAAAAGCCAGCCCAAGCAGCAGGTTTACCAAAGGGTTTATCGTTGGGATTTGCAGATTCATAGTGTTTAATTAACCGACTTAGAATTGTTTGCTTATTTTCTTCGCTGATATTTGGGTGTTGTTCTGTCCACTGAATTAAATCGGGTTGGGTAGCGTGGCGTAACCAAGACTGGGCTGCACAAAGGGCTTGGGCAACGGGGAGAGATGACAGATTATCGTAAAATCGAATCATTAATAAGGCTGTGACAAAGTCATCTACTGACCACAAACTACTGACTACGCTAGAACTGCCGGCTTTGAGAAACCCACTCGGTAAACCAATATATTCATCGCTGGTACTGTCGGGGTTGGTGAGTGCAGTTTCGCAGGCGGAAAGGGTGACGAGGCGGCATTCTGGTAAGTTGAGATTAAAAATATCTGGTAGGGTGAGGCATTTTTCTAAGTCAATGGTGTTACCATCTGCTAATCTTCGCTCGCGTTGCTGAGAATTAGTATTGGCACTCATGGCGGAAAGGCTAGAATCAGCTAGGGCGATCGCAGAATTTACAGGGAATTCAATATCAAAATAGCCGTGACAAGAAAAGTGAACTACTTGCACATCACGAAAACTATCAACAGTTTGTAATAAAGCTGGTTTAGTGGCTTGTTGTTTTTGTAAAACGGTTGTGGGGTGAAACTGACGCTGAATTGTTTCCACTTCCAGATTGGTATAAATCAGGTTGTCGTTGGGGTCTTGAATCGCGAATAAACTTGATTGTGGTTGATATTCCCGTTTTTTGGCAAACTTCAACAGCTGACAACTGGGTGCATATCTCACACCAAGGGGGAATTTGTCTAAGAGATGAAGTGATGGGGAGGATGGGGAGGAAAATACTCCCTCATCTCCCTCATCTCCCTCATCTCCCTCATCTCCCCCTAGGGGTAAAGCGTGAAGCGGTAATAAATGTAGGAAGCGATGGGGAACGAGAATTAAAGCTTGGCAGGTTTCGGGAACTAAAGCGAGAACATCATTAATATGTAGGATATCTGCTAATTCTTGGAGTTTTGCAGTTAGCTGATATCGCCACCGGGGTTTTTCTTTGTTGTAACTTTCCAGATATTCATCAAACCAATTTTTTAAAGCTTGCAAATCTTCAGCTGTTGATTGCCATATTTGGGGTGTTTGGTTTTGGCGGGTGATAATGAAAGCCCGGAAGCAATCATTAAATAGATACCATTGCACAATAGCGGTTTGGTTATCTAACAGCCTGGGAATTTCGGCAAACTCAATTTGTTTACCAGTCACCTGTTCAATTAACTGCTTGCGTTGTTGGCGCAGTTGGTTAAGCTGTGTTCGTTCTGGGTTTTCTGTGGCTGCTAGACGGCGCTTTTCTGTGGCAATTTCTTGTTCTAGCTGTTGCAGTTGTGGTGAACCTTGATTTATCAGCAGTTCCACCAAGTTACGGGTTTTGCTGCGTTCAATATATTCCACCGCCTGGTCATAGTATTCTAACTTCAGACAAACTTCCACCATGCGGCTGTAAATCCTGTTGTATTCTTCAGCTAGTTTTTGTTTGACATCATCGCCAGAGACAATTTCACCCCGCAGGAATTCTACTGTGTTAATGGCAGATTTAAAAATGTCGTAAGCATCTGCAAAGCGTTCTGCATCTATATAAGCCAAGCCCAAATTGAAGGCAGTATCAGCATGGCTTTGAGGCAAAGCCTCACGGGTGCGAACTAATAAAGCCTGTTGGAAGGATTGGATGGCTAGTTTTAAATTCTCTGTTTTCTCCCCTTTGATGCGGTATCTGTAAGCATTGCCCAGGTTGTTTTGCGTCAGTGCCCAATCGATGGGAAAGCGATCACGAGTGCGAACTAATAAAGCCTGTTGGTAGAATTGGATGGCCATCTCTAAATTCTCTGCTTTCTCCCCTTTGATGCGGTATCTGTAAGCAGCACCCAGGTTGTGTTGCGTCATTGCCCAATCGATGGGAAAGCGATCGCGGGTGTATTCCAATAAAGCCTGTTGGAAGGATTGGATGGCTAGTTCTAAATTCTCTGCTTTCTCCCCTTTGATGCGGTTAGAGTAAGCAATGCCCAGGTTGTTTTGCGTCATTGCCCATTGGATGGGAAAGCGATCACGGGTGCGAACTAACAAAGCATCTTGGAAGGATTGGATGGCTAGTTCTAAATTCTCTGCCTCTTCCCCTTTGATGCGGTTCCAGTATGCCAAGCCCAGATTGTTTTGCGTCCTTGCCCATTCGTAAGGAAAGCGATCGCGGGTGTATTCTAATAAAGCCTGTTGGAAAGATTGGATGGCTTGTTCTAAATTCTCTGCCTTCTCCTCTTTGATGCGGTTAGAGTAAGCTGCGCCCAGGTTGTTTTGCGTCATTGCCCATTCGTAAGGAAAGTGATCGCGGGTGTATTCTAATAAAGCCTGTTGGTAGGATTGGATGGCTAGTTCTAAATTCTCTGCCTTTTCCCCTTTGATGCGGTTAGAGTAAGCATTGCCCAAGTTGTTTTGCGTCATTGCCCAATCGATGGGAAAGCGATCACGGGTAAAAACTGTGAGGGCGATTTCATAACCTGTAATGGCAATTTCCAGATTATTTGCCTGGTTCCCTAAGGGAAAGTCCCACAACAGATTACTGAAATTGATAATAACGTTTGCAATGCCTTGTACTTTTTCTGTCTCTAAGTTTGCCAGAGTTACTGTTGCCCAATTGCGTAAAACTTGGGCAAATTCCATATCCAGCAGTTCATGCTTGGCTTGCAGCAATGGGTAATTCACCTCATTATTGCCGTTGCTTTCTACTGTCGCCTTGAGTACCTGCAATAAAAATTCAAGCCGGGGGTTAGACATAGGGTTTATCTACACCTCGTTGTCTACAGATGAGGATAATCCTAGCTTCGAGGCTATTTTACGGCTAATTATTTGGCAGAAATTCCCCAGCATTAGTTTTTACCCTATTTTGCCGCACTTTGCGTATTTATATATATTATTCAATCTAATTCGTAATTAAAGAACTTTCAGAAATTAATAGGGCTTACGCAACGCCGTGTCATTGCGACCGAAACGAACTTTAGGGAAGCAATCCCAGCGTCAGGGTAGATTACTTTGCGATCGCTCGTCATGACGGAGTTACGTTATTTTTGCGTAAATCCTAATTAAATTAATGAGGTTATTTTCCTCGTGAATGAGGCTCAGAAGCTCGTGAATGAGGTTATTTTCCTCGTGAACGAGGCTCAGAAGTTCATTAATGAGGTTATTTTCCTCGTGAATGAGGCTCAGAAGCTCGTGAATGAGGTTATTTTCCTCATTAAACAGTAAATATACTGAAGAAAATGTTTGAAAAGTCCTCTAGTTGGTAGCAAAAAGTTTGAGATACCCTATTATCTCAGCTACTTTGTACCATCTTGGGAATCACCAAGGGCGCAGTCATCCCGCCTGGGAATGAATGATGATGCTGTTGGTCAATTAATTGAGGGGTATAACCTCCATTACCAAAACCTTCGCTTTGTGTTGTTCTCCCGCCCTGCAATGAATTGCGGGCTAATAGACAAAGTGCATTCAAACGCACTGAAAATATTCAATTGATGGGTCAAACCACCCAGTTGATTCGCCAACAGTCGTCATTAACTGCGTACATCAGCACGCATGAAAATATCTCTTTCCAGTGAACAGTCATCCGTCAACTGTCAACACTATTTACAAGTCAGTATCATGAATTCCCAGGCTAATAAATAAAGTCTACTGAAGTAGACTCAGCTACATCTAAATATTTCAGTCCACTTGAGTGGACTTAGACTATTAGCCCTGAACTTCAGTTCTGGGCGGGATAACGGTTAGTGCGATTCATTTTTCAAGCAACCTCAAAGCGATCGCTTTGTTGCAAAATAATACTTACTGAGTAAACATCAGCCCTTGAGTTACGATAACACCTGCAAATACCTCGCAGAAACCTACCCAGCCGATTTTTCCAGATGGCTACTTGCGTCTGAAACTTCAGATATCCAAGTACTTAAAACCGAACTAACTCTGGAACCCATTCCCGCTGATTCTGTCACCTTTCTGCAAATCGCCAATCAAATCCTGCATTTAGAGTTTCAAACTTCACCCAAATCCACACCACCCCTTGACTTTCGGATGCTGGATTACTACACCAGATTGAAACGTCAATATTGGTGTGAGATTCAGCAGGTACTCATTTTTCTGCAATTTACATCTTCAGAAATTGCTTATCAAACTCAATATGTAGATACCAACACCATACATAAATACCGCGTCATTCGCCTCTGGGAAGAAGATCCCACACCTTTGCTAGCTAACCCCGCACTTTTACCCCTGGCGACATTAGCGCAAAGTAACTCACCAGAAGACTTATTACAGCAAGTAGCGACTGCTGTAGATATGATTGAAGAAACAGATGAGCGACAGAATATATCAGCTTGCGTACAACTTCTAGCTGGTTTGCGGTTTGACAAAAGTTTAATTACACAGCTTTTTCGAGAGGATATTATGCAAGAATCTGTGATTTACCAGGATATTTTGCAGAAGGGATTGCAACAGGGAGAAGAACGAGGAAAGAAACAAGAGGCGTTACAACTGGTTCTGCGTCTTGTGACACGCCGTTTAGGTGCAATTGAACCGCAAACAGAACAGCAGATTCGCGCTTTAGCGATCGCTCAATTAGAAGATTTAGCCGAGGCGTTGTTAGATTTCACTAGCCAAGCTGATTTAGCCAATTACCTCACAAATATCTCCCCAGCTTAACCAGATACAGGAAAATAAGCGATCGCCTGAATAATTGAATAAGGCGATCGCTTGATTTTTAAGATATTCGCTACACAGTTTAAGTTTTTTGACTAAAACAATAAAATTAAGGAAAACATTGAGGTATCGACTCAAATATGAGTACTTTGCCAGAAATTGAAGCCGCTATCAAACAATTACCAGAAAATGATATTCGTCAACTAGCTGCTTGGCTGGAAGAATATTTAGAACAAATGTGGGATAAACAAATCGAAACTGATTTGGTATCGGGAAAATTAGATAAATTAATAGCCAAAGTTGAAGCCGATATTGCAGCAAACAGAGCATTATAACTGTAGGGGCACGGCATCCATAATCTTGTGATACAGACAATAATATTACTGGTGCCGTGCCCTTACTACCAACAATTGGGTTATGGTGATGCCTAAATATTCGCTTGCTGGCGTTGATAAAGTGACCAGTACAATCCCTTTTGCTGCAACAATTGCGGATGGGTACCACGTTCTGCAATTACCCCTTGTTCCATCACCAAAATCAAATCCGCACGTTTGAGGGGGGCGAATCGATGAGCGATCAGAAACACAGTGCGGTTGGCGGAAATTTTTTGCAGGTTTTGCAGTACTTGCTGTTCGGTTTCGCTATCTAAGGCGCTGGTGGCTTCATCCAAAATTAAAATCGGTGCTGAGGAAAGGAACAACCGCGCTAAGGCTATGCGTTGTCTCTGTCCCCCCGATAAGGCTGTACCCCGTTCGCCCACGTTGGTTTCGTAACCGTAGGGTAACTGACTGATGAAATCATGGGCGACGGCTAGCCTAGCAGCTTCTACTACTTGCTCGGCGGTAATATCGGGGTTACCAAGGGTGATATTTTCTAAGATAGAACCGTTAAATAAAAAGTCTTCTTGTAAAACAACACCAATTTGTTGCCGCAGTGAAGCTAAATCAGCACTTTTGATATCAAAACCATCAATTAAAATGCGTCCTGATTCAATTGAATATAGGCGTTGCAATAATTTTGAAAGGGTACTTTTACCAGAACCGCTACGCCCAACAATACCGACAAATTGTCCTGGTTCCACATTAAAAGAAATGCCGCGTAATACTGGTTCTGTACTAGCTTGATAACGGAAAAATACTTGCTCAAAAGTGATTTGTCCGTTGAGTGCTGGTAATACTAAGCCCGTCCCTGGTTCTGCTTCGGGGGCAACGTTGAGAATATCACCAATTCTGTCAACAGAAAGCAGAACTTGTTGCAAATTCTGCCACAACTGCACTAATCGTAAAAGTGGCCCGGTGACTCTTCCTGATAACATTTGAAAAGCTACAAGTTGACCAATGGTGAGTTTTTGGTCAATGACTAATTTCGCTCCAAACCAGAGAATTAATAAGGTAGATAAATTGGTGAGAAAGTCACCCAAATTGCTGCTGATGTTAGAGGTAGTAGAGGCTTTAAAACTGGTGCGAATGAAGCGCGCAAATAAACCTTCCCAGCGATCGCGGGCTACTGGTTCGGCTGCATGGGCTTTAACTGAATGTATCCCGGTAACTGTTTCTACCAAAAACGATTGACTATCAGCGCTGCGGTTAAAGGTTTCATTCAGCCAACCCCGCAAAATTGGTGTCGCCACGATGGTTAATGTGGCAAATAATGGCAATACTGCCAAAGCCACAAAGGTGAGGGGAATATTGTAATAGAACATCAATGCTAAATAAACCACAGCAAAGATGCTATCCAAAATCACCGTTAAGGCTGTACCTGTGAGAAACTGACGAATTTGTTCGAGTTCTTGAACTCTGGCTACTGTGTCCCCGACGCGCCGCGATTCAAAATAAGCTAAAGGCAAGCGCATTAAGTGACGAAATAACTGCGCTGATAAACTTAAATCTAAACGTCGGGCTGTATGGGTGAAGATAAATAAACGCAGTATGCCGAGTACAGCTTCAAATATTGCTACCAATAAAAGTGCGATCGCCATGACATCGAGAGTTGGTAAACTCTCTTGCACCATGACTTTATCAATCACAACTTGGGTAATTAGCGGTGTTGTTAACCCCAACAGCTGCAATGTTAAAGACGCGAGTAAAACTTCGCCTAATAATCCCCGATATTTCCAAACTGCGGGAGTAAACCAACTCAGGTTAAATGTTTCTTGCTGGGAGATCAGTTCTACTGTCCACATTTGCCCATCCCAAGCTGCTTCTACCACAGATTGGGGGAGACTTTCACAAGTGCGATCGCTATTGAGGGGATTAGCAATAATTAAGCGATCAGCTTTGACTCCATAGGCTACCACCCAGCTAGGGCTTTCTTGTGCGCCAGAATTCCACTGTATCAAAGCCGGAAATGACAAGGCGCGCAAATCAGTCCAATTAATTTGCAATCGCTGCAACACCAACCCTAACTTTTCTGCTGCTTCCACAACATTTTTCGGGCGTTGTCCCCGCAGTTGGCGTTGTACCCATTCCAGCTTTACAGCATGATCCAAATGCTGCGCCACCATCGTTAGACAAGCTGCGGCTGTATTCCAGCTAGCGACGAATGGATAGTTATAGGTGGGGATTAGGGATTGGGGACTGGGGACTGGGGAACTCGGGGCCCCCTCTGGGGATAAGGGGTAATGGGGATTGGGGATTGGGGATTGGGGATTGGGGATTGGGGATTGGGAACTAGGGATTGAGGAAGTGATAATTTCCCCTTCCCCCTGCTCCCTGCTCCCCTGCTCCCCTGCTTCCCTGCTCCCTGCTCCCTGCTCCTCTACTACGCCTTGAAAGAAGCTTTCCATTTGTGGTGTAGAAACATCTTTCCATAAGGCTGTTTCCCAACAGACTACAATGACTTCTTTACTAGCAGCTACAGCTTTGCACTCTACAGCTAAATTTTGTAAGTCACCAAACCAATCACCTGCTTGCAAAGCAGCTAATGGCTTGCCAATTCCTTCTTCACGCAAGCGAACTTTACCAGTAACAAGAAAAAACTGATAACCTCCAATAGTATTTGACCAAATTTTTTCACCAAGACGATAGCGACGAATTTCTGAGTGATTTTGTAATCGAGTTTGTTGTTCAGGATTCAGCCAGCATAGAGGTGGTTGATTCCAGGGTACAGAAGCTAGCACGTTTATTCGTAAAGATTGATTATCCAGAAGTTTTATTTCACTTGTAATTTGACTGTCAGCTTTTGAATTTTCTCTGCTAGCCATTTTTCAAACAACTCATTTTGTAGTGCTTGCTTTAGTTGAGTATCTTCTAAAGAGGCTGGCAGAAATTGTTCTAATCGAAACAAACCATAACGTCCTTCTAGTTCTATTGGCCCAATCAATTCTCCGGGAACTGCTGCATCAATTGCGGCTCTGATTTTATCTGGCAATGTTCCCCGACTAATTGGCCCCATCATGCCGTTAACAATGCGATCTTCTGCTAATGAATATTCTTTAGCTAGTTGCTCAAAACTACCTCCTTCTTCAATTTGAGTTAGTAGTTCTTCGCAAAGCTCGCGATTATCAACAAAAATCCTCGATAGTACCACCCGATCTAAATAAATTTTTCGCTCAATGAAATACTCTGGTAGTTTCGGTTCTGTAACTAAAGCTTTCAGTTTTTCTAACTTAAAGTTGTAGGCAGCTGATGCATGAAAGGTTGCGTAATCTGTGCCATTTTTCTTTAACCATTCTTGAAAAATTTGGGGGTCTGTGAGTTGATTTTTGAGACGAAAATCAATAATTGTCTGTTCAGTTAAAGCTGGATTGATATCAATATCGTCTCTGGTATTGATTTCTTGTTCAATCACGTACTGGCGAATAATATCGCCAATAAACTGCGACAATTTGCCGGAGGCTTGGAGATATTTTACTGCTTGTTCAATAGAAATAGATTGCCGATCAACAGTTAAAAATGATAAAGATTCCATAAAGCAATCCTGGGAGAAAAAATTAATTTTTTTATACTCTTACAACCCGAATTATCTATAAATAGCCATATAATTAGTTATTCAAATAAATATTGTTAACTTATAAACAAAAACAATTTAGTAAATCATTTTGGTTAATTTCTAATAGTTTTCTAGTAGAAAGGAATTGCTAGATTTAGCTTTTACCTATCTACGAATCATCTATATATTGAGATTTCGCCAGAGAATTAAGCCATTGCACTAACCCAGGTAAAGGCTATTAACATAGCAGCGATCGCACCAATCAAGGTATTGATAATATTCACCAATTCATTGGTGAGCCAAGTATATTGAGATTGCAGCGTTGCGCCAATGACGCTTTCTAAACTGGTAGCAATCAAAGCTGCGATCGCACACCAAACTACACCTGCAAAATCTATTAAACCGACACCCCAACCCACAAAGGCGATCGCAATGGAAGCCACAACCCCAGCTAAGGTTCCTTCTAAACTCACTGCGCCTTCTGTTCCGCGAGGTACTGGTTGCAATGTGGTAATCAAAAAGGTTCGTTTACCATATGCTTTACCCACCTCACTCGCACAAGTGTCAGAAAGTTTGGTACTAAAACTCGCCACATAGCCCAAAACCAGTAGATATTTGAGATTAACGACTACAGACTGGGGAAGAGAAAATAATCCTGCATTTAACGTTCCGATTCCTAAAGCACACAGCGCCGCAATCAACGCCGAACCCCAGACATTTTCCGGGCCTCTAGCCCCAGAACGCTTTTCTGCAATACCTTCAGCTTCCTTTTGGGCTATCCCAATGCGCGTTACCCCAGAACCTACTAAAAAATAGAACGCTACTACTAGATACCCTTGCCAACCTAATGTTCCCCAAATAATTACGCCTAATACCCAGGCGTGGAATATTCCTGCTGGAGTCAGCAGCTTTTTGGGAGCAATCCAAACTAAAGCCAACAAAATGGCATTCAATCCGACTCCCACCAACCAAGGATTCGCAGAATCAAAGAAAGAGAGCATTAGCGATATATGACAATTAGTGTGGCCTGAATATCAACAGAATAGCGAATTTCTCACTTTGCTGCTGGATTGTTTCCACCCTATGATCCAAGAATTACAGATATTCCCTCGTCTTTCCGGATAAAGAGAGTGATTCACAATATTAATTTTGATAAATAAATCATTTCCAAGTCAGGATTTCAGCCCTTATTTTCAGCACTTAGATTGCTGACTACGTACTAAAATTCACTTGTGATTTAGCTTTAGGTTGTTATTCAAACTGAGTATAATTAACAATTTAGAAATAAATTATATATAGTAATAACAACTACTAGTGTTCTAGGCAAACGCTATGAGCGTAACTTTATTTCATCTTGCTTTCCCTGTAACTAATATTGCCGAAACCAAAGCATATTATGTTGATGGTTTAGGCTGTATTCCTGGGCGTGAAAATCCCCATGCTTTGATACTTAATTTATATGGTCATCAATTAGTAGCTCACGTTACTAAAGAACCATTAACACCACAACGAGGTATCTATCCTAGACATTTTGGGCTAGTTTTTACAGCCGAACAAGACTGGCAAGATTTATTAGAAAAGGCACAAAAGCAAAAACTACTATTTAGGGAAGAACCGAAATATCGTTTTGTTGGTTTGCCTTTAGAGCATCGCACTTTCTTTTTAGAAGATCCCTTTCATAACTTAATGGAGTTTAAATATTACTGTCACCCAGAGGCGATTTTTGCAAGTTCTCAGTATACGCAAATTGGGGATAGGGTTTAATTGGTTCTGTTAAGGTTTCTGCCACTACTTTTAAACACCTAGCATCAGTCAGCATCCAAGGATGTAAACCTACAGGTAATATTACCTCTCGTCCCACTGGCATTTGCGAACTCTTAGCTGGAACAATCATCAAATCATAAGGAGTCCAGATAGATGTAAAATTAATCGCCTCCAACATTGCTACATCAGAATTCAAATCATTGAGCAAAGCACTGTTGGGGCGCATTTGCACACAACCAGGTCGCAGAGAACCATAAGCAATCACAGTACCATGATGGGGCGAAGCAATTGTAATAAAACGCTGTACGCGGTTAATTCCCCCAAGCCTTTGGATATAGTAACGGCTGACAATTCCTCCCATACTGAAAGCAACTAAATCTAGTGGTTGTTCTGGGGGAAATTCTTTAGCGACATAATCTGCTACCTGCTGTGCCAACTTATCTAAACCGACAGCACCATTATTAGGCACTAAATCTAAGGCATATACAGACCAACCTTGTTGTTTTAAATATTTCCCCATGCGGTAAAAAACTGCACCTGTGTCATCAATACCATGTATTAACAACACTGGATTGCGCTGCTGGTTATTAGTATTTATATCCATATTTTTGCTGAATTACTTCTGTAGAAAATCTAACTAGTCTGATTGATATTGGGAAACAGACTATGACACTCATTTCACTGGTTAACAGCCAGCGATCGCATTGGAATTACTAATGATATTGAACAAATAACAAAATGTTAATTTTTGTTACGCCAACTTTCAGAATCTTGCCCTCAGTTACAGTAAAATTTAATAATTAATTCTCGGTGTATGCATTGTATGCAGGCCGCAGGTGCTTACACAAATCAGTTGAAAACACTTGCCCTGTATTATTATTACAATGTTGATTAAGTACAAACCTATATTGGTTGTCATCTGAAATCCGATGACGAAAAGTAAAAAATTGTAACATAATGTCGTAATTTTTAACAATTACGGTATGTATTCCAGATATAAAAGGCAGGGAGAGATTGTAATGGATTTTATCAAAAAGTTGATTTCAGGTATTGTCAGTTTTATTACTGGACTATTACCAGGTAAAAATAAGAAAAGCAATGGTTACTACTTGGAACTAGATGAATCCAAGGAAGCAAAGCCTATAGCTGCTGTTAAAGAAGCAGCTAAAGAAGTTGCAGATAATGCCAAAAAAGCAGCCGAAACAGTTGCAGATAATGCCAAAAAAGCAGCTGAAACAGTCACATCACAAGCTCCAGCACCATCATTGAATGGTACAAAAACTGCTGCATCGAAATCATCTAAGAATAAATCAGCTAAAGAACCAAAACCAGCTGATGTTGCACTAGTGCAGACTGCTGAAGGCTTGAAAATTGAACCTGGTAAAAATGACAAAGCTGCATCAGCCAAAGTAGTTAAGGAGCAACCAAAAGAAACCACCTTTGCACCTAAATATGTTGCTGCTGGTGCTGGAAGTAATAATGGCCGCCGTCGTCCAGGGGCTAATATGAGCGTTTATTTAGATATGGCACGTCAAGTAAAAACCCCTGGCTAAATAGATTTAGGCAGAGGGCTTTTTAGATTTTGAATCTTCAATCGAAAATTTAAATTCTAAAATTCCCTAAAATGTGAAAAAACCAACCCACTATATAAATGAAATGCTGAGTCCCAATTAGTCTTATCCCTGCGAAATAGGAGAACGTAAGACTGAATGTTACTCAGCATTTCTGTTTGATCTAGAATTGTCTCAGCAAAGTGTGTAAAATCTGACCATACTTTGACTTGGGGGGTTTGCTGTCCCAGCCATTCTTGTAAAAGATTCCAATTAATTTTGATAGTATTTTGGCTAGGGTGAGTAGCGATTTCTAGCCCTTGTTGGAATTGATAGCTTTGATCGGAAAGCCGCAAAATGCAACGCCTACTTGGTAGGTGTAAATCACAAAATTCGGCATAATCTTGGGTTTGAGTTTTGCGTTCTAGTTGACGTTGGGCGTTAACATCTACAACCTGTTCAAAAATTGGCAACATTCCCGAAACTCTAGCTTTGACTTCTGACCAGTTAAAAGTTAGAGAACCAAGTTGACTTGTTTGGTTACGGCAAACAACAGTAGCATTTGTTGCCGATTCAGAAAAATAATTGACTTGGAATACTTGAATCTGCTTAATTTCTGCAATCGTTACCCAAAAGCAGGGAATACCTGCTTTTTGTAATTGTGTCCCGTAAAATTTCAGTTCTCCGATTTGTCCAGTGCGATATAACTTCCAACCGCGACTAGGTAAAGTTAACCTGGCAGTGTATGTGTCAATTTGCAATATTTGGGCAAATTTTGGGGCTGCTTCGGCTTTTAATTCGTTACTGAGAGGTTCTAAAACTAGTACACCTAGTTCAGTCTCGCTACGTTCTGTCGTCGCCTGAATAATAGCTCTTTGTCTAGCTTCTTGCTCAATTTCTTGTATTCGCTGCAAACCCTGACGCGCTTGCATCAAAATTTTACTATTAGTTGTACTTCGTAGTAGTTGCCGATAAATTTTTTCCGCATTCTCGTACTTTTTCGAGACTTCATGCAGCCGTCCTAAATAAAATTGCACCCAAGGATTTTCTGGTGATTCTTTTAACAGCTGTTGGAGTAATTTAGCTGCGGTGCTATAGTCTTTACGTTCAAAGGCCGTGGCAACTTGTTCAATCATCACTTTGTTTACATCCACGCGAAAAGAATGTCTCGCGCCTACCCTGCGGTAACGGCTGGGCTAAATGCATGAGATATACATCATTTATACTTCACAAGCTGCGGAAACTAGTGATAAAGCCACTACTGGCGCTGTGACTGCTCGTAAAATTCTCCGACCAAGGGAAACTGGTTGAAATCCTGCCGCGATCGCACTATCAATTTCTGGTTGCGTCCATCCACCCTCTGGGCCTGTAGCTATAACTACTTCTTGGTCATTTGTCATTTGTCCTTGGTTTTGCAAGCAATTTTTGAGGTGAGGTAAATTTCCTCGCGCTTCACAGATATATTTGTGGCTGTTGGCAAAAGATAAACTCTGGCTAAAAGCTACAGGTTCTAAAATGGTCGGTATAAAAGCGCGCTCCGATTGTTCCGCAGCTTCCGCCGCAATCCGCCGCCAGCGTTCGAGTTTTTGGGGGCTGGGTTGCAGTAAAGTGCGATCGCTCAATATTGGGGCAATAGTTGTAACTCCCAACTCTGTACAACACCTAACGACTTCATCAAACCCGCTACCTTTGGGCAAAGCCACCATTAAGGTAATTGATATAGGTAACTCAGTTTCCACCACCAAGGCTTTTAAAACCTGCCCTTGCTCCCCTAGTAGCTGCGTTAACCACCATTTACCCTTACCATCCATCGCAATAAAGCGATCGCCCTCACGCAACCGTAAAACCCTTGCTAAATAGTGTTGTTGTTCTTTGGTGAGTAAAATTTGCCCTGCTTGGAGTTGAGAGGGTGCGATCGCAATTCTTTGTAGTTGAGACATGATGATAATTCGTAATTTTTACGAACCGCAGAGGACGCAGCGAAAAGTCTGAGCGGAGGTTTCCTCCGATCAGAACTTTTCAAGACAGAGAACACAGAGGTAAAGAGAATTTATAAATAAAAATAAACGCCGATTATCTTCATCATCGGCGTTTATCGGTGGTTAAAATTACTAACTAATTCTTAGCCCTACTTCTCGAGGTTTTTGAAATAAGCTTCCAGCGCCTCATGTACCAATTCGGTCATCGGCCTACCTTGGTTAGTTGCAGCATCTTTCAGCTTGTTATAAACCTCATGTTGCAAACTCACGCGTCGGCGAGTCTTATAGGTGGCGATGGTGGTATTTGCGATCGCCACTTCTTGTCCTTCGCTTTCTGCGGTTCTGGAGTCGGCTATGGCTTCAACTAAACCATCGCTATCGTCTGTAATGTCTGATGTAGCAACAGCTTGAGTTGTGTAATTAGCTGCAAATTCGCGGATGGCATCAAAACCGACGCGATCGCAAAAATCGCCAAAGCTTTCTTCTGCTGTTTTCGATTGCTTGAAGTAAACGAAAATCGGCTCTAGCTGGGTTTCTATGTCGTTATGGTGTAGCCGTTCCATGTAAGGCTGCGCTAACCGCGTTTGATTGGGAGAACCGCCTAACCATACTTGGTAACTTTCCGGCGCACTACCCACAAAAGCCAATTCCGCCATGTAAGGACGAGCGCAACCATTAGGACAGCCTGTCATCCTTACCACAAACTCTTCATTTTGTAAACCGACTTTATCTAAAACTGTGCCAATCCGTTCTAAAATCCCAGGAATTGCGCGTTCTGATTCGGTGATTGCCAAGCCGCAAGTTGGTAAAGCTGGACAAGCCATTGCTAGCCTTTCTAAACGGGCAATTTTGCTGGGGTCGGAGATGACACCGCGACGGTCAAGAATATCTTGAATTGCCGCTTTATCTGCTGGTGCAATTTCGTAGAAAATCAGGTTTTGGTGCGCTGTAAGGCGGATGGGCAAGTTAAATCGCTCAACGATTTCCCGTAAGGCGGTTTTCAGTTGAAACGAACCTTCGTCTTTCACCCGACCGTTATCTATGGAAAGCCCTAAGAATAGCTTGCCATCGCCTTGTTCATGCCATCCCAGGAAGTCATGATATTTAAATTCTGGCAGTTCTTTAAAGGGAGCGATCGCTTTGCCAAAATATTCTTCGACTTTAGCGCGGAACTTTTCTACACCCCAATCGTGCAGTAAATATTTTAATCGGGCGTGACGGCGGTCAGAGCGATCGCCATAATCTCTTTGGGTGGCAACAATTGCTTTGACGATTTCGTAAACATCTGCTTTGTCTACGTAGCCAATGGGATCTGCCAGCCTAGCAAAGGTTTCTTCTTTGTTGTGGGTTCTGCCTAAGCCACCACCAGCAAATACGTTAAATCCTTCGAGTTCACCTTTTTCATTGGTAATCACGACTAAGGTGAGGTCTTGGGAATATAAATCAATCGAATTATCCCCCGGCACTGTCACGCTAACTTTGAATTTGCGTGGCATATAGTAGGTGCCATAGATGGGTTCTTCAGTATTGCTGATGAGTGTCCCATTGGTATCGCGTTGTCGCGCTGCTTTGACTTCTGGGCTTTCTTCCGCACTAATTGCCTTTTCACCATCGAGCCAAATTTCGTAATAAGCACCAGTTTGGGGCGACAATAAGTCAGCTATATTTTGGGCATATTCCCAAGCGTACTGGTATTCTGGGCGATTCTTCCAAGGAGCTGGCGGTGCCATGACGTTGCGGTTGATATCGCCACAAGCGCCTAAAGTGGAACCGAGATTTTTCACAATAGTAGCGATCGCAGTTTTGAGATTCTTCTTTAAAATCCCATGTAACTGAAACCCTTGACGGGTCGTTGCTCGCAATGTGTGGTTACCATATTCATCAGATAGCTTATCTAAAGCTAGATATAGCTGCGGCGGTACTAACCCACCGGGATTTTTTGTCCGCAGCATAAACTGGTAATCTTTCTCCTGCCCCTTGACGCGATTATCACGGTTATCTTGTTGATAAGATCCATGAAACTTCAGCAACTGCACTGCGTCTTCGCTAAAGTGAGTTGTATCCTGAAGTACTTCAGTGGCTACAGGTTCACGCAAAAAATTACTATTTTCCTTGATTCCTTCGACTTTGGAAGGCTTACGGCTTGCTATCGGGGAAGGAGGAGATTTAACCATTAGAGTTGTAGACTATTCTGAATAAAGATCAGTAAAGGCCGAAGTTGCAAATTTAAAAGCACTTATTCGGCAAGATGATCCCCGGATATCCGGTCGGAATTATGATGAATATTTAATTCTAACATAGCAAAAAGCTGGCTTTGTCAGTGATGTAACACTTCACAAAACCAGCATACATATATTTCGGTAATCAGGGAACCAGTAAAAAATAATGATTTCCCTGGTCTCAATATTTGTTCAGTTCAGGGAATAAGAGGAATTTTTTCGCTTTAACGTTCACCTTTTTCCCTTTCCCTAATAGTTGTTATCTAAAGCGATAACCTAGACCACCTTGGATGCTAACAGCAGAAGCAGGGCTATTTTGGTAAGTCTTCATACCTACGGTAGCATTACTGTAGATCAAAAAGTTTTTAGCAACTTCTGACTCTACACCAGCAGTCAGTGCTACTCCATTTCTATCACCCAGGGGAGTTTGTTTACCATTAGCTTCAACAAAAGAATAACCAGCACCTAAAAAGACGTTAGTTCCTTTAGCAATTGGTGCGTCTACGGAAACTTGAGGGATGATTGCTGTCGTCTGATCTGTAAATAGGATTTGTGTGCGTGCAGAAAATGGAGTGGGGCCCAATTTTAAACGTCCGCTAACGTTACCACCAAATTGAGCATCCTGACCAACTTGTCCGCCATTAGTAACACCACCTGCAACACCCGCACCAATATAGCTAGCATCAGTACCTTTTTGTGTTTGTGCAGATGCTTGTCCAGCATTTAAAAAAAGCGGAGCTACTACCAAAGAAGACAATGCAGAAATTGTCACAAAAGATTTAACAATACCTTTCATAATCTTGCCCAAAAATTGTGAATTATGCTGATAAATTATTAGTCGCAAACTCACAAGAAAGGTTCCTATTATTTGGCAATTTATATTTAATCATTGTTGCTATTGATGCATATAACTTTAGTCATGGTATTCATTTAATTTTTATATAAAAGAGTTATGGTTACAAAATATTTTGCCTCTGTCCGGTACTTTTACCAAAAAATAGACGGTTTTTCAACTGGCACAATAATTAGCAATACAAATTATCTAATTTGAGGTTGCTCGACTAACCCATTACCTGATAAATAGGTTATTTTTACAGAGAATGAAATCATCGGTTGTAGCAGCTATTGCAACAAGCTCTAGAGGGAATATATAAAGTAAAGTTTTGGGAGCTTCTATGGAGACTAAACAATGCTAACCGCTGCAAAAACATTGTCTGGTTTGATGGGTTTATGTGTCGGTGATGCGTTGGGTGTGCCGGTGGAGTTTACCAGCCGCGCCGAACGGGTGCAATCTCCAGTTACCAAGATGCTGGGTTATGGCACATGGAACCAACCGCCAGGAACTTGGTCAGATGACAGTTCTTTGACGTTTTGCCTGGCAGAAACTCTTTGTCGAGGGTATTCCTTGGATGCTATAGCCAATTCCTTCTGGCGCTGGTACAAGCAAGCTTACTGGACTCCCCGTGGTGAACTCTTTGATATTGGACATACCACCCATGCCGCGATTATGCGCTTAAAGCAGGGTATTTTGCCCCGGGAAGCGGGGGGAAAAATCGAAAATACCAATGGTAATGGTTCGTTGATGAGAATCCTGCCAATGGCTTATTGTCACAAGATACTCACCTTCAGTGAATTAATCGCACGGGTACATGATGTTTCTGCAATTACCCATGCTCATGCGCGATCGCTAATGGCTTGTGGTATTTATATCACTATTGCCGTTGCTTTACTTGAAGGGGCCGACCCGCAAACAGCTTATCTACAAAGCTTACACAAGCTGGAGCCAATTTACTCGCAGCGCGAATATTTATTGGAGAAACACCATTTTGCCAGAATCTACAGTGGCACAATTGCTCATTTACCAGTAGAAGAGATTAATTCTGGTGGCTATGTCATCGATACCCTAGAAGCTGCGCTGTGGTGCTTTTTAAATAGTTCTTCCTACTCAGAAGCGGTATTAACAGCAGTTAACTTAGGCGGAGATACAGACACCACCGCCGCCGTTACTGGTGGGTTAGCAGGAATCTACTATGGGGTAGAAAATATCCCCCAAGCATGGGTTAATCAAATCGCCCGCAAACAGGACATTATTAACTTAGCAACTCGGTTTGCGGCTGCTGTTTATAGTTAAGGGAGAGAATCAACAGCCGTAGAGACGCGATTAATCGCGTCTGCAAAAGAGTCGGAGAGACGCGATGAATCGCGTCTGTACAAGAGTAATTTTCTCCCTTATCTCTCATATCCCATTCCCCAGTTCCCACTACACAGGAGATAAAGAATATACCTGACCATCAATCAACAGCCGCGTAATACCTTTAGCTTGAAGATGAGTCCGAGCCTTTTGCAGCATTTTACTATCAGGGACTTTAATCACGCGATCGCGCTTGGTGGAAAAGCGCTTGGCTACGCGGTGATTATCGAATATTGGTAGTGTTCTTTGCTGGGTTTCTAAGCTGGGAATTTGCCCCAAATCGCCAAAGTCTTTCAGCGGGCGGGTAATCAATTCTGATGACCTATCGATGACCAAATAGCAGGTTTTGGGCAAGTGCGCTGAAGACAATGGTAAAACTTGAACAGGCGCTTCACCAGGTCTGCGTCTTGTGACTAGAGGTCTTGATTCCTCAAAATCATATTCCTCATCGTCATCCTCGAAGTCATCATCTTCTAAATCGTCGTCTAAATCGTCCAAATCTTCAGACTCATCTAGCAAGTCTTCGCCTAGCATTTGAGCTAAAACATTGGCTTCTGGACGTTCATCCTCTAACAAAGGGCTAGAAATACTCGCAGGTTCTTGCCGCTTGGGAGTGGGAAGACTGGGCATTTCCGGCGGTTTGGGACTGGGAATGCTGACGATTTCAGGTAATTTTTTGGTGGGTAAAATCTCTAACTGCTCTGCTGCTGGAGGCTCTTGTGTTCCTTCTGCAGAAGAGCGTCGCCGTACCCGCCTGATAGGAGGAGCAATATCCCGACTATCCCTGTCCTCAGACCTCGCTACTATTGGTTCTGGCTCAACTGTCGGCAACTCTACAGGGCGACTTTCTGCGTGAGGAATGTCTATTTCTGGCTGTGGTTTACTCAACAGTGGTAACTGTTCATAGTTTACCTGCGCCCTACCCTCAGGAGTTCTCGCAGCACGTTTTAAAGAAACGAGGTATTCATACTCGTCTTCTGGTAACGTACTTTTGAGCAGGCGGCTAATTGTCGAGTTACTAACGTCATAGCGCTCTGCCAAAGTTGAGGTGGTTTCGGCAGTCTCTCGATATAACTTAAGAATTTCTTGTTTGTCAGAATCTGTTAATTTTCTCACGGTAGACACCAAAAATCTTTTTTATGCTCGTTTGCGTCCGCGTTCCCGCCGCGAGCGGCTCAATGATGCCTCATATTCTAGAGCAGCGCCCATACCAAATAAAACTCCACTAAAAACCCAAAACACTTCTAATATTTCTCCACTTTGATAATTGGGACCTTGGGCGTATTTAAACCACATATCTGCAATGTATAGCGAAAACGCTGCGGCTGCAATCATTCTCCAAGACTGGGCAACTTTTCCTCCCCAAAAGGCTAAGAGCAAAGTCGTAGCAATAATGAGAATAGCTACATCGCTAACGATGTAAAACCAATTTAATACAGTGCCTAGCAAATCCAGAGGTTTTGGCTGTTGCAGAGAAATCCACCAAGCTAGCAAACTACCAAACACGCCAATAGCTAAGACAACTAACCATTGCCATTTTTCGAGATTGATTCGCCTGTGAGCCGCTGCTAAAATCATGCCTGTACCAAGACACAGATACGTTACTACAAAAAACACATCACCAATAGAAACATCCGGTTCTTCTTTTAAGATTATTTCCGTATAACCGAAAAATATCCCCCCCAGGAAATAAGACAGCATACCTATGCCAATAGCGAGCCAAACATTTCGACCACTGACAATTTGTTGGCTACGCCAATTCCTCAAGCATAAGATACCGGCACCCAGGTAAGCTAACGCTTCAAAAATATTTGTACCAATTACATACCACTCAGCACGACTTTCTATGCCATCTGCACCTGGGACTTTAGCACTAAACAATAAAAAGTATAACAGTGCCAGTACAGCCCAGCCAATGCTAATTAAGACTATGTTTCCTGTACTGAAGATAGATTTAGAACGGTAGGAGTTTTCGTAAGAACTACTCATAATATGACTTGACTATGTAAACACACTTTGGCAGGATTTTGACTGATAAGGCTGTGTGAGAAGCTTTTAAGATGAAAATCAACTAGTACAGCCCGTTGGAAATGGAATTCGTCAGAGTAGCTGCCTAGCATCTACAAAACAGCCAAAAAGCTCAAAATATAGGTTTTTGAACGCCAATGGCGGCAACACGAATCGTCGTGTTACGCACTGGCTGCTTTTGACTTCCGCACAGATGTACTAGTCAATTGCTCTACCAAACGATGCATAATTAAATGCCAAGAGCAACTATCCCTGGCAGTATTTTTCCCAATTTGTGAATGCTATTGCCACAGTTTACTCATTGGAGATTGATTTAGCCAACTGATAAACAGCGATCGCTCTCCTTCTGGTAGATCTTG
This sequence comes from Calothrix membranacea FACHB-236, assembly GCF_014696315.1. Lineage (GTDB taxonomy): Bacteria > Cyanobacteriota > Cyanobacteriia > Cyanobacteriales > Nostocaceae > Aulosira > Aulosira membranacea. The sequence continues at coordinate 130,119 of NZ_JACJPX010000004.1, forward strand.
TAAGCGATCAACCACTGGATGGGCGAAGTTAGCATTACCAAAATAAGTTTTCCCTAGTTTATGGAGTTCTTGTAACAGAGTAATTACATGATTTTCTTGCCAAGAAGGCAGACTGGTTGCATCCAGAGGGTCTTCATTGAGCAAATATTTTACGGCTTCTGGCGAAGATGCTTGTGGCAATTGCTTCTGCCGCAATACTTCCGTAATATCTTTTTCAAATAAAGCTGCTTGTTTAGAACCTAAAAAATCTTCTATTTCTAGATAGACTGCTTGTAGCAGCAAAATACTAGCTTGGATAAATACTCCTGTCTTGCTATGGACATCTGTGTCAGAACCTAACTGGTCTAAACGGATTTTTCCCCAAATGCTATAGCGGTCTGGTTCTTCTAACAAGACACAGGCTTTACCTCGCCCGTCTGTTAATTCTCTCCACAAGGCTCTGGCTTCTTCCTCTTGACTAGCTTTAAACACATTAATCAAGCGGAAAGTTTGCCCCTGATAGTGGAGGACTGGCATTGGCTGATCTCGCTTAGGGTGCGGAATGCTTGATATTTCTACATCCTGCCGTTTGAGAATAAACATGGCACTAGCAAATAACTCCTCTCAGGGGCGTTCTCAATATGCGATCTATAATCTGATTTCAAAGCATCGCCAAGAGTGCGATTACCTAGCGTAAAGTAGGGGTCAGCCTCGCGATCGCCAGAGGTTGCTCTACAGTAATTCGCCCAAAGGTGATTTACGCCAATACCTAAATAACCCATTGACCACACAATATATTTAACAAATAGTCCATTTACTTCGTTTTCAGTGTACAGTGACTAACTAGCGACTAGCATCTTAGCCTTGCTACTAGCAAATCTGCAATTTTCGATTGCTTCTTGCTAGAGAAAACGATATAATTAGGAAGATGACTCTTTAAAGAGCCACAGTATTGTATTGGGCGCGTAGCTCAGTGGATAGAGCCACGGATTTCTAATCCGTTGGTCGCAGGTTCGAACCCTGCCGCGCTCGTTTTGAATTAAAATGCCAAAACTTTGGCATTACCAAAATAACCTACTTTTTCCAAGGTAGCTTTGTACCCATCTCAGTTAATGCTGAGAAAAATAGATATACGATCAATAGACCAGCAGTAATCAAAAATAGAACAATATCGTTATTCATTTTTTGTACAAGCACTCTAAAAGATAAATTATCTCAATTTTTGCACTCGACAGGAGTTTTCCTTCTGCTTCTCAGTCCTGAATACACAAAATATTGATTTTTGAAGTGCAACCTCCCAAAGGAGTATTTTTTAGCAACTTAACCAATTTTTGTTCAGCAATTAACCCAGTGTAAGTCTCAAGGAGGGCTAAAGAGCGATCGCTTGTATTTGGGTAACCTTGTTTTCGTGACTTTTTGTAACGCTTTTTTATACAGAACCCCCCGAGCGTGGGCGACTGTGTCACACTGGGAGTGGAGAGTTAATTCGGCGACCGCGTTTGTTTTTATTATTTACAGGCTTTTTCCTTTTGGTATTCACAAACTTTTCTCCGAAATCTAAATCTCTACACCGTTTTGATTTTGGAGACGACTTATGTCAGTTTATGTAGGCAATCTTTCCTACGAAGTTACAGAAGAAAGCTTGAATGCTGTATTTGCAGAATATGGTTCTGTAAAGCGCGTTCAGCTGCCTACTGATCGTGAAACAGGTCGTTTACGCGGCTTTGGTTTTGTAGAGATGAGTTCCGAAGCTGAAGAAGCAGCTGCCATTGAAGCACTTGATGGTGCCGAGTGGATGGGACGTGACCTAAAAGTCAATAAAGCTAAGCCTAAGGAAGATAGAGGTTCCTTTGGTGGTGGTGGTGGTAATCGTGGTGGCTACGGTGGTGGTTCTCGTAATCGCTACTAAGCTACTGTGGTGACATAACAAAATAGAGGTTATTTGTTCTTCAATTAGCCTATTAATATATGAACCAGGCTCAGGCGAAATGCTTGAGCCTTTTTGCTGACAGTAAAAATGCGTACCCCGAATTTCTCACCAGATTAGTAGGTTGATTAAGTGCAGCGCAACCCAACATGCAATACGGTTCGGTTAAGAATTTTTCGTTATGATTTTGGGTTTGTAGAGACGCGATTGATCGCGTCTCTACAGGATTTAAACGTCAATCGATTTGTCTTATCCAAACTCTATTGACCCAACATGGATCTTGAAAGCTTAACTTATATTTCGGTGTTGGGTTTCCTTACGTCAACTCAACTAGTTCTTACTCATTGCTAATCAGGAAACAAAGCCCACAAAATCAAGCCAATATAACTTCAGTGCGGACAACTCCAGCACGTTCATGACGGGCTAAAAGTTGAACTTTGCTACCCACAGCCCCATGCACAATCCATTCAACTTTTGCGCGGTCTTGGGTTGGGTCACTTTGTCTCCTAGTAGGATATGAAGGTTTATAGGCGCGTCCCTCCAATTGTCCTAAGTCTTTACGGAGTTTTCCTGTTGCTAAAGTTACGCCCTCAGGTAATTCAATTTCACAAATACAGCCTTTGACTAGCTTTTTCTCTAGGGCTTTTTGGGTAACGTAGGTGGGTAGCCAACCTGTATTTTGCACTACTAAATCTAGCCGATATATCTCATTACCTAAATTATGGACATTAGTTTGATAAATCTCCAAGCGAGGAGAGATTAACAGATGCCATACTAACCAATCAGGAAATTGAGCTATCTCCCGTTCTAAAAACTCTGGGGGTGGATTAACCCAAGCATACATGGTATCCCAACCACCTAATTCTATTTGACCTAGTTGGGGATGGTCGAAGGCATACCAGTCTACATAACCTTTGCCAGAGAGTTGTTCATCGTTCCAGCGCAACAGCTTTAATTCATCTTCTAAAGGGTGTTGGCGTTGCCATTCAACGTGTTTATAGTCTTTAATTCCTGCTTGGCTTTGCGGACTCCAAACTTCTACAGTCCAAGCAAATACTCCCTGTTCATCATAGGCCCAGTCGTCGAAAGTCCCAGAGATAAAATCTTTGGGGTCATAGCGGAAATCATGAAAAGCAGAAATTGCTGGGTATGTTGTAAATTCTGTGCCTTTTTGACCAATGTACTGATAAGTGCGGAGGTCATTAACCGGGAATTCCTCATCGCTGTGATAGCTGAAAGGGCGGATGATTAAACCGCCAAAAGTATGGAAAGATACAGCCCCAGTGATATTAGGATGGCTAGTAATAAATTCGACAAGCGATCGCACTTCTGTTTCTGATGCTGGATAAGGCCCCGCCCCTGGCTGCTGAAATTCTTGCCGCCACATCACCGGAAAATTGCGATTTAAGTCTAACCCCTGTTGCGGAGGCTGAATATTAATCTGAACTCCATCGTAATTTTCTATACGTCCCTCCGGCAAAATTCGGTAATATTGACCGCCTATTTCTGTGGGTTCACGGCGCATTAATAAACGGGGTTCAGTAGGGCAAATTTTCCATGCGCCATTAGCATCAGGAATACGCATGAGTAAAATTCGATTATCGCCATCGATGTCTTCCATGATTAAGCCATCATTGCTTTCCCTACCTTCAGGATAGGGACGGGTAGCAGAACGAATAAATTTTGGTTTGTCAGCCAAAGCCCACTCCGCACCATCAGGGTTAACACGGGGGCAAATATAAAAGGTGTGGCTGTCCAAACAACGAGTAATATCTGGCTGAGTACCATAAGCTGTAACTAATGTTTGCAGCAGATACAGGCAAACAATTGAGGGAGCTAATTCCGTAGCGTGGATATTGCCATCAACCCACAAAGCAGGTTTTTCTGCATCTGTTCCAGTAACAAAATTTGTAACAGTCAGCAGCCAAATGTCCCGATTTTCATAACTCTTGCCGATGCTTTCAATGCTTACCAAGTGAGGAAATTCCTCAGCATAACTATGCAAGATATTGGTCAATTCTTCGTAACGATAATACTTGTTAAACCGCACATCTGGCATAACTGCCCTCTCATGGGCCAGGTGAACATCCTTTACAATACCATTGACTGGTAATAGGTAATGGGTAAAAACTTTGTCGCAATTACCAATTAGCAATTACCTATTACCAAATTCCAACACTATATCTACGTTAGCTAGCAACTTAGGTGATTATGGCTTATCCCCAACGCATAGAACCCTTACCTGGACAAGAATCAGTGTGGGATTATCCCCGTCCACCACGTCTTGAGGATACAAGCAAACATATTCAAATTATTTTTAATGGCGTAACAATTGTAGACACCCACTCTGCCAAGCGTGTGTTAGAAACTAGCCATCCCCCGGTTTACTATATACCGCCTGGGGATATCAAAATGGAATACCTGTTGCTAACACCACAATCTAGCTTTTGTGAATGGAAAGGAAGTGCAGGTTATTACACTTTGCGTGTTGGGGATAAAGAAGTTCAAAATGCTGGTTGGTTCTACTCTAATCCCACACCAGCTTTTGCATCTATCAAAGATTATGTAGCTTTTTATGCTCATATCATGGATGCTTGCTATGTCGATGGCGAAAAGGTACAACCGCAACCAGGTAATTTTTATGGTGGTTGGATTACCAGTGATATTGTTGGGCCTTTTAAAGGTATTCCTGGTAGTTGGGGATGGTAAGGGCCTTTCGATTAAGAATATATTCTATTGCTTTATTGGCAGGGGGGACTCGGGGCCCTCTTTGGGGATTGAGGGGGATGAAGGAGACAATACCAAAAGACAAATGACAAATACCCAATTACCAATTACCAATTACCAAAATTAAGAGGCGTTTACAGGCAACTTGATAATAAATTCTGTGCCTTTTCCGAGAACAGAATCTACGCTGATCGTGCCTTCGTGTCGTTCTACGACGATTTGGCGGGCGATCGCTAATCCTAAACCTGTACCTTTACCAACGGGTTTGGTAGTAAATAGATGATCGAAGACTTTGGCTTTGACTTCTGGTGTCATTCCTGTACCGTTGTCCTTGATGCGAATTTCAACATGGGGAGTAGAGTTACTATCGCTCTCGGGAATGTATACAGTTTTAATGGTAATTTGGTGGGAATGGGGGCGAAATTTACCTTGAGCGCGTTGCTGATTAAATTCTTCTAAACTATCGATGGCATTTGCCAAGATGTTCATAAACACTTGGTTGAGTTGTCCGGGAAAACATTCGACTTCGGGTAAATTGCCGTAATTTGTAATTACATCAATTGCGGGACGACTTTCGTTAGCTTTGAGGCGATGTTTGAGAATTAAAATTGTACTTTTGAGACCTTCGTGAAGATTAAAGAGAATTTTGTAATCTTTATCGGCGCGGGAAAAGTTTCGCAGGCTGATACTAATATTGCGGATGCGATCAACACCAAGTTTCATAGAGTCAATGAGCTTGGGTAAGTCTTCACGAATATATTCCAAATCAATGGCTTCTATTTCATCGGTAATGACTGCACCAGGATTGGGAAATTGTTGCTGATACAAATCGAGTACTCCTAACACATCGTTAATGTAATCTCGCGCCGGTTGCAAGTTACCGACGATAAATCCTACGGGATTATTAATTTCATGAGCAACACCAGCTATAAGATTCCCCAAGGCAGACATTTTCTCACTTTGCACCATTTGTAGTTGGGTTTGTTGCAAGTCTTGCATGGCTATTTCTAATTCTTGGGCTTTTTGCTGCGCTTGAGCTTCAGCTAGTTTACGTTCACGAAGTGCAGCTTGCTGTTCGCTAATATTAATCGCTGTGCCAATTAATTGATGAATTCTCCCAGTGCGATCGCGCAGGGGATTAAAGGTTGTCAGCCACCAAGTTATTTCGTTATCAAAGGTAAGACATTGCTCAATGGTGATGCTAGTTCCTGCGGTGATGCAACTGAGATATTGCTGTCTGACTACAGCGCTTTCTGCCTCTCCATGAATCTGTTCGGGAGTTTTGCCGAGTACATCGTCTGGTGCTATACCTGTAACCCTAGCTGCCGATGGGTTCCAGCCTGCATAGAAAAAGTCTTGCTCTGGCGTAACATTGATGACAAAAATAGGATGATCGACACCATCATAGATACTGCGGAGAAATTGTTCTTGGGCGCGGATTTTTTCTTCAGCTAAATGGCGATCGCTCACATCGATGACAATGCCATCCCACATAATTGAACCATCAGCTTGCTGCTGGGGTTGCGCTGCAGATTGAATCCATTTGACGATGCCTGAAGGTGTGATAATCCGCCATTCATGTTGAAATGACGTTAAATTTTGAGCAGAATGAGTAATTAACTCAGCAACCTCTGCTATATCGTCGGGATGATTCATTGCATATAGGTTTTCTTTACCTACCATCACATCTTCTGCTGACACCTCATAGATTTCGTAGCAGCCAGAACTGACGTAGGGTGTAGATGTGGAACCATCAGCAGCTAAGCAAAACTGGTAAATCATCCCTGGAATGTTATCTGCAAGGTTCTGGAAGCGGGTATCACTTGCCCTTAGTTCGTCTAGGGATTGCTCTAACTGCTGGCTGTAAAGTTGAGCTTGTTGATAAAGGTGGGCATTTTCTAAGGAAATCGCCGCTTGAGTACAAAGCAAATTTAGGAGTTCCACGCGATCGCTAGTAAAGGCGGCTGTGGCTTCTTTATTTTCTAAATATAAAATCCCTAAAAGTTTGCCCTGATACATAATTGGTGTACATAATATGCTTTTGGGCTGGTAACGGAAAATATAGGGGTCGGCTGTTAATAAAGGATGGGTAATAGCATCGATTAATACCGCAGCTGTCAAGGTTCTTTTGACAGTATTAATTAAGCACACGGGTACTTCTTGACTATTTTCTAGGGGAACTGATTGCAGCACTGCTGATTGTTGTCCTAGTGCAATCGTCGCTTCAATAGTTAGCTTGCCCTGTTTTTGTAGCAATAAAACACATTTATCTGCACCTGCATTTTCTAATACTACTTGCAATAATGTAGAGAGTAATTTGTCCAGATGAATTTCGCTGGCTAACATCTGAAAAGATTTCAGGACAGTGGCTAAATCTAAGGCAGCAGATACGCCATTGCTACTATAATTTGTAGTTTGGCTACTGTCATTTGATTTAGATACCATTTCTGCTAATGGGATAGTGACATCAGATGAAAAACTGATGCTATCTGGTTGCAAAATGGGAATCAGAAACTGCGGATAGTTTTGTTCTAGTTGTTTGACTTTGGCAGTTGCACCCCAACGCGCATAGCCATAGTAAGCACTTAATAAATATTCTTGAACAATGTTATTTTTACCCCATGCTAAATAGAATTTAGCAGCGAGTTCATTGGCTAGGGCTTCTTCGTGAGGGTAATTATTGTCTTTGGCTGTAGAAATTGCCAAATCATATAATTCAATGGCTGCGGCTTTGTTATGTAAAATGCGATGGCGTTCTGCTTCCACTAAATAAAATCTATGCAGATGATTACCTGGGGCAGAATTAGCCCACTTCTGCATTTTTTCTTGGTTGCTGCTAACTCGCTGTTTAATGCGTTTTTGTTCGGCTGAAGAAACTTGCGGATAAATTGCCAGATGTGCCAGCGAATCGTAAGTATAAAAGCTAGGAACGATAAACAATCCGGTAGCTGCACCCAAGTAATTTTCTGTAGCGATCGCAGCGGTTACTGCTGATTCAAATTCTGCAAATAAATAATAAAGAAAAAGTTTTTGATAATGGAAATAGCATAGGCCTGTTTGATCACCACCCTGTTCGAGAATTGGCAGCATTTGCGCTTCATTAAAAGCATCGCCTTCAAATTGCCAAACTTCCGTACTATCTCCCAATAAATTTAAAATTGCTTGCTGAAAAATAGCAATTTGATTGACTAGTGCTGCTTGTTGAAGTTGAGTTAACTGGGCACAAAAAGCAGTAGCATCTCGGTTGATATCGTTCAACTCTTGTCCTGCCAACCAAGAATGCATAATGTAAATAATGCCGCAAATACTAGTCCATACTAAATCGCCATTGTCTAAGCCACTTTGATAGCCTGTCTTCAGCAATGGTAAGGTCTGGATTACAGGTTCTTGCCAATGCAATGTACCAAGACAAACTTCTCCATAAGTTCTTGCTTTTTGTTCTTTGAAATTGAATTTTTCGAGTAACTTCAGCGCTAGTTTGCCAAATTGATAGCCCAAGTCAATATCTCCTTGGACTCCACACAATAACTGTCCATAACAACCATAGCTGTAAGGAGAAAATGGTGTATTACCATAGGTAATTGATAAGTTAACTTGCTCTAAGATAATTAACGGAAATAATTGCGGAACCGCAATATAAACAGAAGCAGAAACCGCTGCCATAATTTTGATTGCGGCCAATTTTTCTGGTTCTGTCATTTGGGGCAGATTGACTAAGTCTAATGGTTGTCTACCTGCTAAATTGTTTTTAGTTTGATGCAGTGCTTGTATAATATCTAATTCACTGGGTTGCTCCGGAAATTTGATACTCAAAAGTTGCAGAATTTTCAGAGCAATTTTGACTGCCGCTAAGGGTTGATTCTGTGCTTGCAGCGCTTGAATTTGAATTTCATAGGCTTTTATCTTATCTAATAAACTGTTAGCGCTTTCTAAAATTACATCTGCAAAATTTGTCATTTGCTCTAAATTACTACTCAAATAAGCGGCTTCAGTGGCAGATGCATAAAGCGCTAAAGTTAACTCATACTGCGTTTGCCATTGATTTTCTGGTAGTAAGTTAATACCTGTAATAAAATATTCTAAAGCTGCTGTATGAGCAGTTGCAGTTTTAGCTTTTTTGCCAGCTTTTAGGTTCAGTTGAGCAATTTGAGTATGCTGAATGTCTTGCCCAATCCAATTTTTACCAATATTAAATTGATTAACAATCTCAAATAATTTTTCTTCTTGTTCTGCAACAGTAGTTTTATGCAGTAGTAGTTTGCCAATATTTAGGTGAGTAACTTGTTTTTGTGGTTCGGGAATGAGAGAATAAGCTGCTTGCTGGACGCGATCATGTAAAAACTTGTAATGAGCTACTGGATTACCCATCGTAGGTAATGGGCATGATCCATTGTGATGCTCACAATCTTGAAAAAATTTATAAACTTCATTAGTAGGTAAAATTAACCCGGATTGCAGTGCTTTCCATAAATCTGCGGCTGTCTCTGGCTGGGATTTTTCATAAACAATTGCTAAGGTTGATAAGTCGAAATAATTACCGATACAAGCAGCCAATTTCAACACAGTTTGAGTAGCTGGAGGTAATTTTTGAATCTGATGTGCCATGAATTCGACAACATCATCAGTTAAAGCTAATTCTTTAATTTCGGCAATATTACCTTGCCAGCAACCAGTATTAATATCAAAAGTAATTAATTGATCTATATATAATGCCTTGAGAAATTGTGTAGCAAAAAAAGGATTACCTTGGGTTTTCTGATAAACTAATTCCGCTAAAGGTGCAGCAATTTCATCTGGACAACTAAGAGTATCAGCAATTAAATGATTCAAATCACATAATTGCAAAGGAGACAGAGTAATGCTATTAACAATTGCTGGAGATTTGTGAATTTCATCTAATGCCAACATTAATGGATGAGCAATTGATACTTCGTTATTACGGTAAGCACCAATTAGTAGAAGATAACCTGTTTCTGCTTCACTAACTAACAATCGCATCAACCTCATTGATGCTGAGTCTGCCCATTGCAAATCATCTAAGAAAATTATTAGGGGATGGCTGGGAGTGGTAAAAACTCGAATAAATTTTTGAAACAGCAAATTGAAACGAACGTGTGCTGCATCTCCCGATAATTCCACAACCGGAGGTTGTTTGCCAATAATTCGTTCTAGTTCTGGAATAACCTCAATGATTACCTGTCCGTTATCGCCTAAAGCCGAGAGAATTTTATCTTGCCATTTCTCTAATTGGCTATCTGTTTCTGTTAGCAATTGTGCCATTAAATCGCGTAATGCTTGCACAAATGCCGAAAACGGAATATTGCGCTGGAACTGGTCAAATTTACCTTTAATGAAATAACCCCGTTGCCGGACAATCGGTTTATGAACTTCATTGACGATCGCAGTTTTGCCAATACCCGAAAAGCCTGCAACTAACATCAGTTCGCTTCTCGCATTGGTTGTGCTGGCTACCCTCTCAAATGCATCTAGTAACTGCTGAACTTCAGCTTCCCTACCATATAGTTTTTCCGGGATGAGAAAGCGATCGCACACATCTCGGCTACCAATGGCAAAGTCTACAATCTTACCCGTTGTTTGCAGTTGTTCTAGGCAATTTTCTAAGTCAAATTTCAGCCCTAAAGCACTCTGATAGCGGTCTTCGGGGTTTTTCGCCATCAGCTTACTCACAATATCGTAAAGTACCTGCGCTCTTTTTTCCCTTTCCCCTTTCCCCTTTCCCCTTTTTCTTTTCGCCAATACTATAGGCATTTTCGCAATATGAGAGTGAATCAACTCCATTGGGTCATGAGACTGAAACGGAAGTTCACCTGTCAGGAGTTCAAATAAAGTAATCCCTAAAGAATAGAAATCACTGCGATAGTCAATCCCCCGATTCATCCGTCCAGTTTGTTCGGGAGAAATATAATTGAGGGTTCCTTCTAAAACATTGGGATTTTTAATTTCCTGAGTTTCTCTTGGTAGCAAAGAGGCAATACTAAAATCAATCAGCTTAACTTCTTTGGAGGAAGGATTGATTAAAATATTGTCAGGTTTGAGGTCTTTGTGAATAACTCGATACTGATGTAAGTTATGTAAAATCTCAACTATTTGCAATGCGATCGCTAAAAATTCACTTACTTCTAGTGGCTGTTTTTTGGTATAATCTTGCAGCGGAATTCCACCAAAATCTTCCATTACTAATATATAGCTATTGCGATATGCTTCCAGGCTGTAGTGGCGCACTACCCCAGGGAAGTCAAGATTTTTGGCGATCGTATATTGGTTGCGGAACTGCAACAATTCATGAAAACTTGGGTAATCAGATTTCAGGTATTTGATGATTACAGGTTGCTGATTAGTAAGTCGAATGCCTCGATAGACAATTGTTCTGGAACTAAAGTGCAGTTGTTCTACAACTCGATATCCTAAAATTCTGCATTCTAAATCCAGCCCTGCAATCATGTGTACTTACCTCATCTGCAAAGTTGTAATTTTTTATATCTTTGATAATCCCAGTATTCCCATGAGCTAGCTTTTTCTAACTAGCATGAACCGCGTAAACTTATCATGCATAAAAATGACAATACAGGGTGGGGGCTAACACCACTAATCAGAATGCAAAAGCATTGAATTCCAAGCTTTTACACTGTTTTAAATTGTAGTTTTATTTATCCCTCTCTGTAGTGATCTGTATACTTAATTTGTATGATTTGGTTGCGCTAGACTCTATGCCATAATCCCTAGTCAGTAGTTTTTTGGCGCTGGATGATACCAGATATGTGGCTCAAACACTGAATAATAACGAGTACCAACCCTACTCTTGGCTCGCCCCTAGATCTGAAGTCAGGAAAAATCAGAAAAAATCAGGTAAATCTCAATAAAGGCAGTGAAAAAAGTAAATAGGCTTAAAATCAGCTTTATAAATTAAATCCCATCGCCAATAACTGGGATTATTTATTTCTTGCAGCCTTTGGGAGCCATAGATTTGACTTTTGAACAAGCAATGCTAGTTTTAGATCTAGTATTACAGCACAAGCATTTAAGTGATATTCAAGAGTTAGTCCTCCGCCAGTCTTGGGAAGGTTATACTTATGCAGAGATGGCTCAAAGCTCCGGTTATGACGATGATTACATCAGAGATGTGGGCTTTAGGTTGTGGCAGACTCTCTCTAAAGCATTGGGAGAAAATGTCAATAAAAGTAATATCAAATCTGTCCTGAGACGGCGTTATGCTAGTATTCCGCCAAGTGAATTACAAATGTCTCCCGCAGTCATGGAACAAACACCTAAAACTGGCCCGCAACAAGATTGGGGAGAAGCTATTGATGTTTCTATCTTCTATGGACGCATAGCAGAGCAAGCTCAGCTACAACAATGGATTGTACAGGAAAAATGCCGTTTAGTAGCTTTGCTTGGTATGGGAGGAATGGGTAAAACAGCCTTATCTGTGAAATTAGCAGAACAGGTACAGAATGATTTTGATTATGTTATTTGGCGCAGTTTGCGGAATGCACCACCAATTATGTCTCTGCTGAAAAATATCATTTTATTTCTTTCTCAACAGCAAGAAATAAATATTCCGGAGACTATAGAGGAGCATATTTCTTGTTTAATGAAATATCTCCGTTCTCAACGTTGCCTGATAGTCTTAGATAATGCTGAATCAATTTTAGAAAGTGGCAAAGCTTCTGGTTGCTATCGTTCGGGATATGAAGGATACGGGCAGCTTTTACGCAGGGTAGGTGATGAACGCCATCAAAGTTGTCTCATATTTACTAGTCGCGAGAAACCAATTGGTTTTACAGCCAGGGAAGGAGTAAATTTACCTGTGCGATCGCTGCAATTAACTGGTTTATCTTTAACAGAATCCCAGCAAATTCTCAGCATCAAAGGATTAGTAAATGCAACTGATGCACGTGATAACTTAATTCAGCGCTATACAGGTAATCCTCTAGCTTTAAAAATTGTTGCTACAACAATTCAGTATTTATTTGATGGTAATATTCTACAATTTCTTGGGCAAGCTCCAGTTGTTTTTGGCGATATTAGAGAAATATTAGAGCAACAGTTTAATCGCTTGTCATTTAACGAAAAGCAAGTGATGTACTGGCTAGCAGTGAAACGAGAATGGGTCACTATCACCGAATTACAAGAGGATATCGTTCCGAAAATCTCTAAGCGAGAATTGCTAGAAGTATTGTTATCTTTGCAAGGGCGATCGCTCATAGAAATGCATTCAGGTAGCTACACTCAACAACCTGTAGTCATGGAATATGTCACAGCCCAACTCATTAAAAAGGTATGTAGTGAAATTTACTCAGGGGAAATCCAACTATTGAATTCCTACGCCTTAATGGAAGCAACTGCTAAAGATTATGTCCGCGAAAGTCAAAGGCGGGTAATTTTAGAACCGCTATTGAATCGCTTAAAAACTCGTTTGGCAAATCCCTTGGCAATTGAAAGGAGATTAACAGAAATTATTGCTATTTTACAAGAAAAATTTTCTTCAATACCTGGATATGCTGGCGGCAATATTATTAATCTTCTGCGGCAGCTAAATGTTGATTTTACTAACTACAATTTTTCGGGTTTAACAATTTGGCAAGCTTACCTACAGGGTATTAATTTGCATCAAGTAAATTTGAGTAATACTAATGTGAAAAACTCAACTTTTAGTGATGCTCTCGTCAATATTTTAGTAGTAGAATTTAGCCCTGATGGTAAGCATTTAGTCACAGGTGATGCTAATGGTGGTGTGCGCCTGTGGAATATAGAAGATAGTGAACAAATGCGGAGCTTTGAAGGCCATACTGGCTGGGTTTGGCTAGTTAACTTCAGCAGAGATGGCAAAACTCTAGCAAGTTGTTGTGGAAATGGCATCATCAAACGTTGGGATGTCAACACTGGGCAATGTCTACATACTTTACAAGAAGATACAGTCCGTGGTTGGTTATCGCGCTTCAGTCCGGATGGAACGCTTCTCGCTAGCAGTAGCCGAGATAACACAATTAAACTCTGGGATATCCACAGTGGCGAATACTTAAAATCCTTACAAGGACACACAAACATTGTTGGCCCAGTAGACTTTAGCCCAGATGGAACACTTCTGGCTAGCGGTAGTGAAGATAAAACAGTGAAAATTTGGGATGTGAGGACAGGTGAATGTCTGTATACTTTGGCTGAACACACTCAAGCAGTATGGTCAGTTAGCTTCAGTCCCAATGGACGTATTCTAGCCACTGGTAGTGAAGATAACACTGTAAAGTTGTGGGATGTCCGCACGGGGCGATGCCGGAAAACATTGCAGGGAAAGGTTATTGAGTTAATTTGGTCAATTGCCTTTAGTCCCGATGGTCAAACGTTAGCGATCGCAGGTGAAGCCTCAGTTATTAGTTTATGGGATATTAAAACTGGACAGTGCATTAAAACTCTCTCAGGTCATACCACTCGTGTATGGTCAGTAGCCTTTAGTCCTGATGGGCAACTGCTTGCTAGCGGTGCTGAAGACCAAAGTATTAGGTTATGGCAGGTGGCTACAGGAGAATGCATGAAAACCTTACAGGGTTATCCCAGTTTTATTGATTCCGTAGCTTTCAGCCCTGATGGTGAGTTATTAGCAGGAAACACAGGCTTTACACTCAGATTGTGGGATGTTGCCACAGGAAATTCCCTCAAAAGCTTTTATGGTCATAGTCGCGAAGTCATGAGCATTGTTTACGGTGCCGATGGTCATATATTAGCTAGTGGTAGCCTTGATCGCACAATTCGTATCTGGAATGTGACTACAGGGAAATGTTTGAGAACTTTAACAGGACATACAAGTTTCATCTTTTCCTTAGCCTTTAGTCCCAATGGAAGTACTCTTGTTAGTGGCAGTGCAGACAAGACAATCAAACTTTGGGATGTCAAAACTGGAGAATGTCTCAGAACTTTAGCAGGGCATACAGATTGGGTATTTTCTGTTACCTGGAGTCCTAATGGTAAATATTTAGCCAGTAGCAGCGACAATAGCATTCGTCTCTGGGATGTAGCTACAGGGGAATGTTTGAAAATATTAGAAGAAAAACAAAGTTGGTTTAGTTCTATTGCTTTCAGTCCAGACAGCAGAGTTTTAGCTGTTGGCGATATCAGCTATAAAATCAAATTTTGGGATATTAGTACAGATAATAGTTGGCAAACATTGCAGGGACATACAACCACTGTCACCGAAGTCAAATTTCACCCCCAAGGAGATTTAGTTGCTAGTGTCAGCCACGACCAAACAATCATACTTTGGCATAAGGAAACTGGGGAATGTCTGAAGAGACTGCAAGGACATAGTAATTGGATTTGGGCGATCGCATTTCATCCTCACAGACCAATTTTAGCCAGCGGTTCTCAAGATGAGACAATTCGGCTATGGGATATCGCCACAGGGGAATGCTTGCAAATTTTGCGATCGCCTCGTCCTTATGAAGGAATGAACATTCAAGGTGTTACGGGTTTAAGCGCTACTCAAAAAGCAACTTTAAAAATTCTCGGTGCAGTTGAAATGTCTTGAAGATATTTTTGACTGTTGACAGAGAATATAGGAATCCGATTTGATTTACAACTTAGTCATTATTAAGAGCGTTTCACCGGATTCATCCATGCTTCTAAACGACTAAATGCTTGGGAAGAAAGCAGTGTTAAGCATAGATAAACGACAGCAACAGCTGCATAAATTTCAAAGGCACGATAGTTATCTGCAACAATTAATTGTCCTTTGCGGAATAATTCTTCAAATCCGATGACTGCAACTAAGCTAGTATCTTTCAATAAACTAATAAATTCATTACCTAATGGTGGAATCATCCGCCGTAAAGCTTGGGGAAAAATTACATAGCGCATGGTTTGTACAGCACTTAATCCGAGGGATTGGGAGGCTTCGGCTTGTCCTGGTTCAATTGATTGAATCCCAGCGCGGACAATTTCTGCAATGTAGGCGGCGCTATTCAAAGTTAAAGCACCTACTCCAGCAACTAAGCGATCAAATGAGAAAGTAAAACCCAATTCTTGCGCGATCGCAGGTATGCCAAAATAAATCATAAAAATTTGCACGAGTAAAGGCGTTCCCCGAAAGAAATCAACATAGGCCCGCGCTAGCCAACGCACAGCTTTAATCCGAGACAGGCGAACAATACCAATCAGGGAACCAATTAATAAACCAAGTATGACAGAAAGTACTGTCAGCTGTAGCGTCACCAATACTCCTTGCAATAGGGTAGGCAAAGCCCGCCATATTACACCAAATGGGGCAAATATGCCCTTTATCTCGCTATTTTGGTTTTCAAAGAGTGTTGTAGCTGGTAAAGTTGGAGGCTCGGCTTTAAACCATTTTCGGTAAATTTGGGCATAAGTGCCATTTTTTATAACTTTATCAATACCATTATTAATTAGTGCAAGGTTAGGTGAGTCTTTTGGTGTGGCAATGCCGTAATATTCTTCTGTGAGCAATTGCTCTACTACTTTCAGTCCCTGAAGACTACCTGTATTAATTGCGTATAAAGTAACGGGTGCATCATTAATTACTGCATCGACATTACCATTAGCTAATTCTTGCAGAGCTAGAGGTGCAGAATCAAAAATGCGAATTTTTGCTCCGGAAATATCCTGGGCTTTTTTGGCTCCTGTAGTACCGATTTGTACAGCAATTCTTTTATTTTTGAGACTCTCAAAGTTAGTAATATCTTGATTATCGGTGCGAATAGCGATCGCCAACCCAGCCTTAAAATAAGGACGGGAAAAAGCAACAGTTTTTGCTCTCTCCTCGGTAATCGTAATCGAACTAATGGCCGCGTCTACCGTCTTGGCTTGCAAAGCTGGGATAATGCCATCAAATGGCACACTTTGATAATTAATTTTAAAATTAGCCGCAGTTGCGATCGCATTCATTAAATCAAGAGAAAAGCCTTGTGATTTACCGTCAGTTCCCAAAAACTCAAAAGGTGGAAATGCTGGTTCATTCGCAACCCGCAGGATTTTTTCTGAACTCGGATTAATACTACAGCCTACAAGTAACAATAAACTCAAAGCTGTAGCCAGAAACGAGTTTAGCCAACGAACCCAAGCAAATCCAGCCATATTGATTTTCCTTGACTTTTGAGTACAGACGCGATTAATTGCGTCTTTGCGACTTTTTACCTTTACCCTTGACTTTTATGAACAATTCCACCCCCGCGATTATTTTTGAAAATCTCGAAAAAAGCTTTGGTTCTCTGAAAGTCCTCAAAGGGATCTCAGGGGAAATTAAGCGGGGAGAAGTGGTTGCTGTGATTGGTTCTTCTGGGTGTGGTAAAAGCACTTTACTACGATGTTTCAATCGTTTAGAAAGTATAAATCATGGGCGTTTAATAGTTAACGGTATCGACTTATCCCACCCTAAAATTAACTATGGTCAATTGCGAGAACTCAGAACCCAAGTAGGTATGGTTTTCCAGCAATTTAATCTATTTCCTCATCTCAGTGTACTGGAGAATTTGACACTCTCCCCCCGCAAAGTTTTAGGGAAAACACCCAAAGAAAGCGCCCAATTAGCAGGATTGTATCTTGAAAAAGTCGGTCTTTTTGATAAAGCATCTGCCTATCCTGAGCAACTTTCTGGAGGACAAAAACAACGAGTAGCGATCGCCCGTAGTTTATGTATGAATCCTCAGATTATGCTATTTGATGAGCCTACCAGTGCTTTAGATCCAGAATTGGTAGGGGAAGTTTTGCAAGTCATGCAACAATTAGCCGCAGAAGGGATGACAATGGTGGTTGTGACCCATGAAATGCAATTTGCTCGGGAAGTAGCCCATCGGGTGATATTTTTAGACCAAGGACTGGTAATAGAAGAAGGTGTGGCGCATGAAGTTTTGACTCATCCCCAAAGCGATCGCCTGCGTACTTTCCTCAGCCGTCTCAATGCTGGTAAGTTGTAAATTACTTAGTAATCAGTCTGAAGATTAAAATAAATAGTAAAGCCAGGCTGAGATTTTTTGACTTTATTTATCATTACTAAACAATCTATTAAACATTAAGATACATAATTCCGTATTTGCAGACCTCACGCACCAGATAAATATATTTTTATTTTATTTTTATTAATTACTGAACACTCAGCAATACTTAAAGATATTCACGTAGGAAGTCAAAAGGATCATCACCCCAACAAGGTTCAGGTATCATGAATAGCAAGCTTTTCACGATATCAGCTTCAATTTCTTCACTATCTTCCCTGTCAAACAATTCTGTCATTGCTTTCCAGTCACGTTCTTCCAAAGAAGCAATAGCTGGGGCATATATATGTACATTTCCTGGATAATTCACACGCTAAATTTAGAGTAGAATAAAGCGAAAATAATTAGTATATTTTGTTGATAAACAATCATATTCTAACTTGGACATTGAGCCATAGATGCAAATCATAGCAATCCTCATCTAGCAATCCTCTATTATTCTTGGAAAATTAATAATTACCAGCAATACCCACTAAAACACACATATGTGACTATTGCCCAGGTGGGGATGAGGGGGATGAGGGGGCTGAGGGAGATGAGGGGGATGAGGAAGCCGGGGAAGTAGAGGAGAAATAACAGCCAACTACCAATTAGCAATTACCGATTACCCATTACCAAACCCCAAACTGCTACTTGTAGAGAAATTCTTTATCTACGGATTCAACCAATTCCACTGCAAAAACTTCCGCAAAGGACTTTGCTATCTGGGGACGCACTTGTTCACAGGTAATGTTAGGAATCCATTCGGCTAAACTGGCTACAGGTTTATCAGCTATCCCGCAGGGGACAATTTGATTAAAGCCTGTCATATCAGGACAGACGTTGAAAGCAAAGCCGTGCATTGTAATCCAACGGCTGACTTTAATACCAATAGCAGCCACTTTACGTCCTTCTACCCAAACACCTGTAAAACCGGGAATTCGTTCGCCTTGCAAGTTGTAAACGGCTAATACCCGAATTAAAACTTCTTCTAGTTGGCGCAAGTACCAATGCAAGTCTTTTTGATGGCGTTGCAGATTTAAAATTGGATACCCCACCAGTTGACCGGGACAATGGTAAGTAACTTCGCCGCCACGTTCGACTCTATGGACATCAAATTTAGATTGGTCAGGGTCAAATTTGAGAAATTCTGGTTTAGCACCTTGTCCCAAAGTATAGACCGGCGGATGCTCTAGCAAAATTAGCACGTCATCGAGATGGGGATTTTGAATGCGATCGCGCATTAGCGATCGCTGCCATTCTAGCGCCTCTAAATAAGGTAACAATCCCTGGTTATATAACAAACAACGATAACGATACATTTTCTTACTACGGATAAGACCAAAAATCAACTGGTTTTGGGACGAAATATATTTCAAGTAGGCGGGTTTGAATCAACAATTGTCAAGCTATGCAAAGGATCTTAAAGGAACATCAAGGGAATTGGCGTTAGAAAATACAAAGTGCTAGCTTGAATATATAACCTGAATGGTTCTAGGAGGAATTTTCTGCAATAAGCATCACGCCAAACAAGAGGAAGAAATGCACTGGCTGATGACGTCTAAATAAATAAATTGTTTGCATCGACAACAAGAGTATTCTCTATCCCACGTGAGCAAACCACCTGTAATATTAGCGGAACAACTACTCCTATTTATGTAAAGATTGTTCCAAAATCCCTAGCAGGTAAGGGGCAAGCTGCTCAGACTACCTCTATTAGGTATCTCGCCTTGGTTTATCAATTGCCTGACAACCAGTTGTAAACCTATGCAGAGATAGAGAAAATCATCAATTGAACGCGCAGTCATAAAGATACAACAATGATGATGGTAGGCGTACCGGTAGTACATAAAAATGCTTCAAATATTGTTTTGGCGGCAGTGATAGACCTTACCGCAATTTCGTTACAAAACCAAACCAATTCATATTAAATATTGAGCGGGAGAGTTTACATGAAGCTTGTCATCCACGGCAAAAATATTGAAATCACCGATGCGATTCGGGATTATGTGCATCAAAAAATCGAAAAGGCAGTTAGTCACTTTCAGAACATCACCAATGAAGTGGATGTGCATTTAAGCGTAGCTCGCAATCCCCGAATTAACCCCAGACAGGCGGCTGAAGTGACTATTTATGCCAATGGTAACGTCATCCGTGCCGAGGAAAGCAGCGAAAATCTATATGCCAGTATTGACTTGGTAGCAGATAAAATTGCTCGTCAACTGCGTAAATATAAAGAAAGACGACACGATAAGAAAACTCAAAGTCAACCAACTAATGAGGTAGTAGTTCCCCAACCAGTAGTTGCAGATTTAATTGGCGATCGCACTCCAGAATTACCCAACGAGATTGTCCGCACCAAGTACTTCTCGATGCCACCAATGACTGTTACAGAAGCTTTGGAACAGCTGCAAATGGTTGGGCATGACTTTTATATGTTCCTCAATTCTGAGACAGGTGAAATCAACGTAATTTATGAACGTAACCACGGTGGTTACGGTGTAATTCAACCACGTCACAACAACGGCCATACCAACGGTCATAGCAATGGTAAAAATGGCAAGACAGCTAATGCTAATTTTGTCATTTCGGAAAAACCGTTTTTGACTAAATGAGAAACCGGGGATTGGTTATTAAGGAATATAACAGCAACTTCAGGCACGGAGGATAAAAAGACAAGCAATATAAGAAGGACAAGGGAGAGTTTCCCCTTGTCCTTCTCTCTTTGTAGATTCAATAGACTTCTTGCAGAAGTAGGGAAAAGGTTAAGGGTCAAGGGGGAAAGGTTTTGTATTTTCCCCTTACCCTTTAACCTTTCCCCTTTTTCCAATTACTTAGACAGCTTGCAGCTGTTGCAGCTTTTTCAAAGCCTCTTCAACATGACCCTGAAAGTTAAACATTGAATCAAAAACATATTGCACAACTCCCTGTTGGTCAATTACATAGGTGACTCGTCCAGGTAATAAACCAAAGGCTGCTGTTGCTCCGTATTCCTTACGAACTTTGTCGCCTTTGTCACTCAATAGAATAAAAGGTAAATTGTACTTGGCAGCAAATTGCTGATGCGATTGATTAGAATCACCACTCACACCAATCACCTCAGCGCCGACGTTTTTAAACACTTCATAGCGATCGCGAAAAGCGCAAGATTCAGCAGTACATCCTGGTGTATCATCCTTGGGATAAAAGTACAGCACAACAGCACTTTTACCGCGAAAATCTCTCAGGCTAACGGTTTCACCATTTTGAGCAGGTAAGCTGAAATCAGGAGCAGTATCTCCAACTTTAACTGGCATAGTCTTAAAAAAAATTAATACTCAAGTTTCAAACACTATTAGGGATTCTAATTGATTGCAGAGAAATTTGTTTAGTTTTGTAACTTGAGTACTGCTAGATATTTCATGCAAAGCCTTATGGGAGGTAGACTCTAGCAAACATACTGTGATCTTGGCTTGACACTCAATGTTTGCCTGAGAGTGTCTTGGTTGAGTAAAAAATGGGATGCGATCGCAACTTTTAGCTGGATGACAAAATCAGGTTGACTGTATCTGTGCAAAAATCGCGGTATAGCTGAATTTGAGTTTAAAAAATTTTAACTTCTGTGTTTGTCTGAATATTTTCCTTGCTCGTCAGCACTAGCAGGAGTAATGTTAGATCTCTAAAGACAAATTTCTCTTTATGCGCCTGACCTCACTAGATGTTTTTCGAGGCATTACTATCGCTGGTATGATTCTCGTCAATATGGCGGGAGTTGCTGATGATAAATATCCTCCCTTAGACCATGCCGCATGGAACGGCTGCACGCCAACGGATTTGGTTTTTCCCTTCTTCTTATTCATTATTGGTGTGGCGATGACTTTCTCGCTGTCAAAGTACACCGAAGGGGACAAACCGCAATCGGCTGTTTACTGGCGGATTTTGCGTCGTGCGGCAATTCTCTTCGCTTTGGGTTTGCTGCTCAATGGTTTCTGGAATAAAGGGATTTGGACTTTTGATTTCAGCAGCATCCGGTTGATGGGAGTGTTACAACGCATCGGTCTGGCTTATCTATTTGCTTCCTTAATAGTCCTGAAGTTACCGCGTAAAGGTCAATGGATATTAGCCGCCGCCATACTCATTGGCTATTGGCTGGCGATGATGTATCTACCCGTACCTGGTTATGGTGCTGGCGTTCTCACCAGGGAAGGCAACCTTGGCGCATATATTGACCGCTTAATTATACCGAAAGCCCATCTGTACAAAGGTGATGGCTTCAACTTCATGGGCGACCCAGAGGGAATTTTTAGTACGATTCCCGCAATTGTTAGTGTCCTAGCTGGGTACTTTGCAGGTAATTGGATACGCTCTCAAACAGTAAAATCACGCATAAGTATTGGCTTAGCTTTATTTGGAATTGGTTGCTTAATTGTGGGTTGGGCGTGGGGGTGGACATTTCCCATCAACAAAAAAATCTGGACGAGTTCCTATGTTGTCTTTACCAGCGGTTGGGCGTTACTGTTGTTAGCTGCTTGTTACGAACTCATCGAAGTCAGACAGATACGTCGCTGGAGTAAACCATTTGAGATTATGGGATTAAATGCGATCGCGCTTTTCGTTGCATCTGTCTTACTCATTAAAATCTTAGTGAGAACCAACTTCGGCACTGGTGAAACAGCCCCCAGCACCTACAATTGGATTTACCAAAATGTCTTCGCTTCCTGGGCCGGAACCTTCAACGGTTCACTATTATTTGCCCTTGTCACCGTTTTATTTTGGTGGGTAGTCGCTGCAATTCTGTATCATCAACGCTGGTTTTTCAAAGTCTAAAATTAATTTGTCAAGATGTAGGGTGTGTTGTCGCGTAGCGCAACGCACAAATCCACCATCAACAATTCAAGGTGCGTGAGCTTAAGGCTGAATTTTTGAATTTTGAATTGTTATTACTCTTGCTCAGCATTAAAATCAACTTTGTCGTAAATATCAGCCAGCGTAATCTGAAAAGAAACAGCAGCAAGGGATAAAATTACATCCCCATCCTCATATTCAGAAAATATCCATTTATTGTTTTCTGTTTTAAAATACTGCTCAACGTGCATCCTATATTGGTCAATCAACACATACTCTTGAAAGCTAGGAATAGTCCGATAAGCAGCAAACTTTTCATCCCTGTCATAGCTTTTAGTAGATTTTGACAAAACCTCAGCAATAAATATTGGATTGACCAGAGTATCACGTCTTCCTTCTTGATATTCCAAAGGTGTTTTTACTATCATCACATCAGGGTAAGTATGAATTCTCTTATTAGGAATCCATAAACGTTGGTCAGTTACAAAAGCTTGATAAGGTTGACGCTTGAGCACAAAATTTAGC
This sequence comes from Calothrix membranacea FACHB-236, assembly GCF_014696315.1. Classification (GTDB taxonomy): domain Bacteria; phylum Cyanobacteriota; class Cyanobacteriia; order Cyanobacteriales; family Nostocaceae; genus Aulosira; species Aulosira membranacea. Next base: position 153,099 of record NZ_JACJPX010000004.1, read on the forward strand.
GCACCGCTAAAGTTTAAAGTAATTTGATTATGATTTGGTGTTCCGCCTGTCATAGGGATAATTTGACCATCAATATATTCATGGCGTTCCTCAGAATTAACCTCTAATTCGAGATACTCTTCAGGTGAATAATATTGTTGTGTCTGTGCAATAGTCATAGGATTTCACCTAACCCAATACTTCTGCTTCTTCAATAGCATTAATTTGGTCAAGAATTCCCCAAAGCTCTTGTAACATTGGTTCTAACCCAGTACGGGTAACAGCTGAAATTAAGAAAACTGGGGCATAAGAGAGGTGATTTAGTTGAGTCGCCAATGCATCTAAATCTACAGTTTCTAGATCTACAGCATCAATTTTATTCAGCGCCAAAATTTGAGGACGTTCTGCTAAACCCCGTCCGTATGCTTTTAACTCTTGCTGAATTGTGTTGAAATCACCTATTACATCTTCGCTTGTCGCATCAATTAAATGTAGCAACACTCTTGTTCGTTCAATGTGGCGCAAAAAGTCATACCCCAGCCCCGCACCATGCGAAGCCCCTTCAATTAATCCAGGGATATCGGCAAAAACTGTACCATCACCAGAAGGTTTACGTACTACACCCAAATTTGGAATCAAGGTAGTAAAAGGATAATCAGCAATCTTAGGACGTGCTGCTGACAAAGATGAAATTAAGGTGGATTTACCAGCATTTGGTAACCCAATAATTCCTACCTCAGCTAACAGTTTCAATTCCAAACGTAATACCTTCATTTCCCCAGGTAACCCGGGAAGTGCATATTCTGGGGCGCGGTTGCGGTTACTCAAAAAATGTTGATTTCCTAATCCACCTTTACCACCTTCCGCAGCCCGAAATTTTTGTCCAGGTTCGATTAAATCTCCTAATAAAGCACCTGTTGCTGCATCATAAATAGCGGTACCACAAGGAACTTCGATAATTAAATCTTTGCCAGCAGCCCCAGTACAATTATTTGGGCCGCCTCGACCCCCATTTTCTGCCTGGAAACGGTGATTATAGCGAAAATCCAGCAAAGTTTGCAGGTTCTCTACAGCTACGAAAATTATTGAACCACCACGCCCACCATTTCCTCCAGAAGGGCCGCCTGCTGGTACATACTTCTCTCGCCGGAAAGCGACAATACCATCGCCACCTTTACCAGCTTCTACTTCGATAACTGCTTGATCAATAAATTGCATATTTTTAAAGTGCTGAGTCCTGAGTCCTGAGTTAGAGTTCTAAATTATAAGTTTTCTTGAGACCACAATCTTGCTTGCGTTCTGATTTGCGCTCAACAAAATACAGCGGCTAAGGAGGTTAGGGGGTAAAGGGACAAAGGGAAAGATATTTTCTTTCCCCAAGCCAAACTATGAGTTCAAAATACTTAACCGAGTAGTATTGCCTTTACTCTTTACTCTATCGTTTTAACTCAGCACTCAGCGAGAAGTTGGAGCAGCTGCTAGCCGCAAGTATCTGAACTTCGGTGACTCAGCACTCAGCACTTAAATATATGGCGAAATATCCTCACCACAATCATCTGCTAGATAAGAGAGGGCACGAAAACGTAAGCCTACCATTTGTTCATAAAGCGGATTAATTTTACATAATGGCGGAATATGTACAATTTTACGACCAAACAACTTCACATCCCGTTCAAAAGGGCATTGTGAAGGAATCATTTTACATAAGAAGCGAGCAACTCTAGGATCTTGAATATCTAATCCATCCATCCAATGGCGCAGGGGGGTGAGTGCATCATGGGTAGGTGCATAGGGCGCAATTGTTAAGGAAGGGTTTTTAGATGCTTCTCGCTGTAGAAAACTATCTACAGGATCTACATCATCTATATGTTCTATGGTATGACGTAGGGCTTCGATTAAATCCTTTGGCTGCCCCAAGGCGTGACACAACTCTTGCAGAACTTGGTCTTCGCTGGGAGAATATGTCCCATCTGCGATCGCTACCATCACTGCAGTACGCAAAAAGTTTTCTGCTGCTGTTGTACCTTTGCCCAAAATGGCGGCTAATTCCTCTGGCTTGATAACTTCCAGGGAATCGAATTGAATTCCCGGGGCCAATTCTTCCTCTGTGATACTAGCAATCAACTGCTGTTCATGAGGGTCAAAGTTACCATCGGCCCAAGCTATAGTCAGCAATCCACGTAGCCAAGCTGCAACTTGTTCACTACTGTAGGGGGATTGAACGACACTTTTCATAAACTATGCCTCAAGCTGTCCTCAGTCCATACACTAAATACTAAGCTACGTTCAAGGTAATTAAACTGTTACACATTTAACTTTAGAGACTGTAAAAATTGGTTTTTTGTTAGCCCCAAGAATAAATTTACTTTCATTTATGCCTTAGAGGCGCAGGAAGCAGCAGGAGAAAGCTTTTTTGCATATTTTGCACCAAACAGGAGAATTATCACTAAATTGCTGCAACTGGATATGACTTACCAAAGAAGGGAACAGTGTTTCTCTTAGCCCTTCTCTCTTTAGCATTATTCAAACATATTTATCAAAAAATATTGATAATTTTTATATTTAAACTAGCTGCATCTCAAATCATCTTTATCACTTTTGAGCCTCAGAGCGCAGACTAATCATAGGATTTTCTGAATCGGTTGAGATTTTTGCAGCAATTAATTACATATTTGTTACACTAGCTATTGCAAAAGTATCTCACTTAGCTAAGGGAGATGAGGATTTCAAAACTCTATCCTCATAAAAAATACCTGTGGAGAGGAGTTTCCAACAATCTCTCAGCATTCAAGTTGAGCTGAACGCCAAATATTTAAGGAATATAATGATGTTTTTTTTCGGCATTGAACATGAAGTTGCTTTTCTGAATCAAGCAGGAAAGTTTGCTGATTTTTCTCAAACAAAATATGCTGAATTCAATGAAATTGTGGAAAGGCTACCTACATATCCTAATGATTATTCTCAGCTACGTATTGGTGATGCTGGTATTAAAAAGAAGAGATGGTATATTGAGGGATTTGAAAGATTCGCTGACTCAGATAAAGTAATCGATTGCTTACCAAAAGGTATTGAAATTAGAACAACAATACATTCTCATATTCAAGGTGCTATTGATGAATTAACAGAAAGTTTTTGCTTATTGCGGGAAGTTGCTGCGGATTATGGCTTCTCACCTGTTTTAACAAGTTTTAATCCTTATAAAACAATTTTTGAACCAAACCCACCATTAAATGATTATGAACTGCAGCAGCTACAGTCTTATCCTGACGAACATACTGCCAATATTTACATGGTGACTTACGGGCCAGATTTAAATATTTCTGTAGCTAACTTGTCTGTAGAAAAACTAATTGATATTGGTAGAAAGTTAACTTTTTACAGCCCCTATCTAGTTCCTTTTAGCTATAGTGCGCCTTTTTATAAGGGTAATTTATGGGAAGGACTTTCTGTAAGAACTTTTGTGAGAACTGGACAAAGACCAGCTACACTAGTATTTGTAGAAAAAGCAGAACAATTAATTGCCAGTATCCCTTCATTAACAAAAGTAGCACGTATACCTGCTGAAGTTGGACGAATTGAGTTTAAGGCTTTTGATAGTTGCGATGATTTTTCACTTTATGCAGCCTTATTAGCTTTGTTAAAAGGTTTAGTTTTGGATGAATCTCTAACAGGTAGAGCAACTATTCCAGATGCAAGTTTACATCAACTTTCGGCAAGAAAAGGCTTTGAGAATGAAGAGATTTTTATCAATGCCGAAAAAATTTTACAAGCTGCAGAATTAGCGCTCAAAGATGACCCAGATATTGATTTTTTAACGCCACTAAAAATTATTTTAGAGCAGGGAGAAACAAAATCTCACGCACTCATCAAACAATATAATCGCTTAAATTCTATAGAAGAAGTTTTGAGAAAAACTTACTCACAATTTTAAGTAAATCAAAGGTAAAAAGTTAACTTTTTATCGCCATCTAATTTAATTTGGAGAAAATACTTAATGCATAAACATATAGGCAATCTGATAATTTAAGTAAAAGTTAGGATAGGCACTAGTACAGCACGGCGTAAATAAACAGACCATACCCTACGGGAAGCCCTTCGGGTTCGCAGTCGCTCATGGGGGAAACCCTCAAGACCGCGCTGGCTCACCGCTTTGCGTCTACAAAATCAACAAAAAGCTGACTCTATCTGAATTTTGAATTTTGCGTACTCCTGCGGAGAAGCAAGCTACGCGTAGCGTGTCGTTGGCGCAGCCTTTCGTAGAGAAGACAAAAGTTGCGTGGGCGGGTTTCCCGACTTGAGCAAACTTTCCTTGGCGTAGCCTCTCCCTTTGGGAGAAGACGAATTTTGAATTCCGCCTTGCGGTACTAGCTATTTTTCAGGCTTAAACCAAATATTTAACAGTGCCTACCCTGACGATAGAACTTAAATACCAATTAGCTTACTTCATTGCACTCCCCGCAGCTTGCGAGTGTTGTCAACTAGACTTTGAGCAAATTGATCAAAGCGTTGGGAGAGTTTTTCATCTAACAGCTTACCTTCAGCGTTGAACGCGCCCCATGCTTGTCCAATGGCAATTTGTTCTGGAATTACCCAACCATGTACCCAACGCAAAATTAATCGCAGTTCATTGAGGGCATTACTATTAGACTGTCCCCCTAAAACGCTAACTACTCCTGCGACTTTACCAGACAGTTCGTCAAAGCTTAACAAATCTAGTGTATTTTTTAGTACACCACTAACGCCACCATGATATTCAGGTGTAGCCAAAATTAACCCGTCAGTATTAGTTACTGTATCTCGCAAACGCTGAACATCTGGGTACTCGGAATAATCTTTACCACCATTGCAAAATGGTAGCTGCATTTGCCGCAAATCAAGAATTTCTACTTCTGCACCTAATGCTTCTACCCTTTGTGCTGCAACTTGTAAAGCAATTTGGGTATAAGAGTTAGGTCTTAAACTACCACCAATGCCAACAATTTTTACCATAAAATCCACCCACAGGCTAAATAAATTTACTAATTAGAGGACTGGGAATTTGGGAACTAGGGATAACTAAGCAGTGGAAGCAGGGGAGAAATAACAAACGCCAAATGCTAAACCCCAAATGCCAAGTATGAAATGCCAAAAACCTCTGCCCATCCTGCTATAAGCAGTAATGGCTAGCAGTAACAAATTTTGAAAAGCGGAATCATTACGATTATGTTTATCTTAGCGATTTGTTGCGTAATATGTCAAATTACATCTCCAAGAAAATTTGATGTTAAGCGAGTAAAAGCCCCAGCTAAGACAGAATTTTGTCAGAATAGTTACTATGTACGCAGCCTCAAGAGGAATGTAAGGACTTAGCACCCCAGGAAACTCAAAGCCAGTTTTCCGGTTCATTCCCCTAATAGGTGAATTTCCCCTTGTAGATAGGAGCGTATTCCTGAAAGCTGATAGAGAGTTTGGGAAATGGTTTTATGTGGAAGTTAAACTAGATAAGAATTCAATTATTTCCAGTTATTTCAATTTCTTCTAGAAGAATAGGCATAAAATCAGCGCTCAGCTTTTGCCAGCAGGAAAAGGGTAATTATTATGACAAATTTAGGGAAAAAGGCATTGAACAAACAGCGAACGGCAAAGCGTGTTCCTTGGACTGGTGCAGTAGCAGCCAGCTTAATATTATTGCCAGGCATTTTAGGTGGAAACCCGGCTTTGGCGCAAAAAGCAGAGCGTAACTCTTTGACTTATGGGGAGTTGATTAAAAAAACCGAAAGGGGAGAAGTTGCAAAAGTCGAGTTGGATGAAACTGAACAGATAGCCAAAGTTTATTTGGTTGGACAAAAATCAGATTCACCCATCCAGGTAAAACTGTTAGAGCAAAACCCAGAGTTAATTAATAAACTCAAAGAGAAAAATGTGGATTTTGCGGAAGTTTCCTCTGCTAACAGTAGAGCGGCTGTTGGGTTATTGATTAACCTGATGTGGATTTTGCCACTCGTAGCTTTAATGCTCTTGTTCCTCAGACGCTCAACTAATGCTTCTAGCCAAGCAATGAACTTTGGCAAATCTCGCGCTCGCTTCCAAATGGAGGCGAAAACAGGCGTAAAATTTGACGATGTCGCCGGCGTAGAAGAAGCCAAAGAAGAATTGCAAGAAGTTGTTACCTTCCTGAAACAACCAGAAAGATTTACAGCTGTAGGCGCAAGAATTCCTAAAGGTGTACTGTTAATTGGCCCTCCTGGTACAGGTAAAACTTTACTGGCAAAAGCGATCGCAGGGGAAGCGGGTGTTCCATTCTTTAGCATTTCCGGCTCGGAATTTGTGGAAATGTTTGTGGGTGTAGGTGCATCCCGCGTCCGTGACTTATTTAAGAAAGCTAAAGAAAATGCCCCTTGCCTGATATTTATTGATGAAATTGACGCTGTAGGTAGACAAAGAGGCGCAGGAATTGGTGGTGGTAACGATGAAAGGGAGCAAACCCTCAATCAGCTGCTCACCGAAATGGATGGTTTTGAAGGTAACACTGGCATCATTATTATTGCTGCTACCAACCGTCCCGATGTCCTTGATGCTGCGTTACTTCGTCCCGGACGCTTTGATCGGCAAGTAATGGTTGATGCACCAGATTTAAAAGGTCGCCTGGACATTTTGAAAGTTCATGCCCGCAATAAGAAAATAGATCCTAGTGTATCCTTAGATGCGATCGCGCGCCGCACACCCGGATTTACAGGCGCAGATTTAGCTAACTTACTCAACGAAGCTGCAATTCTCACTGCCAGACGTAGAAAAGAAGCAGTTACCATCCTAGAAATTGATGATGCAGTAGACCGAGTAGTTGCAGGGATGGAAGGAACGGCCTTGGTTGACAGCAAGAGCAAACGCCTGATAGCCTACCACGAAGTTGGACACGCTTTAGTCGGCACCTTAATTAAAGACCACGACCCAGTCCAAAAAGTCACACTCATCCCCCGCGGACAAGCACTAGGATTAACTTGGTTCACTCCCAACGAAGAACAAGGTTTAATCTCTCGCGCCCAAATTATTGGCAAAATTACTTCAATTTTAGGTGGTCGCGCCGCCGAAGAAATTGTTTTTGGTAAGCCAGAAGTTACCACAGGTGCAGGAGATGACTTGCAAAAAGTGACGAACTTAGCACGCCAAATGGTAACAAGATTTGGGATGTCCAGCTTAGGCCCATTGTCCCTAGAAAATCAGGCTGGAGAAGTCTTTTTAGGACGCGATTGGATGAATAAATCAGAATATTCTGAAGAAATAGCTGCCAAAATAGATGTCCAAGTCCGGGAAATTATTAGCCAAAGCTATCAAACAGCAAAAACAATTTTGACCGAAAACCGCATAGCCTTAGAACGTCTTGTTGATTTGTTATCAGATCAAGAAACAATTGAAGGTGAACTATTCCGTCAAATTGTTGCTGAATATAATCAGGTAACTGATGAAAAAATAGCTGTATCTCATTAAGTAATTACTAATTAGTAGTTGCTACATTTTGAGTTTAATTCTGCTACCCTACAGTAACGCCAAAGTGCAGGTTACTGTAGGGTATTATGCATAAAAGATTTACAATTTCTGGTAAATACAGCAAATCTAGGTGTAATTTCTATGCAATCAATTTTCTGGACTGTAGAAGAAGTAGCCCGAAGAGCTAAGGAATTTTATGAAAACGATATTCGTCAAAAAGTTGAGTATGGTGACAATATCGGCAAGATGATTGTAATTGATGCAGAAAGTGGTGAATATGAAATTGATCAAACTGGTATAGAAGCAGCATTAAAGCTAAAACAGAAAAACCCAAATGCTAGGTTATTTACTATACGAATTGGTTATGATGTAGGTGTCAGTTTTGGTGGTGCAATGGAGCGGACTGCTGGATGATTCATGGAAAAGTAATTGATGGTAAAGCAATCATTCCAGTAGTTTTTCGCTTACCTTTGCAGCCAGAATTTTCTTTAGATTTTGTGATTGATACCGGATTTAATGACCATCTGACTTTACCACCACAGGCAGTCAGTGCAATGAATCTTCCCCTATATTCAACTACATCTGCAAGGTTAGCCGATGGTAGTGAAGCTTTATTATCTATACATTTTGCAACAATTTTATGGGATAGTATAGAAAAATTAGTACCAGTTTTAGCTGCTGGTTATAAACCTTTGCTAGGAACTGCTCTGATGGCAGGATATCATTTAGAAGTAAATTTTCAAGAGAATGGTTTAGTGTCATTAGAAAAAATTTAATCAATTATTTATTGTTGGGGTAGGTTTATTCATTATTAAAATCTCATCCAATGTTATGAAAAATAACCTACTCCCGCCAGAGTCTTTAACCACAATAAAATCCTATGCTTGATCTGACAAAACTAGCGCGACAAATGCAAGGTTTAAGTCAGCATCTTACCGTAGAAGCTGCTGCTAGCCGTCAGCGTTTAGAATTAGCACAAAAACATCTGCAACAAGCTTACGAATTTCAAAAAGATTTAATTGATCGACAGGAAAAATGGCGCGATCGCATTCTCTTTGCTAATGCTACTCCCATTGAGCCGTTAGAAACCTGCATTGATATTCCAGTTCCCCCAAAAATTCATACTGTCATTGCTACGGATGGTTCGCAAATTGCGCCTAACCATCACGAAATTGCTTACTGTTATTTGCTCAATATTGGCAGAGTCGTCTTACACTACGGACAAAATCGCCATCCTATATTAGATAGCTTGCCAGAGGTATTTTACCGCCCAGAAGATTTATATATGTCGCGGCAGTGGGGAATTAGGACGGAGGAATGGATGGGCTATCGCCGCACTGCTAGTGAAGCAACAGTATTAGCAGAACTGGCTTGTGCTGTGAAGGAAGAAGCACCATCTCTCGCAATGGTAGATGGTTCCTTAATTTATTGGTTTTTGGAACAGTTACCTATTGATGCACGCGATCGCATCTTACCCCCGATTATCGAAGCTTGGCAAAGACTGCGCGATGCTCACATTCCGCTTATGGGCTATCTTAGTGCCTCACGCAATGTTGAAGGTATGAACTTTCTGCGCCTGTTAGCTTGTCCCCATCCCGTACCAGATTGTATAAGTTATTGCCCCAACCAGTTAGAAAAAATACCTTGTAAAATCTTTGAGCCTTTACGAGATACATCCCTTTGGTCAACTCAACTCAAACCAGGACAGCGCGGCCCTTTGTGGCGCAGTAATGCCAGAATTTTAGATTTATATGAAGACCAAACAATTTACTTTTGCTATATCCATGTTGGCACCGAAATTGCGCGGATAGAAGTTCCAAAATGGGTAGCAGAAAATACAGAAATGTTTGACCAAGCTTTAGGACTGATGTTAGCACAGGTACAAAAAGGCTATGGCTACCCAGTTGCGATCGCAGAAGCACATAATCAGGCTGTAGTCCGCGGTGGTGACAAAGCGCGTTTCTTTGCTCTCTTAGAAAAACAAATGATTAAAGCCGGCTTGAAAAATGTCGGTACCTCTTACAAAGAAGCCCGCAAGCGCGGAAGTATCGCCTAATCGTGTGACTCAATTGCTAAATGTGGAGAAATACCAAAAAAAGGAGCCTAAATCAGGCTCCTCATTCAAACACAGTAATGAAAAATTAATTACTTCACTGTTACTGTACCACCAGCTTCTTCGATGCGCTTCTTAGCATCTTCAGCAGCTTCCTTCGCAATACCTTCCTTAACAGGCTTGGGCGCAGCTTCTACCAAATCTTTGGCTTCTTTCAGACCCAAACCAGTGATTTCCCGGACAATCTTCAGTACAGCAATCTTCTTGTCAGCAGGAACTGATTCAAGAATCACGTCGAATTCGGTCTTCTCTTCTACTGCTTCAGCGGCAGGAGCAGCACCAGGAGCTGCCATCATCATCATACCGCCAGCAGGTGCAGCTGCACTTACGCCAAAAGCTTCTTCAATTTGCTTAACTAATTCAGCAGCTTCTAGCAAGGTCAAGGATTTCAATTGTTCCAGAATGTTATCGGTTGTAGCAGACATTAATATAACTCCTGTGATGTTTGATTTAGTTATTAGTCATCAGTCATTAACTGTTGACTGTTGACCGTTGACTGTTTGACTTTTTTCTATTCGCCAGCACTATCAGCGCTACCGCCTTTTTCTGCATCAGCCACTGCTTGCAAAGCACGCGCCAGTGAACCAGGAACTTCGTTGATACCAACAGCAATCTTGGTAGCCAAAGCGTTGATTGCTCCAGCAATTTGACCCATGAGTTGTTCCTTAGATGGCAAGTCTCCTAGAGCCTTAACATCGGGTTCCTTCAGCAAGCGACCTTCCATAACGCCGCCACGAAGTTCTGTCTTCTTGGTGGCTTTTTGGAAATCTTGGTAAGCCTTAATAGCAGAAGAGAAATCTTCTTTAACTAGCAAAAAGGCAGAAGAACCTTTGAGCAGTTCTGATAGGGGTTGCCATTTTTCTTGATCTTGAATGGCAATACCCATCAGGGTGTTCTTGGTCACCTTACAGACGGTACCGCTCGGACGCAATCGCCGCCGCAAGTCGCTGATTTCAGCAACAGTTAAACCCTGGTAATCAATTACCAGTGCCAATGTTGACTCACTCAAAGTTTCTTTGAGATCGGCTACTATCTCTTGTTTGTTTTCTAGCGTTCTTCCCATCTTTATTTCACCTCCTAGGGCAAAATCATTAATTTCCCCTACCTGTGCGTTTTGTTATGACTTACCCAAACAATAAACCCCAGCTTTCCGGGCCGGGGTTTAGTAGCAAGACTCTTGCTGCCATAGCAATTACACCATTACTGGTGGAAGTTTAGGCAATTTAGAGCTTCAACCTCGGCAGGATATTAAGCTTTTGGCTCCTGCTGTCTCCGGCTTTATCTATTCGATTACGATTGGGTATTGGTCATTGGGCATTGGGTATGGTGGCTTAATCTTTTAGCCTCTAACCTCTATCCTCTATTACGCGGCTTCGCTCAGTTTCAAATCCCGTAGAGCACTGATATCGACTTTAATCGATGGCCCCATTGTGGAAGATACGTACACTGTGCGCCAATAACGGCCTTTAGCACCTGAAGGGCGGTTACGATCAATTGTCTCTTGCAACGCCTTCAAGTTAATTAACAAATCTTCTGGTGAGAAGGATGCCTTACCAAACATAACATGGACGATGCCTGTCCGGTCAGCACGGAATTCTAATTTACCAGCTTTGAATTCTGCGATCGCACTGGCAATGTCAAATGTCACGGTTCCACCTTTAGGTGATGGCATTAAACCCCGAGGCCCAAGCAATTTACCCAGCTTCGCTACCTGAGGCATCACATCTGGTGTGGCAATTAGCTTGTCAAAATCCATTCTACCTTTTTGGATTTCGTCAATTAGCTCTTCTGATCCAACAATATCCGCACCAGCATTGCTTGCTTCGTTAACCTTTTCACCTCTAGCAATTACTGCCACACGTACTTCTTGTCCTGTACCTTTGGGCAGTGCTACAGTTGTCCGCAATTGTTGGTCTGTATACTTGGGGTCAATTCCCAAGCGAATATGCGCTTCAGCAGCTTCTGGAAATTTTGCTGTTGCTGTTTCTTTTAGGAGGTTTAGCGCCTCTATAGGTGCATAATCTCTATCTTCTACTTTTGCTTGCAATGCCTGCAAGCGACGTGATATTTTTTTTCCCATCTTTCTCTCCTGGGGTAATTCCGAAGCTTTGCCTCTCCCCCGATAAATTTTTGTCAATTATCATTTGTCCTTTGTCTTTCGTCATTTGTACTTTGTTCTTGTACTAATGACTAATGACTAATGACCAATGACTAATCTGCTATAGTTACGCCCATATTCTTGGCAGTACCTTCAACAATCTTCATCGCTGCTTCTATATCGTTGGCGTTGAGATCAGGTAGTTTGGTTTGAGCAATTTCTTGTAATTGCGCTCTGGTGATTTTACCAACTTTCTTTTTGTTGGGTTCATTGGAGCCGCGCTCAATCTTCGCTGCCTTGCGAATCAATACTGATGCTGGCGGGGTCTTGAGTACAAATGTAAAACTCCGGTCTTCAAATACCGAAATTTCTACAGGAATAACCATTCCAGCTTGGTCTGCTGTTTTGGCGTTGTACTCTTTGCAGAACATCATGATGTTAACGCCATGTTGACCCAAAGCGGGCCCAACTGGCGGTGCTGGGTTGGCTTTTCCAGCATTCAGGGCCAGTTTAATGACCGCTACTACTTTCTTTGCCATTTTTATTTAGCTCTGTTTTTCTACCTGATTAAATTCCAACTCTACTGGTGTATCTCGTCCAAAAATCGATAGCAAGGCTTTGAGCTTACTCCGCTCTGGAGAAACTTCAATTACCTCACCTTCAAAGTCTTTAAACGGCCCAGAAAGCACAACTATCTTATCACCAGTTGCCATATCAATCTTGACTACTGGCTCTTGTTCGCTAGTCTGTTTGAATATACGTTCAACTTCTGAATGACCCAGAGGTACTGGCTTAACGTGACCACGACCTTTACCGCTGCCACGTTTTTGTTCTGCTCCCACAAAATTAATTACATGGGATGTGTTGCGTACTACCTGCCAAGTATCATCATTCATGATCATTCGCACCAGCACATAACCAGGGAAAACTTTTTCCTCTGTATGCTGACGACTACCATCTTTACGGATCTTTACCGCTGGCGTGTGCGGAATTTCGACTTGGACAATTTTGTCAGCAACATCAAAGGTTTGGATGCGCTGTTCCAAGTTTGTTTTAACGCGCTTTTCACAGCCTGAGGCTACTTGCACCGCATACCACCGTGCTTCTTTGAGCGCAGCTTCTGCAGCTTCCTCTGACTGCAACGTTGAGTCGCGTGGTTCGTCTGTTGCAAAAGTCATCAGAACACCTGTTTTGCTGCCCACCCAAATAATCCATCAACCAAATATATCAAAGATGCGGAGAGTGTCACCATTAACAAAACAGCTGCTGATTCGCTCACCAGTTGTTTGCGACTCGGCCAGACTACTTTCTCAAGTTCTTCTTTAGTTCCTTGAAAAAAGTTATTTAAGGCTGACCCATTAGTGTTTTCTGGGATTTCCGCTTCGTTTTTTTTGGCCACAGCCGTTCATACCCCCGTTTTTTGATTCAGGTTTACAGCTTGACTCAATCCCAACTTAAATCTGGAAGCAAAAAAGCTGCAAACATAATTATACCCGAAAATATCAATACTAACTGCTAATTATAGCAGCTGTGTTGTTATTTCGGGCTTTGTTTTGTGCTTTTGAGCGCGCCCTGGAGGACTTGAACCCCCGACATCAGGTTTTGGAGACCTGCGTTCTACCAACTGAACTAAGAGCGCACAAGCTGTCTTCGATTCAGTGATTGCGCTGAACTTGTTTTATTAGTCTAACGCAATTCAGAATCTTATCTTACCTTAAATATTTCTAGAGGGCAAGTGAGCGGCAGATGCCGCTTTTTATTTAATACATCTCCCATACCTGTAATTGCGAATTACAGAGGGCGATCAAAGCGTTGCTTGATCCGGGTTGCTTTACCAACACGTTGACGGAGATAGTAGAGCTTAGCACGACGTACTTTACCACGACGCATTACTTTGATGCTTTCAATTCGAGGCGAATGCAGCAGAAATACTCGCTCAACGCCCACACCTTGAAATACTCGGCGCACTGTAATTGTTTCGTTAATGCCGCCATTGCGTCTGGCAATTACTACACCTTCATAGGGTTGAACGCGGTATTTATCGCCTTCTTTAATTTTCACACCGACTTTAACTGTGTCGCCCACATAAATTTCGGGCAGATTGGATTTTAATTGTTCCGCTTCAATGGAACGGATGATCTCTTGAGCGTTCATTGCCTGTCCGGTTTAAAAAACTCACGATCATCAATCATAAATCTATTCCAGCCTGACAGTCCAGTAATTTTCAGTTGATGATTTTTCTGATGCGTAAGTTCTGTTAGAGAAAAAATGTTACATAACATTGTGAAAAATTTTATGTGAAACGGGAACTATAAAGCTGAAACTTGGTGTTTCCAATTACCTTTGGCAGTAAATGCACTTGATAGCGGAGTTATAACTAGTGTAATTGGCAACATATTATTAATTTAGGCAATTAATAATCCATTTTCCAAATAGAATTTATTAAATTTTGCTCAAGAGTCAAAACAAAAGAGTCATGAGGTTTTGCGTATACCTTCTTTCTCACTTTAACTTTGCCTTCCCGCTCCTTTGTGCCTTTTATCCTCGCTTTCGCTAATCCAGCCCTAAATCAGGGCTCCACCGTAAACCTTAATTGGTTTCAATTATGAAATTTAGTGTCGTCATCACTACTTATAATCGCTTAAACTTACTTAGACGAGCTATTAATTCAGCTCTTGACCAAACGCTTCCCTGTGAAGTTGTAGTGGCTGATGACTGTTCTTCTGATGGAACTGAAGCTTATGTCAAAAGCTTAGGTAACTCCGTTATTTATCATCGCAATGAGATAAACAAAGGCCATGCGGCTACAGTAAATGTCGGAGTTGCAAAAGCAAGTGGCGACTGGATTAAGTTTTTGGATGATGACGACTATCTTGCGCCCAATTGTCTAGAAGAAATGGCAAAAGCAATTTCACTTCATCCTAGTGCTGTTATATGTTCTTGTATTGCTTCTCAAGTAGATAGTAATGAAGTAGAACTCAGCCACACACCAAAAATTGGGCCTGGATTAGCTTTTTATATTCCCCAAGCTGATATTCATTACGGTATGCTTTTAGAGCTTGTACCTTTTGGCACACCTGTACAAGTAGCTTGCTGCCGTGCTACCTTCTTGAAAACTGGTGGTTGGAACCCCCAGCTTGATGCCAATTGTGATGATATTGATTCTTGGATTCGCATTGCTCAGTTTGGCGATGCTATTTTCTTAAATCAACGCCTAGCTTATCGCACGATCTGGCCTGGCGCTTATAATCAAAAATTTTCGCTATTTAGGCGGTTAGATACAAATATTTTGATGAAAGAGAAGATTTACGCCTTAGTTGAGCAAAAACATTATGCTCATCTACCTAGCCTGGAAAATACGAGAAATTATGTAAAATTACACTGGTTTTTTGTAGCAATTAAGCATGGCAATTTAAAAGAACTTTTCACTATGATAGATGCTGCGATTTTATCTCCCATTGCTTGGTGGGTTTTAGTAACTGCTGCTTTATCACGCCGTCTTAATTACCGTAATTCCCATCTCAACAAGTTTGTATTGATTAATGTTAATCAGAAAGTAAATATGGGAAGCGAGGTTTGGCGAGATGGTAAAGCATGAGTGATTATCTAGTCCTGAAGCTTCTATTAAATATTTATTTTTTAGGATAATCAAGAATAAAAAGTTAGATTTACTCTTGATTATAAAAAAGCTAGCTTAAGAGTATGTCACGAAAAATTTTTCTTCCATAAACGCAGTTGTATAAAGATGGGTTTTGTCCAACCCCAACTAAAAATATCGTGTAGCAGGGTATAAAAGCAAGGAATAATAAATAGGGTCAAGAGTGTTGCTAAGGACAAACCAGAAAACACTACTACGCCTAATGGTTGCAAAAATTCCGAGCCTTCCCCAATTCCTAAAGCCAAGGGAAACATCCCTAAAACTGTGGTAATTGTGGTCATCAATACTGGACGCAAGCGTTGCGGAGCAGCTTGTAAAATGGCTGTTTTGCGGTCAACTTTGTCTCGTTCTAGAATTTGATTTGCCAGTTCTACCATGATGATGGCATTGTTAACGACAATACCCACTAACAGCACAGCACCGACAATAACAGTTGCACCAATAGCTGTTTTGGTAATGTAAAGTCCAAAAATACCCCCAGCTAATGCTAAAGGAATTGTAAACATAATTACTAACGGGTCAATGAGGGAATTGTATTGCACCGCCATGACCACAAAAACTAAAAAGGTAGCTAATCCTCCTAACAGTTGTAGTGAGTTTTGCAGTTGTTGATTAGATTCAACGGCTGCACTTGGTAAAATACTGACACCTTCGGGTAAATCAAGACCATTAATAACTGTATTTACCTGTGCTAAGGCATTACTCAAACTTGCGCCTTCACTCAAATTACCAGCTATTAGGAAAACCTGACGTTGATTAATCCGTTGCACTTCTCCTGGTGCTTGAGCTTCGATAATGGTGGCGACATCACTCAAACGGACTTGGCGATTGTTCTCAACAAATAAAGGTAACCTTTCTAATTGCGAAGGTGCTTGTACAGAGCTTTCATTTAACTGCACCCGCAC
The DNA here is from genome assembly GCF_014696315.1 of Calothrix membranacea FACHB-236. Taxonomy (GTDB): domain Bacteria; phylum Cyanobacteriota; class Cyanobacteriia; order Cyanobacteriales; family Nostocaceae; genus Aulosira; species Aulosira membranacea. The sequence continues at coordinate 169,316 of NZ_JACJPX010000004.1, forward strand.
ATCTACTAAACGATTACCACGTTGTAGTTGAGTGGGAATACTACCTTCGATCGCAGTTTGAATTGTGTCCCCGATTTCTTGAGTAGTCAATCCAACTGCTGCAACCCTCTCCCAGTCGGGACGAATCTGAATTTCTGGTTGTCGGTCATCAGCATCAGGACGGAATCTGGCTAGGGTGGCTTGTTCTTCTAAGGCTGCTAATACTTGACGACCGGCTTGTTGCAGTGTCTGTGCATCATTTCCCTGAAGAATCACATCAACATCAGCACCTCGTACCGGAGAGTTGTTGACAATTAAACCCCTGACTTGGCCAGGTGCAAGGCGCAGACGAATTCCTGCTAAATTCAGCTTGTTAAACTCTTGGGTAACTCGTTCGGTATAAGCTTCGACATCTGTACCTGGTTTGAGAGTAATGTTACTGGTACCTCTGAGGGGGTTGGCATTGGTCGTATTACCAAAAAGCGCGCCACCGATTGTAGAAAAGACATATTCGGTTTCTGGTTGGTTGCGAAGAATTTCGTTCACCGCATTCATGACTTTTTGGTTTGTTTCTAGGGGAGTACCTGGAGGAAACTGAGCGTTTAAGTTTGCTTGTCCAGTATTAATCCGGGGGAGAATTTCTTGGGGGATTTGGGGAGCCATCCATAAACTACCACCGCCGAACAGCAGCAGCGCTAGACTGACGGTAACCAATCGCCAGCGTAATATACCAGACAAAAACCGACCATACCCTCCGGTCGCAGCATCAAAACGGCGATTAAACTGTTGCAGCAGCCAAAATTCGCTCAATCGGCTAGAAAATCGCCATGCTAGCATTCGCGAAGCCAGCATCGGGACAACGGTGACTGCAATCAAAATTGAGGCAGCGACGGAAAAGCTAATGGTGAGAATCAACTCATTAAAGAGTAAAGCGATAAAGCCGCCAATGAGCAAAAACGGTAACACCGCCACCAAGTTGGTACTGGTGGAAGCAATGAGAGCGGATTCTACTTCTTGACTACTTTGTTCTGCTTGGGAAATTAGTTGCTGAGAACTCAAACGGGTTTTTGTATCTTTACCCGGAGTCATTCCTGCACCCTCGGCAATGTTCTCCAACATCACGATGGAGTTATCTACGACAATCCCTACACCCAACGCCAAACCACCCAAGCTAAAAACGTTGAGGGATAAGCCAAACATTCCCATCAAGATAATTGCTGCGAGAGTTGCTAGGGGAATAGCAATGACGATAATAAAAGTTTGTCTGAGAGAACCAAGAAATAGTAAAACTGCGATCGCGGCTAATGCAGTACCCACCAGTCCCGAACTGGTAACATTAGAGATGGAATTACGGATAAATCTTGATTCATCTAAAGTTGGTGTGAAAATTGTTCCTTCAGGAATGACACTAGATTTTCGCAATTCTTCTAAACGTTTTTTCACACCATCTACAACATCAATGGTGTTAGCATCTGGCTGCTTTTGAATACTGACTTTTACGGCTTCTTCTCCATTGAGGAGGACGTAAACTCGCTGTTGTTCTGAGCCATCAATGACTTCGGCAAAATCTCGCAAATATACGCGGCGCTGAGGAACTGTAGTTTGGGAACTGCTAGCTGAGTTAGCAGATGAAGTAGAGTTTACCTCAAACGACAAATTTCTAATTTCGTCAGCGCCTTGAAAACGCCCAACAGTGCGGGTTAAAGGTTCGGAATTTCTCCCCAAAATCCGACCGCCAGAAACATCGACATTACGGTCTCTCAGTTCATCTAAGACATCGGTTAAACCTACACCCAAGGCTTGCAAGCGATCCAAATCAATATTAATTCTGACCTCTTCTTGCACTCCGCCTGATACATCTACCCCTGCGACTCCTGGGACAACACCCAATTCTCGGGCTAGTTCTTCTTCGGCAAAAACCCGTAAATCAACACCTGTTAAAGAAGGTGAGGTTAATGCCAACTCATAAACAGGTAACTGGGAAGGATCGACTTTAAATAAACGTGGTTCTTCAATGGTGTCGGGTAAGGTGCTTCTGGCTCTGTTAAAAGCTGCTGTCGCATCATTTAAAGCTTGGTCAATATTACCTCCTGGTTGAAAAAACAAATCTATACTGATTTGTCCTTCACGTGTTTGCGAAAAAACCTGTACTACGCCCTCCGTGGCGGAAAAGGCTTCTTCTAGAGGTTTGGTGACTTCATCAACTGCTACTTCTGGGGATACACCGGGCGCTTGTACCCGCACCCCAATCCGGGGATAAGTGATTGATGGTAGTAAATCTACTGGGAGTTTTACAATAAAAAATATACCTAGCACTACTACAGCCAGAGTGAGCATAAGTGTGCCAATGTGTTGGCGGATAGAAATAGCACTAATACTGAATCCGCTGCTGTTTTTTACCTGCTGCATCTTTCTAATTTATTTTTCAAAAATTACTGTTGATTCCCCCTAGGGGTGGACTAAGATTTTTCTGAAATAATTGAAAGACGCACAGCGTCTCCATCTTTTAGCGGCTTACCACTACGCACTACATAGCGATCGCCTGGCTGTAACCCAGATAAAATTTCGACTTTGCCATCACCTCTTTTCCCTAGAGTGACGGAACGGGCTGTTACCTTGGCCTTACCTTCAACATTGGTTACTACAAACAAAGTTCCAGTTTGGTTATCTGACTCTTGTTTACTTGTTTTAGGCTGGGAAGAGGCTCGATTTGTTGCTTCTTTCTGAATAGCTGTTTGCGGTACTACTACTCGCTGTGCTGCTTGGGTGGCGAAATTGACACGTGCTAACAGTCCGCTACCAATTTTGCCATCTCTGTTAGAAATCACTACTTCTATTGGGATTAAACGAGCGGTAGCATCGGCGGTTGGGGAAATGCGTGTCACTTTTCCCGTTAATGTTTGGTTAGGAAAGGCATCTAAACGGACTTGTACAGATTGACCAACACGAATTTGTGCTAGTTCTAATTCGGAAACTTGGACTACGACTTTTATTTGGTTAAAATCAGCAATTTTTAAAACTTCACCGCCTGCTTGCAGCAAATTACCCGGTTCTGTGACCTTTTCGGTAACGACACCAGTAATAGGAGATGTCAACCGGGTGTAGGATCTGCGTTCTTTAGCTTGGGCGACTACTGCTTGTTGGGCAATTACTCTACCTTGGGCGGCGGCGACGGCTTGCTGTTCTGTACGCACTTGCTCGGTAGCGGCTCGAAGGGCTTGCGCTGCTGTTTGGGCTTCCGTGCGGGCTTGTTGGGCAGTTTGCTCGGCGATCGCACCTTGTTTGACTAGTTGCTGCTGACGTTGTGAATCGGCTTGAGCTTGGACTACTTCTAGGCGCGCCCTTTCAACTTGGGCACGGGCATTACTTACTTGAGTTGTTGCCCTTGCTACTTCTGATTTGAGGGATGCTAATTCTGCTTCTGCTTGTTTTAAGTCTGTGAGTAAGAGGACATCATCTAACTGGCCAATGTTTTGACCTTGCTTAACTCTATCTCCCACATCCAAATTTAAACCCAACAGTCTTCCTTCGACTTGCGATCGCAGTGATACTGTCCGGAAGGGTGTGGTAGTACCTGTATACTCTGGTGCTGTCTGCAAGTTCTCTGTGCGGGCGATCGCCACATCTACAGGTGTTGCACCGCCTCCTTGTCTTGCACTATTGGGGCCTTGAGATTGGGCATCGGCTGATTCTTTGGGAGATGAACCACAACCTGTTGTCAGCAAGCTCAAGCCTAGGAAGCAAGCAATAACTAAACTAGACTGCGATCCACAGAAATAGGGAAACTTCCGCCTATGTTCTTGATTACTTGTGTGATGTAACTGAGAGTTGATTAACTGAGATGCTGCTATAGTATTTGGCATTTTTTAGAATTTGTGCGGGTGATTTCCGTCCAAAATCATTAGTTTCCCCCGACATCAGGCGGCTTTGAATGACAGCCGTCTAATATCGAGTAGTTTGAAATTATTCTTCAAAGAAATAAAGCAGAAAAAGTCCCTATGCTGTGCTGCTGATGCAGGGCCAGAGAATTTGATAGTACTGAATCCAATTGTAAATTTAGTATACGTATTTTTAGTATTTCTAAGATCTGTCGCAAGATATATGACCGATCTAGATTACAAAAATACTTTTTTATTTTTTTGCTTCTATCTCCAGAAAGAAACAATTTGAAATTTCGATGTTTAGCATTGTAGCCAAACTATCAGTAATGCTTTTAATATCTAGTTTAGATTAAAAATAGTAAAGAAATTTGGTATTTGGTACAAACGTCATGTATCGAGTGTCAACACCCAAAAATCTCTATCATTGTGCTTGAGGAAGGCAACTAGTGACATTACCACTAAAAATTGCAAAAACCGTTGAAAAATCCCAGATTGTGGAATTTTTTCAGGAATCTGTGGGCAATTGGCAATCACAAAGGCGTTATTACACTCTTTCATCAGGAACTACCAAAGAAATTGCCAGTGCGATCGCAATTAGGTATTTAGAACAGGGATGCGAAGAATTGCAACAGCTAGCTAAGTTGCACGAATTACCAGATTTAGAAAGTTTAGTGTGTGGTACTGAAGTGAGCTGGGAAAGTACAGATTCAGTTACAGGCAAAAAAGAATCTCAAGGTTCAACTTTATTTGGTGCTTTAGGAAACATTTTGTATCGCGATCGCGGTTTTGCTACATCAAAACCTATCACCGCAGAATACTATTTTCCCAATCCCAAAACACTTTGTTTGCGAACAGAGTACAATAACTCAGTTTTTGAAGAAGAGTTAAAGCTAATTGGGAGTAAATACCGTACTCGCCAGACAATCATCTCTCGTGCTGGTGAACAGTTGATGATTGGTCAGTATTTAGAAACTAGAGTAGAGAGTTTAAGTGTGATTCCATAGGGGTAGTACAGAGGGCAAAGGGGACACAAAATTCCAAATTCCAAATGAAAAAGAGACTTTTAGCCCTAAGCCCTTAAATCTTGACGACCCTACACGACTTTCATAATTTAACTTTAATTTGTAACGGGTTACTTAAAAGTTTTTTTTAACCGTTCCTCTTAAACAGAGAGTTGCTATATCATTAATTAAAGATGAGAATTAATTCGGTGATAGTGGTTTTTGTTAGTATTGACAGGCTTTTTCCTTTTGGTATTTGCAGACTCTCTCCGAAATCTAAATCTCTACACGTTTATGATTTTGGAGACATTTTATGTCAATTTATGTAGGTAACCTTTCTTACCAAGTTACAGAAGACGCACTGACTGCGGTTTTTGCAGAGTACGGTTCTGTAAAGCGAGTTCAAATACCTACTGATCGTGAAACAGGCCGTGTACGCGGTTTTGCTTTTGTCGAGATGGGGTCAGATGATGAAGAAACAGCTGCTATTGAAGCACTTGATGGCGCTGAATGGATGGGCCGTGACTTAAAAGTCAACAAGGCTAGACCAAAGGAAAATAAAGGTTCTTTTGGTGGTGGCGGTGGTGGCCGCGGTGGCTACGGCGGTGGCGGCGGTTCTCGTAACCGTTACTAAGCTGTTTTATTAATGTTGGAAGCTATGGGGTGTTTTTCATCCCATTGGCACCATCAACTTAATACAATGTTGCAAAAGCTCAAGCAGTCATGCTTGAGCTTTTTTAATGGAATCAAAATAGCTTTTGGGAAAAAGGTTAAAGGTTAAGGGTGAAAGGTTGCTTCTTTTGAACCATTCCCCTTTTTCCCGTTAACCGAAAGGTATTAGATAGGGGTGGGTCAATCTGTCAACATCAATAATGAGTTCCCGACTTACGATGATGAACTGCTGTGACACCATCTTGATTTAAGACTTTCCCACTCTCGACAGTCGCATAAACCAGCCAGTGATCGCCAGATTCTAGCCGATTTTTCACAGAACACTCCAAATATGCCAAAGCATCATTGAGAATAGGAGTACCGTTTTCAGTTTCTTCAAAGGAAACACCAGCAAATCGGTCTTGTGCTGGGCCAAAGGGTTTGAGGAAGTGTTTCATCAAACCTAAATGATTACCTTCGTTGAGGATATTCAGAACAAATTTATTTCCTGAGTGCATCAGCAGTTCTAATGCACGGTCTTTAGCTACAGCTATGGTTAAACCAGGAGGACTAAAGCTGGCTTGAGCAACCCAAGAGGCTAACATTGCACTGGATATATCGTCTTGCTTGGCTGTAACAACGCATAGGGAACCGACAATTCGACCTACAGCTTGTTCTACATTGGTAGCCGGGACACTTTGCGATCGCACTTTTCTAGCTTTCTTCAATCCTTGTGCGAAGTCGGTTCCGGCTTCTTCACACAGTTGCAAGGTAGCAGCGTCGGGTTTGAATTTCACGCGGATGGTGTCAAAACCAAAGCGATAACCAGCGTCTTTGAGTTTTCCTTCAATTAAATCGACTGCTTCACCACTCCAGCCAAAGGAGCCAAATACCCCAGCCAGTTTATTAGTGGTAGCGGTGGAGAGTACAATCCCCAAAGCTGTTTGTACTGGTGTGGGTGCATGACCGCCAAGAGTAGGCGAACCGATGACAAAGCCAGCAGATTTCTCTACAGCAGCACGGATATCTTCTGGATCGGTGAATTCGCAATTAATTGATTCGACAGCAACACCAGCTTTAGTAATACCACGTGCGATCGCTTGGGCTAAGGTAGCTGTATTGCCATATGCAGATGCATAAATTAAAGCTACTGTCAAGTCTGCAGATGTTTGTTGCTGACTCCATTCGCGGTAAGCTTTGGTAAGTTCAATCAGCGCATAACGCACCAAAGGCCCATGTCCAGTGGCGTAAATTCTCGCTGGAAAATCAGCAAGTTTATCTAACGCAGTTTCCACTTGGCGCGCATGGGGAGCCATTAAGCAATCAAAATAATAGCGGCGGTCTTCGTTAATCGATTCCCACCCTTCATCAAATACTTGATCGCCACAAATATGCGCCCCAAAGAACTTATCTGTGTAGAGAATTTCTGTTTGGGGGTCATAGGTGCAGAGGAGGTCTGCATAACGAGGATTAGGGGTAGGAATAAATTGTAAATCGTGACCCTTACCTAAATTTAGGGTTTCCTCTCCCCGCATCACCAAAATTTTTAGGTCTTGGTTTTCCAGCGCCCCACGTAAATTGATCGCCCCTGGATTAGAACAGACAAAGGTAATTTGCGGTGCAACTTCCAGCAAAGCCTTTAAAGTAGCGGCGCGATTGGGATTGACGTGACCCAAAATTACATAATCAATAGCTTCGACATCAAATCTTTGCTGCAAAGCCTTTAAATAGATTTCTGTAAAAGTTTCTCCAGGCGGGTCAATCAGGGCCAGTTTATCGCCTTGAATCACATAAGAATTAGCAGTAGTACCCTTAGCCAAAGCATATTCAATTTCAAACCGTAACCTTGACCAACTGCGCGATCGCATTACGGTTGTATCTGTAGCTATGGGTAAAACTTGAACGTCACGAGGTTTATTTGTAGGCATAATTGGGAATTGGAAATTGGAAATTGGGGATTGGGTATTGGGCATTGGGGATGGGGCATTGGGCATAGGGCATGGGGCATTGAGTCATTTTTTGTTGCTCCTCTGCTTCCTCTGCCCCTCTGCTCCCCTGCTTCCTAGTACCCAGTCCCCAGTCCCCAGTCCCTAATAATGGTTACCAACTTTACGGTGATGTACGGCAGTTAAGGCTTCTGGTTTAGATACTCGTCCGGCGTAAACGGTGCTGTAGACTGCCCAGTGATCGCCGCAATCCATCCGGCTTTTGACTTCGCACTCTATGTATGCCAATGCATCGGTGAGGATGGGTGCGCCGTTTTCGGCTGGCTGAGTTTTGACACCTTCAAAACGATCTGCACCAGGGGCAAATCGCTTTAAAAAGTGCTTCATAAGTGTTTGATAATTGCCTTCTTCTAGGATGTTAAGCACAAAGCGATCGCCCACTTGCATGAGTGATTCAATCGCCCGGTCTTTGGCTACTGCAATGGAAAATCCTAGAGGTTTGAAGCTAGCTTGTGCTACCCAAGAGGCTAACATCGCGCTGGAAACATCGCCTTTTTTGGCTGTGATGATATATAAACCGCCGCTAAGTCTACCGAGTGCTTTGTCTAAATCAGCACCCAGAGATTTCATCGCTTTAATACTGCGATCGCGTGTTACCCATTGGGCTAAGTCTGTACCCGCTTCTTCACACTGTTTGTAGGTGATTTCGGTAGGGGTTTGTTTGATGCGAATTTCTGGGAAAACTGTTGTCAGCCCTAAGTTCCGGAATTTACTTAATAACGGATCTATCGGTTCATCATCGCCACCGCCAGTTTCAAATACGCCGATACCTTGTTTTTCTTTGACAGATCCTAAAACGGTACTCAGGGCTGCTTGGATGTTGGGACTGCTAGAAACTGGCGGTACACCTAAAACTAATCCCGCACAACGACCTGCCAATTCTCGCAATTCTTGTAAATCAATACCTGAACCCAAGTCTACCCATTCTACAGCTACCCCTACTTTGGCAATACCATTAGCAATTGCTTGTGCTAGGCGATCGCTATAACCATATTCAGAAACGTAAAATATTCCAATTACCGTTTCTGGCTTGGCTTGGGTTTGACTCCAAGTGCGGTAGCGTCGAGTTAATTCCTCAACATGATGAGATAGTAAGGGCCCGTGACCAGTCGCAATCATCCCAACACTTGGCAGTTCACCCATGCGCTTTAAAGCGGACAGCACTGAGCGCGCATTCGGCCCCATTAAGCATTCGTAGTAATATTTAAAATCCGGCTCAATCGCTTTTAAATCATCATCAAAGGTGCTTTCGGTGCAATAGTGCATCCCAAAAGCATCGCAGGTGTAGAGAATTTGGGTTTTGTGGTCGAAACTGAAAATTGTATCTGGCCAGTGGAGATTTGGCGCGATCACAAATTCAAATTCATGACCATTACCAATATCTAAGCGATCGCCATTTTTCACAATCCGGCGTTTAAATGGCTGATGTACCAAATCTTCTAAAAACTGAATCGCCACTTTCGAGGCGACGACAGTAATATCAGGAGCCATTTGTAGCAAATCTTTGACCAAGCCGCTATGGTCTGGCTCGGTGTGACTCACAATTAAATAATCAATCTCTTTAGGATTAATTAGCCCCGTCAGCGTGTCAAAATACAGCTGCCGAAACTTTTCGTGGGAAGTATCTACTAAAGCAGTCTGCTCACCGCGAATCAGAAATGAGTTATAGGTCGTACCATTTTGTAGACCAAATTCAATATCGAAGCGATCGCGATCCCAATCCAAAGAGCGAATTGCTGTAGTACCTTGAGCAATCTCCACAGTTTGTATGGTGAGCCTTTTTTCAGTTCTTTCGGTGAGCGCTACCATAACTCCCTTCCTTAGCACAATGAGTATATTTTCCTCTGACTTTATTGTTACACGTCTTGAATGTTAATTTTTATTAAAAAATCTATAGACAACTTAAGAATTTTAAATTGGGGTATAAGGCATTGGAAAGAAAGATTTATATGAGTGCTGGTGTAATAAGTGAGTAAAAAAGATAATATTTGGCTAGCCTTGGAGATTGGCAATTCCCGGCTACATTGGGCATTATTTTTCGGCGCAAAGCTTCGCTGTACCTGGGATACTGACTATTTACCTGAGTCAGTCATACAGCAGTTAGCACAATGTCAAACCCTAGATGATTTACCACCAGCAGTTTCTCCCCCCATTTCCACAAAAGCCAACAAGGAAAAATACATATCTCCCTCATCCTCCTCATCCCCCTCATCCCCCTCATCTCCCTCATCCCTTCCCCTAGCCATCGCCTCCGTCGTTCCAAGTCAAACAGCACTTTGGCAAACTTACCCTAATGTTCAGGTAATCACTTTAGATAAAATACCTCTCAAAGGACTTTATCCCACATTGGGAATTGATCGCGCCTTAGCTTTGTGGGGTGCTGGTAAAAATTGGGGATTTCCCATGCTGGTAATTGATGCGGGAACAGCACTAACTTTTACGGCTGCGGATGCTGACGAATGTCTAGTTGGGGGTGCGATTTTACCAGGATTAGGCTTGCAATTTACTTCCCTTGGTCAAAAAACCGGACAATTACCTTTAATAGAAACACAAGCAATTGCATCTCTCCCGCCACGGTTTGCATTAAATACACAAGAAGCCATACAAAGTGGTGTAATTTACACAATTTTGGCTGGAATAAAAGATTTTATAGAGAATTGGTGGCAATTATTTCCGGAGGGCAAGATAGCGATTAAAGGAGGCGATCGCACCATACTATTAAATTATCTTCAAGCCTTATATCCGGCGATCGCATCTCGTTTGACTGTAGAACCAAATTTGATTTTTTGGGGCATCGAAAAAATAGTAACAAAGGCAGCACAGTAGACTGGGGAAATAAAGCTTCAAACTTCTGATTTCTGATTGCTCAGACGCATCTGGTAAATTAACCTCAATTCTTCTTGGTGTTGCCAAGCCCACTCTGCTAAACCTGCAATTGGTTCAATCAGCTTTTCACCAAAGGAAGTCAGGTTATATTCTACCTTGGGCGGCACAATTGGGTATACAGTCCGGTTAACCACACCTGCTGACTCTAAACGTCTGAGAGTTTGTGTCAGCATTTTTTTCGAGATTCCAGGAATTTGGCGTTGAAAATCAGTATATCGCTGAGTACCAGAAGAGAGGAGATACAGTATTGGCGGTGTCCATTTATCTCCTACCAAATCGAGCATATGCCGCATCGGACAGTCTGCGCTGAGAATTATTCGCTCATTTTGGGGAACCATGAGGTAACTATATCACCTGAAAGTTCCTTCTTGTAAAGAAGAATCCAAATCAGGCACACTGCTTTAGTTAGTAAAAACGGAGAGATTTGGATGAAACCGTTAGAAAACAAAGTTGCCCTTGTGACTGGTGGAACTTCTGGGATTGGACGGACGACAGCGATCGCTTTTGCTCATGCTGGTGCCAAAGTTGTTGTTGTTGGGCGACGGGAAGAAGAAGGTAGTGAAACCGTCAGCTTGATTCATGAAGTGGGAAGTGAAGGTTTATTTGTGAAAGCTGATGTCTCTCAAGAAGCAGACATCAAAGCAACTATTGCCGCCGTTGTCAATAAGTTTGGCAGGCTGGATATTGCCTTTAATAATGCGGGGATGCTGGGTCAAAATGCCTTACTGGCAGAGCAAACAGAGCAAACTTATGACCGGGTTTTTGGAGTCAATGTCAAGGGAGTTTTTCTCTGTATGAAGCACGAAATTACCCAAATATTGGCTCAAGGTAATGGTGGTGCAATTGTCAATACATCTTCCATCAATGGTTTTCGTCCTTTAGCACCTGGCTTATCGATTTATGATGCCTCTAAAACTGCTGTGGTGATGTTAACAAAAGCCGCCGCATTAGAGTATGCAGGGCAAAAAATTCGCATAAATGCGATCGCACCAGGGCCAATTGAAACTGAAATGCTCTCTCAAGCAACTGGTGGTAATACCAAGGCTTTTGAAAATTTTGTTCCCGCCGGACGTTTAGGCAAACCCGATGACATTGCTAATGCTGTGATCTGGTTGTGTTCTGATACTAGCGATTTTGTTAACGGACATACCCTTGCTGTCGATGGAGGATTACTGGCTGCGTGATCACATCTTTACGGAGTCAAGAGTCAAAGTTTTTTGATTTTTGACTTTCGCAACTTGGGTTTTCGTCAAAAACACATGAGAAAGTAATCATGAGCAGTGCTAAACCCAAAAAGCACCGACCTATTGACTCACGTTAAATTAAAAGTCGAACATTATCAAAAAGCAGCCATGTACATACTAATTGGTGGATCTGGTTTAGTAGGATTAACCTTGGCGCAGAAATTAGTAGAACTAGGACACACCGTAGCTGTAATTGATATTGATCCTAATGCTTGTTGCTACGCACGGGAACAAGTGGGAGCAATGGCTTTTGAAGGTAGCGCCGTCAGTACGCAAATTTTATTAGAAGCGGGAATACGTAAAGCCAACGCCTTAGTCGCTGTGCTGCGAAGTGATGCATTAAACCTAGCAATGGTAACTCTTGCCAAACATTATGGTGTTCCCCACATTGTGACTCGGATGCGACATTCCGATTTTGCTGAACCTTTTCGATTAGCTGGAGCTAATCATATTATCGGTACTATTGAACTAGCTGTTTCCACAATGGTAAATGCCATTGAATACCCACAAGTAGAATCAATGATGCATTTTGAGCAAGGACAAATTGAAGTTTTAAAACTTTCAATTCCCAAAAATTGCTATGTTGTGAATCGTAGCGTTGCCGAAATTGCTCAAGATTCTCGCTTTCCTACAGGTTCTTTAATTATTGGCTATCAAGCCCATCCCCACGAAGATTTAACAATTCCTAACGGTAGTACAGTTTTAGAACCTGGTTCAACTGTTCTAGTTGTCACTAAACCAGGCTCATTACGTCAAATGATTGATTTTATTGAAGGATGTAAGTAGCTCACTGTTAAAAATTATCTTTATCCTCTCTCTCATTCATCCTTCATGGTGCCAATGAAGCTATACTCACGCTTTTATTTAGTAGTTGCTTTAATTCTTTTAGTATCTTGCACATCACCAGCAAGTCAGCTGAAGTCCCAATCTGCAAATAATCCAGCGCAAAAATCTCAACAATTAGTTACTCTAGATAAAAATTTTAAAATAGCAATGGGACAAACTATTTATGTCCCCATTTATTCCCATATTTATCATAATGATGAACGCAAAATTTTAGATTTAGCAGCAACCCTAAGTATTAGGAATACAGATTTAGCCAATCCTATGATTGTTACTGCTGTTCGCTACTATGATTCAGATGGAAAGTTAATTAAGCAGTATTTAGAGAAACCCATACAACTTAATGCTTTAGGTTCAACAGATTTTTTTGTAAATAGAACAGATACCAGTGGCGGTTTAGGAGCAAACTTCATTGTAGAGTGGGTATCCCCAAAAGTAATTTCTGAGCCGATAGTTGAAGCAGTCATGATTGCAACTGAATTTCAGCAAGGAATTTCTTTTGTCAGTCCCGGTAAAGTAATAAAAACTCAAAAAAGCTCTCAATCTACACCTTCCAAATGAACTAAGTAGGGCGGTGCAATTAAAGATAACTGGCCAGGGCTGTCATTCTTACAAAGTTCTGAGCGGAGGAAACCTCCGCTCAACGCCAGTTCGTTCAAGTCGGGAGACCCGTCCACACGACTGGCTCGACTTTGCGCTTTGTCCTACCCTGCGGGAAGCCGCTAAAGCGTCTATGTCATTGGTCATTGGTAAAGGTTTCAAGGCTATTTACGTTTCGTAACATAGTTTGGTTTATTTCCATCGACTTACTTAATCTCTGCTAAGAGTTAAATGTTCATTAAATACTAGTGATGAAAATTGTTAATTTTCTAATTACCAATTACCAATTACCAATTACCACTATTAATCATCTTCTAATTGCAGTAATTGCTCATCAAGTTTTTTTAGCCGTTCATAAACAATCTCTTCTGAAAGAATTCGCTGACGTATAGCTTGACTTAGCGCTGCTTTCTCTGCTAGTAGCAATCGTCGGCGAATAGCATCTAGTTTACTTGATTCTCCTTTTGTCTTCTCCAACTCATCCGCACGGCGATTATATAATTCTCGTAATATCTTTTCTGCACCTGCTATTTGTACTTGATAAGCTGCACGCATTTCTTCATAAACAGCTTTTGGTAATACACCTGTTTTTAATAGAGTATCTAATTCATCCTGTGCTGCTTTACCCGTAATTAATTGCGCTTGCAATTCTTCAACCTGTTGACGAGTTGCTGATACTTGAGATAATTGCAACCGCTTCACTAACCACGGTAAACTCACTCCTTGCCCTACTACAGATAGCAATACTGTGCCAAATACTATAGCAATCAGCTGATCTCGTTCTGTTATTGATGCAGGTATACTCAAAGCCAACGCCATTGACAGAGAACCCTTAATATTGCCAAAAAACAGAACATGTTGCCAGCGCCAAGGAACTGGACGGTCAAACCAACGTACGATAGCTAATAATGGATAGACAGAGACTATGCGTGCTATTTGATAAGCTGCGATCGCTAACAGCACAGCAGGTAGGGTTTGCCATAAAGTTGTTAAGTCAACTTCTATACCAATCAACAGAAAAATAAAGCTATTAACCCCAAAAGATATAGATTCCCAAAAGCTCAGTAAGGTCAACCTTGTAGAAGCCGATACTTTACCGGAAATTCCTACACTACCGACAATTAAGCCAGCAACAACCACCGCTACAACACCAGAAACACTAAACGATTGCCCAATTTGAAAAGCTCCCAAAGCCACAGCAACCGTGAGTAAAATACTGCTAAGTGGTTCATCCGCACGTACAAATAAGGCTGTACTCAAATACCCTACTGCTAACCCTACCAAACTACCACCGACCACCACCACAAATAATTCTTGTAGTCCTGCGAGAAATGTCAGTGAGCCAGACTCATGCGCTTTTACAATTAGGCTAAATAAAACTAGCGCTACACCATCATTAAATAAACTCTCTCCCTCAACAATGGTTGATAATCGAGAAGGGACAAGCACCTCCTTAAATACAGCAATCACAGAAACAGTATCGGTGATTGCCAAAATTACTCCAGCTAGTAGTGCAGCTGTCCAATTGAGACCTAATCCCCAATGCAAAAGTGCTGCTGTCACACCAGAAGAAATCACAATTCCTGGCCCAGCTAATAAACCAATTGGTTTGATAGTGCTACGAAGGCGGCTAATATCAGTATTAATAGCTGCCTCAAACACCAAAATTGGCATAAATAGATTCAAAATTAAAGAATCATTGAGACCAATATGTTGCGGTAAAAGTTCTGTAACTACTAAACCAGCTAAAACTAAACCTGCAACATAAGAAACTCGTAACCAGCGACATAGCAGTGCTACAACAGTGGCTACAAGCAGGAGAATAATTGAAACACTGACTAATTGAGCAACATTCACTTATAAATTGGGGAATAAAAGATATAAATGCCAAACAAGACAAATTTGCAGTAATTTTGTACTTGATGTTATATACCAGTAAATGTCTCTGTAAAAAATCTATATTTTGCAGGAAGATTATTTTTTGATATATTCCCGAATATCCTCAGCCATTACCCCAGCACAAGATTCTGGTAAATCATTACCAGCATGAGCAATAATTTTAAACTCAGATTGAGGGATAAATTGAGCGTAAGTTTGACTTTTAGCAATAGCATCTGCCGTATCTTTACCACCCTGTAAGATTAATACTGGAAATTCAATTACGGACAATTGATTTTGCAGTAATTCTGCTTCAATCTCTGGGGGCTTTCTATAAAATAATAATTGGCAACCTATAGGATATTGCAACATTAAATTATGTAGCTGCAAATATTGTTTAATTTTTTCTTGCAAGCCCACAATTTTAATTAATGGAGTGAGCAATTTTAATAGTTTAAATATTAAGGGTGGGCATTTAGCTAATCGCTGCATCCTCTGCCATCGCTTCTCTTGTCTTTCTATCTTTACCCCTTCTGGTGATAGCAGCACTAAACCATTAACTTGTTCTGGATACTTCAGCGCATAGCTAGCAGCAATCCAACCCCCAAGAGAATGTCCTACTAAATATACTTTTTCTAACTTCAATGCTTGCAAAAATTCAGCTAAACATTCTACTTCTAAATCTATTGAGTAATGAATATTAGGATTATCTGATTCTCCAAATCCTAATAAATCTGGTGCAAAGCAATGGAAATTGTCAGATAAAGAATCTATCAATGGTACCCATTGACTACTATCGTTCCATGCACCATGTAATAAAATTATCGGAATACCTTGACCAGCTTCTCGCCAGAATAATAGTCCTTGTGAGAGTTTGCGCCGGGAGTTACGAAATAGCGTATCCATCTTAAATTTTAAGAGTTATAGCAATTATCACTTAATGATGTCAATGAATTTTGCCATGAAGAAATGGAGAACAGAGAACTGTTCCCTCAACACCAAAATTCTAATTACACTCAAGTGTAAACCGCTTTAAGTTGTAGCATAGTTTGGCCAATAGTTGATAGTCATTAGTTGTAGGAAACACAAATAGAGCCAAAGGCTAATAACTAATGACTAACGACAAACCAAATTTTGTTACGCCACTATTGTCAAGCCATTTAAATAGTCTTGCAACTGTTGATAATGGTCATGTGACATCGGTTCTAAAGGCAGAGAGTCAGGAGAGAATGCTTGGATATCTGTGACTTCCAAAATATCCTTAACCTCCATTTTTCCTTGTACTTCTGCTTCCACAGCAATACAAATTGAATGAATTCTCGGATCTCGGGTTGGTGAAGAATAAACACCTACCAAACGCCGAATTTGCACCAATTCCAAGCCAGTTTCCTCTTGCAATTCTCGGCGAACTGTAGTGGGAATATCTTCTCCCCAGTCCACCATACCTCCAGGCAAACCCCATCGGCCATTGTCACTTCTCCGAATCAGCACAATCCGACCATCAGGTAAAATCGGGATGATGCTGGTGCCAGTAATGGGATGACGGAATATAAGACCCAATACTGTTTGTCCAAAGCGCCATAAGCTACGTGTGGACTTGATAGCTATCGTAAACAAAGCAAGAACGTTCAATCTGCAAATGTTTTTATTGTATGCTATTTAGTTCTTGCCACTTAACATAGATGTCTAAATCTCAATTTACTTAAGTTAGTTATTATACAGCTATGTTCAGGGCATGAGATTTTATTCTAGCATTTCCTTAAAATAACTTTATCCTATCATCCTACTTTAATATTTCAGTGTGTATCTTTATACAAGATAATCATTAAAAGGATGTTTTAATTTTTTGCTTTTATCTGTATTTATCATTGAAAATCATAGATAAAAAGCCCTTGACAATGATAAATATATATGTGTTACCTTCTAATTTTTAGAAAATCGACTTTTGCAAAAGGTGCGGCTGAATTGTAGTTCATAAATACTAATAATATTTATTAATTAAAGATAAATATTCTTGATTATGCTTTGAACTCAGCGTTTCTGGAACTCAATCAAATGTAATTTTGAAATAGCAGAAACCCTGAACCAGAAAAAATATATTTTGAAGTCTTCTTAGTACAGGTAATTAGCTATATCTCTAGAGAAATATTTAATCATAACTACTAGTTCATCAGAAAACTATTCAAAATTTAAGTTGACTTAAACAAATCAACTAGGCTATAATAGTATGCTGTTCAAACTGTGTGAATAGCTAGACTGGGCTAAAATTATATCAATAACAATGGTAGCTGATATTGCCTAGTGGCTTTTTTTTGTTGTTTATTTAATGAGGTGAACATGGCTAAGCGCCGTAACCCGAAAAAAGAAAAGGCGCTACGGAACCAGGCATATGCCAGAAAGTTTCGTAAACGAACTACTACAGGAAGAATGCAGAGAAGGTTCCAGCAAAGACCACCTAAGAGTGAGGAAGATGAGGGCGCAGCAGCAATTGATGCTGAGTAAGTCATCTAAATCATATTCTTGCTCTTTGAATCTTTAAATTTTGGGCGTACAGAGTTATGTACGCCCTTATTTATTGGTATTTGGCAAGGGGCATGGGGCATGGGGCATAGGGATTTGTGAAAGGGAACGGGGAACAGTGTATTCTTTTGAATTTTGAATTGATTTGTTCCCCTTGTCTCTCTCATGCACCAATTTCCACTCCCTGCAGTCGTGGGGCCCGAATTCCGCAGTTCCCCCCTATTCAGCTATTTGAACACGGGCGGCTTGAATGGCTTTGCGGACTTGGGTAAAGCCAGTACCACCGTAACTGTTACGTGCAGCGACTACTTGACGAGGGGATATTGCCTCATAAATATCGGCTGCAAACGCTGGATGGATTTGTTGCCATTCTTCTAAGGTCAAATCTTTGAGGAGTTTACCTGCGGCAATGCTGGTTTTTACAACTTTACCCACCATGTTATAGGCTTCTCGGAAGGGCACACCTCTTGCAGCTAAGTAGTCTGCTACGTCTGTGGCATTAGAAAAGTCTTCTGTAACTGCTTGTGCTAACCGCTGGGGACGAAACTCTAAGCCCTCCCGCAACAAAATTGTCATCGCTTCTAGGCAAGCTTTGACTGTGTTAACGCTATCAAATATACCTTCTTTGTCTTCCTGTAAATCTTTGTTATATGCCAAGGGTAGCCCCTTCATAATCACCAGCATTGCTTGCAGATGACCAAATACACGCCCTGTTTTTCCCCGTACCAGTTCTGGCACATCGGGGTTTTTCTTTTGGGGCATGATGCTGGAACCTGTAGCACAGGTATCTTTGAGAGTAACAAAGCGAAATTCCTCTGATGACCAAAGGATCACCTCTTCTGAAAGGCGGCTGAGGTGAACCATAATTAAACTGGCAGCACAGAGAAATTCGATCGCAAAATCGCGATCGCTCACACCATCAAGGCTATTAGCATAAATCTGCTCAAAATTCAATAGTTCCGCTGTGTAGCGGCGATCAATGGGGAAAGTAGTTCCTGCCAAAGCACCACACCCTAAAGGTGAAATATTCACCCGGCGATAAACATCTCCTAAACGTTCCCAGTCACGTTGCGCCATCTGGAAGTATGCCAAGAGATGATGGGCTAAACTCAGAGGTTGGGCGCGTTGCAAGTGCGTATAGCCAGGAATTAGGGTTTCAACGTTTTTTTCGGCTATATTTAGTAAAACTGTTTGAAATTCTCGTAATTGACTCTTGATTTGTTGGATTTGGTCGCGGAGATAAAGTCTAGTATCAGTACCAACTTGATCATTACGCGATCGCGCAGTATGTAATTTTTTACCCACATCGCCAACAATTTCTGTCAATCGCCGTTCCACAGCAAAGTGGACATCTTCAGCATCAATACCCGGCTGAAACTTTCCTTGGCGATATTCTTGGCGAACCTGTTCTAAACCTGCTACTAGTTGCTCTCCTTCTGCTGGGGAAATGATACCAGTATGAGCCAGCATTTTGGCATGAGCTTGAGAGCCAGTAATATCGTATTCGATTAACTCAATATCGAAACTTATACTGGCATTAAAACGTGCGATCGCTGGATGTAACGCTGATTCAAATCGCTGGCTCCAAGTTTGTTGTTCGGTCATAAACGTAAAGGGTGGGAACGTACCACTTACGTGCTAATTAAAACCACAAAAGTCCTACCCTGAAATAATCCTAGCTTCAGTGCTGAGATTAATTGAGGTACGGACTTGAGGATTAATCAACCGTAACTAGTTAGATTCCGAATCATATAGCCAATGACCAAACCAATCAACAGCGCCCAAATTTGGCCTGTCTTGACAAAGTGATTCCAACCGTGCTGTATCTGTCCCAAAACATTTGGATCGGTAACGTTTTGGGCTAGCGTAGAACTCACAGGCAAACGCCAAAATAACTCAGATAGTAAATCACTGAAGTAATTCATACTGTGTGATCGAGAAGACTTTTATGTCATAACCTCTAGTTACAGTAATGTCCAGTGAAGGGGATTGGGGACTGGGGATGAGGGGACAAGGGGGAAGAGGGAAAAGGGGAACAAAGAACGGACACCAAACACCAATTACCAATTACCAATTACCAATTACCCATGCCCAATGCCCCATCAATTAAAACTTACCCCTCAAATTTCAACTTTTGGGCTGTTCGCAAAATTTGCCCTGCTAAAACTGCTGCACCAAAGCCATTATCAATATTGACTACGCCTATTCCTGGCGCACAAGAGTTTAGCATTGTTAAAAGTGGTGCTAATCCACCAAAACTGGCACCATAGCCGATGCTTGTGGGAACAGCAATTACAGGACAATTGGCTAAACCTGCAACCACGCTGGGTAATGCGCCTTCCATACCCGCAACGACAATTAAGACTGATGCTGACTCAATCAGGTGGCGATTATTTAACAAACGGTGAATTCCTGCAACGCCGACATCCCAGAGACGCAATACCCGAAAACCAGCAAGTTCGGCTGTAACTGCGGCTTCTTCTGCAATGGGTAAATCAGCAGTTCCCGCCGACAGAATACCAATTACACCCTCAAACTGTGGTTCGAGTTCATCGGGAGTAATAGCAGCAATCCGCGCCATTTCGTAATATCGCAAACCTCTAACTTTCGATTGCAGTACAGCATAAACTGCTGGTTCAATCCGAGTAGCCATCACTACCGGATTGCGGTGACGCATCACCTCCATAATTTGAACAATCTGATCTGGGGTTTTGCCTAGTCCCCAAATTACTTCTGGGAAGCCTGTTCTCAAGCTGCGATGGTGATCGATTTTGGCAAAATCACCTACTTGTTCATAGGCTAAGTCTTTGAGAGAGTCTAATGCCCTATCTGGGGTAACGTTACCATGCGCCACTGCTTCTAAGAGCGATCGCAAAGCTTTCTCATTAGCCATTTGTGATGTTCTCCTTTGTCCTTTGTTATTTGTCATTTATCACTAGTTAGGGTGCGCTGTATAACAACGCACCCCACTAAGAGCAATGGCTACGACCGCCGCAGGCATCGCAAAGCTTTTTTATTGATCATTGATTATGAGTTTGAGACAAATTACAAATGACCAATAACCAATGACTAATCTACTATTTTGATTTCATGAATGTTCCAGAATGCACCACCAAGTCCAGAGTATTTGATACCTTCAAAGCGATTACGCACTGCTGACATTGAATAGGCATTCACCAAGTAAATAAATGGCAAATTCTCCTGCGTAATTCGTTGAGTCTCAGCGTAAATTGCTTTACGTTTGGGTTCGTCTAATTCTCTGGCTGCTTTGATATAAAGTTCACCAATTTCTGCTTCCCAAGGCGCTACTTCCCAACCTGTAATTGGTTTTTGTCCAGCTTGGGGTTTTTGATTAAACATATGTAATCCCCCTTCCGGAGACCAAACGTTAGCACCATCATTCGGTTCTAAACCACCTGTTAAACCTAATAAAGAAGCTTCCCAATCTAATGTATTAGAAAGTTTATCTGTGTAGGTATTCCATGCCAGTGGCGTGAAGTCTACTATAATCCCGATTTTGCTCAAATCTCGTTTAATTTGCGACCCCACTGCTTCGCGAATCTTATTACCTGCATTTGTCAGCAAAGTGAAGCGTACATTGTTACCTTGAGAATCGATCAGCTGATTTTTTTCGTTGTATTTAAAGCCAGCTTTTAGTAACAATTGCTTGGCTTTATCTATATTGTAATTATAGACTTTTAGACCTTCATTAGGTGAAAGATAATAGGGACTTTGTACCGAAATGGGTGAATTTTGAGGTTGACCTAAGCCACGAAACGTATTATTGATCATTGTTTGTCGATCAATAGCATAGGCTACTGCTTGCCGAAACTCTACAGTATTAAACCAGCGTGATTTGATAGGATCTATGAGAGGTTTGCCATCTCTAGAACCCTTATTTAAGTTAAAGAGTAAAAAAGTTGTACCAGAACCAGGCCCACCATTATATATCTTGAAATTACCCTGGTCTTCTTGCACTTTTAACAAAGAAAAGTATTCTGGTGACACACCGACAGTATCTAACCCTCCAGAACGAAATTGCAGTAAAGATGTATCTGTGGATTCAACAATTTGCCAAATAATTCTTTCAATATAAGGTTGAGCTTTGCCTTGAGCATCCTTGCGCCAATAATAGGGATTACGTCTAAAAACTATCCGTTGGCTAGTATCATATCTTTCTAGCTTAAAAGGCCCGTTCACAATTAATTGATCTGGAGGTGTATCTACACTCCACTTTGACAGAAACTTGGGTTTACCTTCTTGGTCTTTTGTAGTTACTGATTCTCGCAATGCATGGGCGGGTAAAATTGGGTAACCTGTAGCGCTTCGTAAAAAAGGTGCAAATGGTTCTGGAACAGAAAATTCCACCCGGCGATTATCAATTTTTCTGACAGTTGGTAGCTGACGACTTTCGCCAATTCTCATACCATCTCTGGCATCTGTAGGAATGGCTTCATTTAGATAAATGTCATTATAGGTAAACACTACATCATCTACTGTTAGTGGTTGCCCATCAGACCATTTAAGATTATCGCGTAGGGTAAAAACTATTTTTAATTTATCCTCAGAAATTTGCCAGGATTCTGCTAAAGCAGGCTCTACTTTACCTGTCTCATAACTTTCAGTAATTAAACCTTCATAAGTGAGTCCAAAAATATTCGGTGACTCGGAACTTAGGGGAAAATTAAATGTTTTAGGGTCGCTAAGAATACTAGTTACTAACTGGGGAACTTGAGCCGCATTTGTTTTAAAATTAGATGGGTTGCAAGCCGCTACTGTCAATCCTGTTACTATACAGATAATTATGAGTAACCAAAACCGTTTAACTGTAGCCAATTTACTATAAAATTTCATAATTTATAATAATCAAATAACAATTTTTAGTTGGACTGAGAGTTTAACCATGCAAGAAAGTCTTGAGTATTAGTTAAATACTTGATTCCCGCATTCTTCAAAGCTTGTTTAACATCTTGTTTGCCAAAGTCTTTACTATTACCGCTTAGGAATACTTTCTTGTCGCTGGGGTAAGATTTTTTTCCATGACTAATAATACATTGTAAAATCAAGTTATCTATGATGTCTTGTTTAATAAGTAGTGTTTCCGGTTGAATAATTGCGGCTTCAGAAATATTACGAATTATACTAGTATCTAAATTGATTATTTCTGCTTTTGCAAGAAGCACATCAATAGCATTAAAAAGACGAGATTGAATATCATTTAGCAAGGATTTATTCAAAAGTCGTGTCTGTTCCAAGTAAGTCAGAAAAGCATGAGCATTAGGAGAACTTAAATCTCGTTCTGAGTTATTAATTTGTTTATTTAATTCTTTTTCAAATTCCTGTACATAATATTTTTCTTTTTCCCATCTATTGAGTGCTTCGACATAACAAATATTTGGTATAATTATCCGAATTGATTGAGGTAAAGAAAGCAATAAATTTTCTGCTTCTAAATCCTGTCCTTTTGCAATTGCCATCAAAAAGTTAGTTTCAACGTAAAGTATTATCATCAAGATTTACCTGAGACTGAGTAGTTCCTCCTGCTAATTTTTGCAGCAAACCTATTTCTGCCAACTTTTCTGATGCTGGCGGTGTTTCTGATTTCCAGTGATAAGCTAAGTCTCGTAACCAAGCCTCTACTAGCGTTTCTAAATAGAGACTCAATATCCTTTTGTTACTAAATTCTGGGTCGTAATGACTAAGTATATTAGCAGTTTTGAGTGAAACCAGAGAATCTGAAAATTTCTTACTATCCCATTTAAAAATATCAACATTTCCTAAATCAGCCAACATAGCAAATGTGTCATGGGCTAAATAAAGACGAGTATTTTCGGCATTTTGTAAATATGACTTTAGTTGTGAAATAGCGTTCTCTTTGGCATCTTTCCCTTCTAATTTTGTTGCTTTAACTTCCACTAATAAAACAATTTGTTCATTTTTATCCAAGACAATAATATCAGCAACATAATTAGGAATTTGAAATTTTGCAGCTTCCATTTTCCCAGTTCTCCCAAATAATTTAATAATTCTTGAGAAATCTCTCGCTCGTGCATACCTATGCTATTCATTAACCCATCTTTTACTAAAACTTAAGTTAATTAGCAGCTACTAATAACACGACAGCATAAGCGCATATACCTTCCTCACGCCCTACCGGGCCTAATTTTTCGTTGGTGGTCGCTTTGATACCAACTTGATTTGGTTGCAGTTCTAAAACAGCCGCTAACTTGTCGCGCATTGTCTCAATATGAGGTTTCAATTTTGGACGTTCTGCGACTACTACAGAATCAATATTGCCGATTTGCCAACCGCGATCGCGAATTAGCTGGTGGACTTGATTTAATAGCTCTAAACTATCTGCTCCTGCCCATTGGGGATCTGTAGGCGGAAAATAATGCCCAATATCTCCTAAAGATAATGCCCCCAACATGGCATCCATAATTGCATGGGTAAGGACATCAGCATCGCTATGTCCCAGTAAACCTAGTTCATGGGGAATTTTCACTCCTCCCAAAATCAAAGCGCGATCGCTCACTAGTCGATGAATATCGTAGCCGTTACCAATACGAATGTTTGTCATTTGTCATTTGTCGTTTGTTGTTTGTCATTTGGGGTTTGGTATTAGTTATTTCCCCTTGTCCCCTTGTCCCCCTGTCTCCTTGTCCCCATTCCCCCGCTGTTGCTGCCATTTTTCCAATAAATCCGGGCGGCGATCGCCTGTTCTTTTGATTTGTTGTTCGTAACGCCACTTGGCAATTGCAGCATGATTTCCCGAGAGTAAGACATCTGGCACTTTCCAGCCGCGAAAATTTGCTGGACGGGTGTATTGGGGATAGTCTAATAAACCTTCCTCAAAACTTTCGGCTGTTAATGACTCTACCTTGCCAACAGTTCCGGGTAAAAGCCTAACAACGCCATTGAGCAAAGCCATTGCGGGAATTTCGCCACCTGTGAGAATAAAATCTCCTAAAGAGACTTCACGGGTAACTAAATTGAGAACGCGATCGTCAACTCCTTCGTAATGTCCGCAAATTACAATTAATTGGTTATAATTTGTGGCTAATTCGCGCAAAAGTGGTTGATTGATAGTTTGTCCTTGTGGACTCATCAAAATTACCTCTCTTTGCGGTAGAATCGGCAGCGACTCTACAGCAGCAAAAATGGGTTCTGGCTTCATTAGCATCCCCACACCGCCGCCATAGGGTTCATCATCGACTTTTCGGTGCTTGTCAGTGGCAAAATCCCTGGGATTAATCAGATTAACTTGGGCAATCTGTTTGGCTAAGGCTTTAGCCAGCAATCCGGAACTTAAAACAGAGGTAAAACAGTCAGGAAAAAGCGTAACTATATCAAAGCGCACAGTTATTCGTATTCAAGAACA
This sequence comes from Calothrix membranacea FACHB-236, assembly GCF_014696315.1. Taxonomy (GTDB): domain Bacteria; phylum Cyanobacteriota; class Cyanobacteriia; order Cyanobacteriales; family Nostocaceae; genus Aulosira; species Aulosira membranacea. The sequence continues at coordinate 194,186 of NZ_JACJPX010000004.1, forward strand.
CTAATCTTAAATTTGAATGTTGAGGAAAAACAAGAAGCTAATGTCTGCTAAGACTACAGATAAGGTTTGTCAATAGTAACTAAAAGTACCAGAAAACTAAGCTCTTTCGTGAGATCAAAAGTTTTTCTAATTACTTAATTTATGTTTAAATATTGTCACAACTACATTTAAATTAATAATCTGTCCAAGTTAACAACTTCCAGGATGCATCGAGCCAGCCTCAGAAAACAGCTTGTCAAAACCTGCTCGCCCGACTCTAGGGCGCAGCCTAGCCCCCACTTAGCCCTATTCGCACTATTTTGCCAAACTAGCAAAAGTGGACAGGTGAACAACAAGGCGCTGGCTTTAGACGATAAGGGATATAGGAGAACTGAGGCATTGTTTGGATCAAGCGAGAAGTTGGCACGACGGCTTTTGCCAATCCAAATTTCAAAAAAGTGTCCTCCCCAAGAAGCAAAGCGCAAAAATCATCAGGCTACTGAACCTTGTTATATTCACACACCATTCGCCACAAGCAGACGGCACTTCCTTCAAGTCGGCAAAGCCGCCCAACGGAGTGCCTTGGAAACCCGTCACAGGCGATGGTTCCTGAAGTTGTTGACAGGAGAAACATAATGCCGCAATTACAAGCTAAATCGCTGGAAATGAGGACACCCCAAGCAACTAAAACCGCCGTTCTAGTTATCGGAGGCGCAGAAGACAAAGTTCATGGCCGCGATATCCTCAGAACTTTTTTTGGCCGTGCTGGTGCTAGCAAGGCATATATTACAATTATTCCATCTGCCTCCCGCGAACCCGCCATCATTGGTGGTCGGTATATTCGTATATTTGAAGAAATGGGTGCTGATAAGGTTGAGATTTTAGATATTCGCGAACGGGAACAGTGCGAAGCATCTCATATTAAAGCATCCTTAGAAGCCTGTAGTGGAGTATTTTTAACAGGAGGGGATCAATTACGTCTCTGTGGTGTATTGGCAGATACCCCGGTGATGGACATTGTCCGACAGCGAGTCAGATCAGGGCAGCTTACCTTAGCAGGCACAAGTGCAGGGGCCGCAGTGATGGGGCATCACATGATTGCTGGCGGTGGTAGCGGGGAAACCCCAAACCGTTCTTTGGTCGATATGGCAACTGGTTTAGGATTTATTCCCGAAGTGATTGTAGACCAACACTTTCACAACCGTAATCGCATGGGAAGATTAATTAGCGCGATCGCTGCTCACCCCGATCGCCTAGGTATTGGTATTGATGAAGACACTTGTGCGGTGTTTGAACGTGATGGTTGGTTACAAGTTATGGGTAAAGGTAGTGTGACAATAGTTGATCCAACGGAGGTAACTCATACCAATGAACCCCATGTAGGTGCTAACGAACCCTTAACAATACATAATTTACGTTTACATATCCTCAGCTATGGCGATCGTTTTCACCTGTACCAGCGGACTGTATTGCCTGCTGTACACCGGATCTCCAGCTGACGGAATAGAGTATCTGAGGTTACACTGAGTTGATCGCTGATTTATTTATTACTGTAGAAAAATCAGAGTAATACTATGTAAAAAGAAAAAACTGTTCACCATAAACAGTTTAGCGATCAAATTCAGTAAGAAACTAGAATTTTGGTTCCGAATCTCCATCTACCTATTCCCATGAGAATCCTCAAGATCCAGACCTTACGCGGCCCAAACTACTGGAGCATTCGACGCCACAAGTTGATCGTCATGCGACTCGATTTAGAAAACCTAGCCGAGAAGCCCTCGAATGAAATCCCTGGTTTTTACGAAGGATTAGTTGAGGCGCTGCCAAGTCTGGAGGGCCACTATTGCTCCCCTGGCTGTCGTGGTGGTTTTTTAATGCGGGTGCGAGAAGGCACCATGATGGGCCATATCGTCGAACATGTAGCTTTAGAACTGCAAGAACTAGCTGGAATGCATGTAGGCTTTGGTCGCACCCGCGAAACTGCTACACCAGGCATTTACCAGGTAGTAATTGAGTACCTTAATGAGGAAGCGGGACGCTACGCGGGACGAGCTGCTGTGCGCTTGTGCCAAAGTATTGTAGATCGCGGTCGCTATCCCAAAGCAGAGCTAGAGCAAGATATCCAAGACTTAAAAGACTTCTGGCGAGATGCCTCTTTGGGCCCCTCTACAGAAGCGATCGTCAAAGAAGCAGAAAAACGAGGTATTCCCTGGATGCCTCTGGGGGCACGCTTTTTGATTCAGCTAGGCTATGGCGTGAACCAAAAGCGGATGCAAGCAACCATGACCGACAACACGGGCATTTTGGGAGTAGAACTAGCTTGCGATAAAGAAGCTACCAAACGCATCCTAGCTGCTGCTGGTGTACCAGTGCCTAAAGGTACAGTCATAAACTTCTTGGACGATTTAGAAGAAGCTATTGAATATGTTGGTGGTTATCCCATAGTTATCAAGCCTTTGGATGGTAATCACGGACGGGGTATCACCATTGATATTAGAACCTGGGAAGAAGCAGAGGCTGCCTATGAAGCTGCCAGACAGGTTTCCCGCTCAATTATTGTCGAGAGGTATTACGTCGGACGCGATCATCGGGTATTAGTGGTAGATGGCAAGGTCGTCGCAGTCGCTGAACGTGTACCAGCTCATGTAGTTGGTAATGGTAGATCTAGCATTGCGGAACTGATTGAGGAAACAAACCAAGACCCCAATCGCGGTGAGGGACATGATAATGTGCTTACCAAGATTGAACTTGACCGGACTAGCTACCAGCTTCTAGAAAGGCAAGGTTACACCCTAAATAGCGTGCTTCCCAAAGGTACAGTTTGTTATCTGAGGGCAACAGCTAACTTAAGTACAGGAGGGTGTGCCGTAGATCGTACCGATGAGATCCACCCAGAAACCGTTTGGCTGGCACAACGGGTAGTAAAAATTATTGGGTTGGATATCGCCGGACTAGATATTGTCACCACTGATATTAGTCGCCCCTTAAGGGAAGTTGATGGCGTAATTGTGGAAGTGAACGCCGCCCCTGGTTTTAGAATGCACGTTGCACCTAGCCAAGGCATTCCCCGCAACGTTGCTGGCGCAGTTATGGATATGCTGTTCCCTAACGAACAATCCAGCCGCATTCCTATTCTTAGCATTACGGGCACTAATGGTAAAACCACTACTACAAGACTGCTAGCACATATCTATAAGCAAACAGGGAAAGTAGTAGGTTATACAACTACAGATGGAACTTATATTGGTGATTATTTAGTAGAAGCTGGTGATAATACTGGGCCGCAAAGTGCTCATTTAATATTGCAAGACCCCACTGTAGAAGTTGCAGTGTTAGAGAGCGCTCGTGGTGGTATTCTTCGTTCTGGCTTGGGTTTTGAAGCTGCAAATGTTGGCGTGGTATTAAATGTTGCCGCCGATCATTTAGGCATAGGTGATATAGATACCATCGATCAGTTAGCTAACCTCAAGAGTGTAGTCGCAGAAGCCGTATTCCCTGATGGTTATGCCGTACTTAATGCTGACGATCATCGCGTAGCGGCGATGGCAGAAAAAACCAAAGCTAATATTGCTTACTTCACCATGAACCCAGACTCAGAATTAGTGCGGAAGCACATTCAAAAGGGTGGAGTCGCGGCTGTTTATGAAAATGGTTATCTGTCAATAGTCAAAGGCGATTGGACACATCGCATTGAAAGAGCAGAAGCTATCCCGTTGACGATGGGTGGACGTGCGCCATTTATGATTGCTAACGCCTTAGCAGCTAGTTTGGCAGCCTTTGTGCAGAACGTCACCATTGAGCAGATTCGCGCTGGTTTAAAGACATTCCGTGCTTCTGTGAGTCAAACCCCAGGACGGATGAATTTATTTAATTTGGGCAACTATCATGCTTTGGTAGATTATGCTCACAACCCAGCTAGTTACGAAGCTGTGGGTGCTTTCGTCCGTAACTGGACTTCTGGACAGCGCATTGGCGTAGTTGGGGGGCCTGGCGATCGCCGTGATGAGGATTTTGTCACTTTGGGCAGATTAGCAGCCGATATTTTTGATTACATCATTGTCAAAGAAGATGATGATACTAGAGGTCGTCCTAGAGGTTCCGCCTCAGATTTGATTACCAAAGGCATTACCCAAGTTAAACCTAATTGCCGTTTTGAATCAATTTTGGATGAAACCCAAGCCATTAATAAAGCCTTAGACATGGCTCCCGAGAATAGTCTGGTTGTAGTTTTGCCAGAAAGCGTCAGCCGCGCTATTCGGTTAATTCGCGCACGTGGCGTAGTCAAAGAAGAAACACAGCAATCAAGTACACCCGCAACTATTGTAGATTCTCAAAATGGTGTGGCTTCTTCTATCATCAATACGCTGCTTTAGTCAATAGTAGAGATGCGATCGCTCGTATCTCTACCATTGACCTTTGCTATGCTGCCAATTTTGCAGATTACTGGTCTGGGTCTGATTTATTATCCGCACTAGAATCTTTAATTCCCTCTTTAAAACCCCGCAGAGTTTTACCAAGCGCACTTCCCAATTCGGGAATTTTTTTGGGGCCAAAAATTACCACAGCGACTATCACAATAATGGCAACTTCAGGCCATCCTAGTCCAAATAACATATAGGCTTCCTCTCAAGGATACTTAATTAAATATAGAGTAGTTAACAGTTTGGAGTAATTGATAGACCAAGGATTAACAATTACAACCCCTAGTACCGTTATGCGGAAGTCAAAAGTCAAAGTTTAAGCAGAGGATAATTTTTTACTGTTTATTAATTTCTATTCCTAACCAATCGCTTAATTCATGGGCTAACCATTCCATTTCTGCATCAGATTTAATGCTACCATTACCGCCAATTTGATATTTTTGGACACCAGCCCAAATATCTAATTGAGCCGGAACTTGAGTGCGGGTGCCTTCTGAGTCTTTAGTAAAATGCTGCGGCGTATAAACTAACTTAGTAATATTTTCCCTGGGTGATGGCTGAGGGCGATGGGATTTAAATCCTAATAAATTGTAAGTTAAAGCAATTTTTTGCCGATCGAGGCGTAAGCGGATGCTTCCCCAAATGCTAAATAAAAAACCATACATCATAAAGCCGCCTGCACCCCAAAAAGGCAGAGAGAACAAAGCAAAGGGGAGGTTGACAGGAAAAGGGGCTGAGAGTGCGCCAATTGTCCAAAAGAGAATAAATGAATTCCAGGCGATCGCAAACGCACCTAGGAATATCATTGAAGGTTGCCAGCCAGTGGGCGGAATGATAATTTCTAAAGCATCCCGATGTTTAGTTAGTTGAATTTTGCTCCCAGGCGGTTTAGCAGTAGTTAAAGCCAAAGCATGGGGAATTTCCGGTTTTTCTAAGGCTTTGAGTGCTTCTAAGGCAGAACTAGCACGCCGTTCTAAGTTAGGTTCAATCAACCACCGTAACCAATTAACGAAGCTAGGACTGAGATTTGCTGCTTGCTCAAACTGAATGCGAAAATCTTTTTGCGGTAAATCTGCTGGCTGGATACCCGTTACCAAATAAATTAATGTCGCACCTAAGCTATAAAGATCCGACGCTGGGACAGTACGCCCACCAAATTGTTCTGGTGGCATATAGCCATAGGTTCCCACTATAGTACGAGTTGAGCCTTCAGTCGCCAAGACAGTCTGTACTGAGCCGAAATCTACCAAATAAACTTGACCAACGCTATTACCAGAGCGATCGCCTAATAAAATATTGCTAGGCTTAATATCACGGTGAATTACGGGTGGATGTAACCCATGCAAGTAACAGAGAATTTCTAAAAGCGCTTTGGCTATCTGCTTAACTTCTGCTTCTGTAAATATCTGCCCAGCTTTTAAATATTGCTCTAAAGTTTGTGCTGAAATATAAGTTTGTACTAGAGCAAATCCATTAATAGTGGGTGTATTTAGCTCAAAATAATCTAAATAGCGAGGAATAAAGGGATGTGATAAAGATTTTAAAGTTTCAGCTTCTCGCTCAAACAGCTTGAGATCATCCCATTCAAAGTCACCACCAAAGGAAAGTAACTTCACAACGACAAGTTCCCCAGTTACTAAGTCACGGGCTAATAGTGTCTGCCGCCCAGACTTTTTTCCCAATTGCTGTTGAACTTCGTAGCGACTGCTTAATATTTCTTTAGTCATTATGATTACTGATAAAGCTATGCCTAAAGCTTGTTAAAGCCTACGACCCCTGAAAACAGACAAGCTGATATCTTTAGTATAAATATCTAACTTTATGTCCTCCCAAATATGGCCTTATATTACCCCTGGTATTCCTGATGAGTTGTTCGAGTACTTACCTGGAATACCTTTGAGCCAACGAGAAGTTAGGCTATTGCTGATTGCTCAACTACGACTGCAACCAGACTCAGTGTTATGGGATATTGGTGCAGGTACAGGTACAATTCCTGTAGAGGTAGGACTTTTATGCCCTGGTGGTAAAATTATCGCTGTCGAACGAGATGAAGAAGTAGCTAACCTCATCCGTCGCAACTGCGATCGCTTTGAAGTCAAAAATGTCGAAGTTATTGAAGGTAGTGCGCCAGATTGTTTGCAGGATATCAAAGTTACCCCTCACCGCGTTTGCATTGAAGGGGGAAGGGCCATTCAAGATATTTTGCAAGCTGTCTGGGATTATCTGCCACCAACAGGTAGAGTGGTTGCCACAGCTGCTAATCTAGAAAATCTATATGCTATTTCTCAGGGTTTTTCGCAATTAAGAGCTCGCAATATTGAAGTTGTGCAATCTGCAGTGAATCGCCTAGAAATGCGCGGCTTTTCTCAAACCTTTACCGCCGTTGATCCTATTTTTATCCTTAGTGGTGAGAAACTAGACTAAATCTGAAGGATGTACCCCTGCAAAGAAGCAAGCTACGCGCCGCGTCCCGTAGGGAAGGCTAAAAGCTAAAGTATGAAATATACAAATAAATAACTAAATTACTTGAAATTAGCCAGTCCATGCCTAAAACCTGACACTTAAAACTTCATCTTTTATCCTTAATCCTTCATACTTTATTTCTATGCCTTGGTCTCGGATTATTAGTGGAATTGTGGCGATCGCACTGGCTCTGTTTGCAACCCTTTTGGGGGGTTGGTACTTTACCATCGTGATTGCCATTGTGGTCTTTTTAGGACAACAGGAATATTTTAATTTGGTGCGAGCCAGAGGCATAGCTCCTGCAGCTAAAACCACCATGTCTGTCAGCTTGATCTTACTGGCAATTTGTACACTGGATGGTAATTTAGCTGATGCGGTGATGCCAATAGCTGGGACATTTATTTGTTTTTATCTATTGTTTCAACCCAAAATGGCGACGATTGCTGATATCTCAGCATCGATTATGGGGCTATTTTATGTAGGTTACTTACCCAGTTACTGGGTGAGGTTGCGATCGCTTGGTAGCGCTGCTCTGACTAATATACCTTTAGGGGGTTATTGGCCTACAGATTGGACAGATATCCTAGATCAAAGAAATCTTGCATTACTACCGCAAGGTTTGACAGCAACAGTGCTAACCTTTCTTTGTATTTGGGCCGCTGATATCGGTGCTTATACTATTGGTAAATTCTTCGGTAAAACCCGTTTATCAGATATTAGCCCCAAAAAAACAGTTGAAGGAGCCGTCTTTGGGATCAGTGCTAGCGTTGCCGTAGGTCTTGCTGGTGCTTATTATCTTCACTTACCCAGAGCGCTCTATACTGGTCTAGCATTGGGGCTGTTGATTGGTATTGCTAGTTTGTTGGGGGATCTGATTGAATCTGCTTTGAAGCGTGATGCTGGAGTAAAGGATTCAGGACAGTTGATCCCCGGACATGGTGGCATTTTGGATCGTACAGATAGTTATATTTTTACGGCTCCGCTAGTTTATTATTTTTTGACCTTGTTGTTACCCCTAATTACGGATAGTTAATCAGGGGTAATTGGTAATTGGTAATTGGTAATAGTGATTTTTCTGCTTTTCCTTTGCCTTGTGCTTCCCAATCCCCTTCTCTCCTCTACTCTACTCTACTACTCAGCACTCATTACTCATTACTCAGTATTAACCCGTAGATAGTGACTGCTGCCAATTTCAGTGATTTCCACGAACTTTGGCATTGGAATTATAAATTATTATAAATACTAAGTCTCTTGAGTTTTTGATTTTTAATCATCAGGGGTTAACGTTAATTCGCCCGCGACATACTAACTTACCGGGGATCAGCGTGAGTTCTTGGATATCTACCTCTGGGCCAAGATCAAAATTGTGTTCTTGATTACTTTCTGTTTGCACTACCATGTCGTACTGGATTTGGATTGGTGCTAGTTGCAACTCCTGAGCGTTGATCAACTTTAAGCCCAGACAAATCTTCACGGGCGTAGATTCCCCTTCGGATGCTAGAATGCCACTCAGTATAATTTGATTGGTATCCAGGATAATTTTTTGCCAAGTAGTAGACTTGGTTTTTGTGCAGTGTTCTGGTAAAAGTTTAACCAGTACATCATTTAAAGCCGTTGCTAATAACTCCGAAGACAGAGATTGATTTAAATCCTGTTCTTCCATGCTCAGTTCACCAAATACTGGTACTGTCTCTAACAATCGTAGTGGCTTTCCCTTGATGACTGAGCCGATGTTGACCTGTATGTTTTCTGCCACTAGTTGAATTTTGCCTATATGGAGACCTCGGTAAACGGCATGACTAGCAAAAATCGATACCCAAGGAATCTTTCCCGAAAGAAGTTGGCGATCGCTCGCTCTAATTTCCACGTCGATTTGCGATACTTGACTTACCTGCGCTCTCAACCACAGCTTAAGTGCGGTTTTCAGCATATTGGTAATTACTCGGATTTTGCCGTTACTTTTGGGGTCTGAATTCTGCTCTGGCATTCAACTCCTATGTTTATGGGTAAAAACTCTAGAATTGGCTGAAGTTAAACAAGCCTTAAATGTAACATTTATGGCTATTAACAACAAAATGCAAATATTATGATTTAAATGTTAGCGAGAGAATAAGCAAATTCCACATGGAGGTACGGTTACAAAAAATTCTTGCCCAATGGGGTATTGCCTCACGGCGTGAAGCTGAAGAAATGATTCGGCGATCGCGTGTGCGGATAAATGGGGTATTGGCTCATTTAGGTCAAAAAGTTAACCCTCAAACTGATAAGATTACAGTCGATGGTAAGCCTGTAGTTACTAAGCAACGTCCGGCTATAACATACTTATTGCTAAATAAACCTGCTGGAGTAGTTTCCACTTGCTACGACCCTCAAGGAAGAAAAACTGTTTTAGATTTACTACCAGAAGAATTACGCCAGGGATCGGGTATTCACCCCGTGGGACGTTTAGATACAGATTCTACAGGAGCATTATTACTCACTAACGATGGCGAGTTGACATTTTCCCTCACCCATCCTAGTCATAGTGTGCCAAAAACATATAGTGTATTGGTTAAAGGACATCCATCGGAAGTAGTTTTACAAATATGGCGACAAGGTGTGTTGTTAGAAGGGAGAAAAACACGACCAGCCCAAGTACGCCTAATAGAAAGTTTTTCTACTAACAGTAGATTAGAAATTGTTTTAAAGGAGGGACGCAACCGCCAGATTCGCCGTATAGCCGAACAATTAGGCTACCCGGTGATTGAACTACATCGGACTGCTATTGGCCCGATTCAATTACAAAGACCAAAACAACCCTATTTAAAACCGGGTAACTATCGTTCCCTAAAAGATGATGAGATGCGCTTTTTGCAACAGCAAATTAAGCACACACCTATTAAGGATTCAGCTGAGTTAAGGAGTGTAATCAACCATGACATGGTTCAGAAGAAAGAATAATCAGCCGCAAACCCTTTCGGTAGAACAACAAAGATCTGAAAAGTTAGCAGAAATTGGTGCTCAACTTTGGGCTTCTCGTCAAGAACAGGGTTTATCGCTAGAGGAAGTAGTTGTCATGACTAGAATTCCTAAGCGGCTGTTACAGGCTATTGAAGAAGGTAATTTAAACGAGCTGCCAGAACCAATTTATATTCAAGGATTGATTAGGCAATTTGCTGATGCATTAGGCTTTAATGGGGTGGAATTTTCTAGCACTTTCCCTATTGTTTATCAACAGGTAAGTTCTACTTCTACTTGGACTAATAAGCCCATTAATCAATTGCGTCCTCTGCATCTTTACTTACTTTATATATTTGTGATCGTTTGCTCTGTTAGCGGCTTATCTCAAATATTGAATAATGCTGCTTTACAAGCAAGTACTACCCTAACTAACCAAACAAACGCCCAAAAAGAGTCTTTTGCACAACCGGTTCAATCAACAAAGCCACTAGAGGTTAAACCATTTAGTAATACTCTTCTGAGTGCCAAAGATGGTCAACCAGTGCAGATTGGTGTGATTTTGAAGTCCTCATCCTGGATTCGTGTAGTAGCTGATGGCAAAACACAATTTGAAGGTACTCTACCAGAGGGAACTCATCGCACTTGGAAAGCCCAAGAGCAATTAACAGTGAAAACTGATAATGCTGGTGGTGTGCTGATGAGTGTTAATCAAGAACAACCTAAGGAAATGGGAGAACCTGGAAAGGTAGAGGAAATCAAAATTGCTGCTAAAACTAGGTTTTGAAGAGTGATTTGTCAGTGCTGAGTATGCAACTGATTTACAGCAGGTTTGATTAATTGGAACATCTATCATAGGGGCGCAAGCATTGCTTGTGCCCCTTTAGCTTATGTATTCAAAACTCATTACTCAGGACTCAGCACTCAGTACTAATCAGGAGGACTCTTTGGGCGCACGTCCATATAAAGTGGTTAGGCGTTTTAGTTTGTGGCTTAATTCTTTAGTTAAAGCATGTTCAACGTAGCGCCACTCCCAGTTACCCTCAGCAACACTAGGGAAATTCATCCGCGCTTCTCCTCCTAATCCTAAAATATCTTGTAAGGGAAGAATTGCTTGATTGGCGATAGAACTCAAAGCCAGTCTAATTAAATCCCAGTGGATACCTTCAGGACTGACACAACCTAAATAAAGCAATAAGTTTTCCTTTTCCCAGTCGCCAGCTTGATTGAACCAGCCGATAGTGGTGTCATTATCATGGGTTCCGGTATAAACTACAGCATTACGTGGGTAGTTGAAGGGTAAAAAAGGATTACCAGGATCGGAACCAAAGGCAAACTGTAAAACTTTCATTCCCGGAAATTCAAACTTGTCTCGTAATGCTTCTACCTCTGGGGTAATGACTCCTAAATCTTCTGCTAAGACTGGCAGTTTGCCTAATTTTTGGCGAATAGTTTCAAAAAAAGCTTCTCCTGGTGCTTCTACCCATTCACCATTCATAGCAGTTTCTTCGCCTTGGGGTACAGACCAGTAAGCTTCAAATCCTCGGAAGTGGTCAATACGAATAATATCTACATAATCTAGCATCGCTTCAAAGCGCTGTAACCACCACTTAAAGTCTTGCTTTTGTAATTCTTCCCAGTTGTAGACTGGGTTACCCCACAATTGACCTGTGGCGCTAAAGTAATCTGGTGGAACACCTGCCATTTGTGCGGCTTCGCCAGTTTCTTCATCTAGGCAAAAGATATTAGGGTTCCCCCAAACATCAGCACTATCATGAGCAACGTAAATGGGAATATCACCAATAATGTCTATACCATGTTTATTTGCATAGGTTTTGAGTTCTGACCATTGCTGGAAGAACTCATATTGGATGAATTTATAATAAAAAATCTCCGTAGTCAGTTGTCGCCTTACCCGATCCAATGCTTCTGGTTGACGCTTGGCAAATTCAGGTTCCCAGGTATGCCAACTGGCACCATTTTGAGTATCTTTGAGTGCCATAAATAAGGCATAATCATCTAGCCAATAAGCTTTGCGATCGCAAAAATCTGCAAATTTTTTCTGTTGAATTGATGTTGATTTGGTGTGAAAGTTCTCGCAAGCTTTTTGCAGTAAGGCATTTTTAATTGGTACAATCGGCTCGAAATCTACCTTGTGTAGGGGAAATGCTGGTAAATTAGCAAAGTCTTCCTCTGTGAGTAGGTCATCCTTAAGCAGTTTTTCTGGGCTAATCAGCAAGGGATTCCCCGCCATTGCTGAGTAAGACATATAGGGCGAATTGCCATACCCAGTAGGGCCCAAAGGTAGAACTTGCCAGTATTGTTGGTAGCTATCTTTGAGAAAATCTATAAATCGGTAAGCTTCTAAGCCTAAATCCCCAATGCCAAATCGGCTGGGAAAGGAAGTTGGATGCAGCAAAATGCCGCTGGATCTGGGAAAAGGCATATTTAACCTGATGATGTTTGAGGAGGGGATGGCATCGAATCTATCACGGTGGGGACTGGTTTAGAAGCTACCAATAGTGGGATAAGTACAGAATGTAATAAATCCCTATAAAAGCTCATAATTACTACTTAATACTTAATATTGCCTATGAATTACCGTAATCCCGCTCCGACTGTGGATGTAATTATTGAATTAATCGATCAACCTCATCTACCTATAGTGTTAATTGAAAGACATAATCCGCCTCTAGGTTGGGCTCTTCCTGGCGGTTTTGTGGATTATGGTGAATCTGTAGAAGCAGCGGCGCGACGAGAAGCTGAAGAGGAAACGGGTTTAAAAGTAGAGTTAGTTGAGCAATTTTTAGTCTATTCTGACCCCAGCCGCGACCCACGTCAGCATACTATTAGCATTGTATTTTTGGCGACAGCGAAGGGACAGCCCAAAGCTGGGGATGATGCTAAGAATATCGGTATTTTTGAGTCTTGGCGCGCACCTGGTAATTTATGTTTTGACCACGATCGCATTTTGCGTGATTATTGGCAATATCGGCATTATGGGTTACGTCCGAGGTTGGGTTAGGGGAACGAACCACAAAGGCGCAAAGGGCGCGAAGAAGGGGAAAAGAGACGAATACCTTTGATGCAAAATTATCGAGATTATACTGTGTCAGAGGTATTTAAAGGTGCATTATGGATGCTGAAGAACTTTTAAACAGATATGCAGAAGGAGAACGGAATTTTCGCTCTGTAAATTTGAGTCACGAAAATCTCAAAGGTGCCGACCTCAGTGAAATAGACCTATATGATGCAAATTTGGTAGGAGTTAATTTAACTGAAGTAAACCTAACTAAAGCGAAACTTAATAGTACCAATCTCACTAAAGCTTCTCTTAAAGATACACAGTTGAATTCAGTGAACGCTTCTTCAGCAATATTTTATTGGACAGACCTTAATGCTGCTGATTTGAGTTGGTCAACTCTCAATAGTGCAAATTTGAATTATGCCAACTTAGAACAGGCAAACCTGACAGGGGCAAATCTAAGTAGTGCTAAATTAATCTATGCAAATCTAGATACAGCAAATTTAAGTGGAGTAAATCTTAGTAGTGCAGACCTAACTGGGGCTTCTTTAGGTCAAGCTAATCTTAGTAAAGCTAATTTAAGCAAAACAGACTTGACTCAGGCTTACTTAACTGGATGTAACTTCACCCTGGCAAACTTAAGTGAGGCAATATTACAAAGTGCTAAACTCCAAGGAGCTAGATTTCATAGAGCGAATCTGAACCAAGTTGATCTATCAGATATGAAGCTAGCTGATATTGATTTTACGTCAGCATCTCTTCAAAATACAAACCTTACAAAAGCATTACTCCAAAGAGCAAATTTAGAAAAAGCCAATCTAAGATGGGCAAATTTAATCAATGCAAATTTAGATGGAGCAAACTTGAGAAGGGCTGATTTAACTGAGGCAAATATCTATGGAGCAAGCTTTAAAGATGCTGACCTAACTGGTGCGATAATGCCTGATGGAGAAGTTTATCAGCCGATCGCCTGTGAGGTGGAAGTCGGTAAGCAAAAAGCATCTTGGGAAAAAGTAATATCTATGACACATCAAGTTATTCGTACTGATAATGCACCGGAACCAGTGGGGCCATATAATCAAGCGATCGCGGCTTCTGGTCAAATGGTGTTTGTGGCTGGACAAATTGCGATCGATCCTCGCATCGGTCAGGTTGTCTATACTGATGATGTGAAAAAGCAAACTGAGCAGGTAATGGCTAATTTAGAAGCTATTTTGACCGCAGCAGGGGCAAAATTTGACAATGTGGTCAAAACCACTGTCTTTCTCGCAGATATGAATGATTTTGCGGCAGTAAATGCAATTTATGCAAAATATTTTCCCGAAGATACAGCGCCAGCCCGTGCTTGTGTAGAGGTATCGCGGTTACCAAAAGATGTGTTGGTAGAGATTGATTGTATCGCAGTCATTTGAGGCTGATTGCTCAGGTTGTGCGATCGCGTGATACATACATTTAATATCAAGTTCACGTAGGAGAGCCAGTGCGTTGCGGAGGTTTCCTCCGTTGTAGCAACTGGCGTTGCGTTAGCGATAGCGTAACCCATCAGTGCTGAGATTTTTTCAGCAATCAAATCGGATTCCCATATCAAGTTACAAACAAAATGTAAAAAATGATATAAGGGCGCACATCTGTGCGCCCTTATTAATAAGTGATGTGTGGCAAATATTAATTGAATTAGTAGGAATTCTAGCCGTAATAGCTCATTTATTTCATTACATTAGGCTTTGCTATAACGTAGCCTGAAATTTAACTATATTTAATCTAACTAATACCAACGTTTCTTTGTGGCAAAGTACGTATTTTTTGCAGATCAATATACATAATAAACACCGTAAAATACCAAATAAACTGAACTGTATTTACTACTTAATGCTACAAAAAAACATAAACTTTTATTAACTTTAATTCATTGAAATTCTATTTTTATTGTCTAAAATCAAGATTTTGTATAATTGATAACTTTTTATGGGTTAAAAATGGAACTAATATCACAATTTAATGATATTTACAGCTACCTAGAAAGTTAGCTGAATCCTTGTGAGGAGAAGTAACAAAGATAATGAGTAGACGATTTAACAGACGCAGGTTTTTAATATACGGTTCCGCAACTCTCGGTAGCACAATTTTTCTTAAGGCTTGTACAACTGAAACTCCAACTGCTACCAATAGTCCAGCTACATCTCCTACTGCTGCGCCGGCGGCGGCTACTAGTGGTAACACAATCAAAGTAGGTATTTTGCATTCTCTCAGTGGCACAATGGCTATTAGTGAAAAAAGCGTTGTTGATGCTGAGAAATTAGCAATTAAGGAAATTAATGCAGCTGGTGGTGTTTTAGGAAAACAGATTGAAGCCGTTGTAGAAGATGGTGCTTCTAACTGGGATACCTTTAGAGAAAAAGCTACTAAGCTGATCGATCAAGATAAGGTAGCGGTAGTTTTTGGCTGTTGGACTTCTGCTAGTCGCAAGAATGTGAAGCCAGTGTTTGAAAGTAAAGACCATATGCTGTGGTATCCTGTGCAGTATGAAGGTCAAGAGTGTTCTAAAAACATCTTTTACACAGGCGCAGCACCCAACCAACAAATTGAACCTTCTGTTGATTGGCTGTTAAAAAATAAGGGCAAAGAATTCTTTTTAGTCGGTTCAGACTATGTTTTTCCTCGCACTGCTAACACCATTATTAAAGCGCAATTAGAAGCGCTAGGTGGTAAAACAGTTGGTGAAGATTATTTACCTTTAGGTAATACAGAAGTTACGCCAATTATCACCAAAATTAAGCAAGCTTTGCCTAATGGAGGCGTAATTTACAACACCTTAAATGGTGATAGTAATGTGGCTTTCTTTAAGCAATTAAAAGGTGCAGGCTTAACACCAGATAAATATCCTTCGATGTCGGTAAGTATTGCCGAAGAAGAAGTGAAAGCGATTGGTGTGGAATATCTGAAAGGTCACTATGCAGCATGGAATTACTTCCAAACAGTAGACACACCTGCTAATAAGAAATTTGTGGAAGCATTTAAGAAAGAATATGGCGCAGAACGGGTCACAAATGACCCAATGGAAGCTGCATATATTGCTGTTTATTTGTGGAAGCAAGCAGTACAAAAAGCGGGTAGTCCTGACTTAGTGAAAGTGCGTGCTGCGGCTTATGGACAAACCATAGATGCACCAGAAGGTAAAGTCACAGTCAACGCCAATCATCACATATCTAAAATTGTGCGAATTGGTGAAGTGAGAGACGATGGTTTGTTTAATATTGTCTATGCTACACCTGCGCCTGTAGAGCCAGTTCCTTGGAATCAATTTGTGAAAGAAACCAAGGGATATGCTTGTGATTGGTCAGATCCAGCTAAGGGTGGTAAATACAAAAAAGCCTAAGGCTAGGTAATTCGTAATTCGTAATTCGTAATTATCGATTATGAATAGCTTAGGCATTGATTACCCTACTTTCAATAATTAGGGAACATCAAAATTTCAATTATGCTTTATTCCCTGTTCCCTGTTTACTCTTTCAAATACCAAACAAAATCCTCATCATTAGGTTAAAAAAGTGTTAACAGGTTTTTTAGATGCGGTATTTAATGGAATTAGTATTGGTTCTGTATTGTTAATTGCGGCATTGGGATTAGCCATTATCTTTGGCTTGATGGGCGTAATTAATATGGCGCATGGCGAATTGATGATGTTTGGTGCTTATACCACATTCGTTGTGCAAAATGGCTGTAAACAATTGGGCGGTTTTTGGTTTGAAATTTATATATTTCTGGCTTTAGTTATCGCTTTCATTTTCACAGCTTTTATCGGATTAATTCTAGAAAAAGGCGTAATTCGTTATCTTTATGGACGACCGCTAGAAACTCTTTTGGCAACTTGGGGAGTGAGTTTAATATTTCAACAGTTTGTCCGCAGTGTGAATTGGGTGTTGTTAATTTGCTTGGTCTTATTTTCTCTATTATTTTTTGGGGGTTTATGGTTTTTAAATTCCCGCAATAATTTAGAGAGAGTGCGTAACTGGGTTGTGGCGGTAATTTTATTGCTATCTCTAGCTATAACCATCACAACAGGTAATTTATTAAGTCAAACCTATAAATTAGCAGTAACCCAGCCTTGGTTTGGGGCGCAAAATGTGGATGTAACAGCACCACGTTGGTTGCAATCTGGGATATCGGTTGCTGGTGTGCAATTACCTTTTGCGAGGTTATTTATTATTGCTTTAACAATCATCTGCGTAGCAGGAATTTATCTCTTCTTACAACGTTCTAAGTGGGGATTAAGAATTAGGTCGGTGACTCAAAACCGCAGTATGAGTGCTTGTTTAGGTATCCCAACTCAAACAGTTGATGCAATCACTTTTGCTTTAGGTTCTGGTTTAGCGGGTGTGGCTGGTTGTGCAATTAGTTTACTCGGTTCTGTAGGGCCAAATACGGGACAAAATTACATTATCGACACCTTTATGGTTGTGGTTGTCGGTGGTGTGGGTAACTTAGCAGGTACTATTGTTGCTGCTTTAGGAATTGGTACAGCTAACTTTTTAATTGGGTCTGGAACTCTGGCTTTGTTATTAACTCCTGTGAAGCCTTTGGCAGAAGTTCTTAATTTTTTTGCCACTACAAGTATGGCAAAGGTGATGGTTTTTATCCTGATTATTCTGTTTTTGCAGTGGAAACCTGCGGGGATTTTTCCGCAAAAAGGGCGTACTGTTGATGCTTAGGATTTTTGGGAAAGAAACTGCTAAGGCGCTAAGGACGCAAAGTGAAGAATGAGAAGGAAGGCAGGAAGGTTAATATTAATTGAAGTTGGGGTAGTAGTGGCGATCGCACTTATCCTGATTTTGATTATGCCAGTGGTGTTGTCAGAATTTCGCTTGAATTTGTTAGGGCGATTTTTATCCCTGGCGATTGTAGCTTTAGCTATTGATTTGATTTGGGGTTATACTGGCTTACTCAGTTTGGGACATGGAATTTTCTTTGGCTTGGGTGGATATGCGATCGCTATGTACCTGAAGTTGCAAGTCCCATCTGGTGAGTTACCGGATTTTATGGGATTGTATGGTGTTACTGAACTTCCCTGGTTTTGGAAGCCTTTTTATTCTTTTCCCATAGCAGCAGTGTCGGTGGTGCTAATTCCCGGTGTGCTGGCGGGACTGTTGGGATATTTAGTATTTCGCAATCGCATTAAAGGCGTTTATTTTTCGATTTTGACCCAAGCCGCAATTATTGTCTTTTTTAACTTTTTTAACGGTCAACAACAATTTTTTAACGGTACCAACGGGCTGATAGATTTTACAACTTTGTTTGGTGCGACAGTTAGCGACCCAAAAACCAAATTTATTTTCTACACGCTTACGGTAATCTTTCTCGCCGCTACCTACGGACTTTGTCGCTGGTTAACTAGCGGACGCTTTGGGAAATTATTAATCGCCATTCGCGACGATGAAAGCAGGGTGAGATTTTCTGGCTATGACCCTACAGAATATAAAACATTAGTGTTTGCTGTTTCCGGTGCGATCGCAGGGATTGCAGGAGCATTTTACACCCTACAAAGTGGTTCTGTTTCACCTAGAGCAATGGATATTGCCTTTTCCATTGAAATGGTAATTTGGGTAGCTGTGGGGGGAAGGGCTACTTTAATTGGGGCGATTGTTGGTACTTTATTAGTTAATTATGCCCGTGCTTTTTTAAGCGAACAATTTGCAGAAATTTGGCTATTTTTCCAAGGCGCACTATTTTTAATTGTGGTGACAGTGCTTCCTGATGGACTAGTCGGATGGTTGCGTCAACAAAAGATTCCTTTTATCAAACCTCCTCAAGAAATTTCCACATATCCCAGCTTAGAAGAAGACCCGGAAGTGCAACATGAACGCCAAAATTTTGGAAACTGAAAATGTAACTGTAAGTTTTGATGGCTTTAAAGCACTTAACCAGTTAAATTTTAGTATGGATGTAGGGGAATTGCGAGTAGTAATTGGCCCCAATGGTGCTGGTAAGACCACTTTTTTAGATGTAATTACAGGGAAAGTTCAACCCACTATCGGACGGGTTTTATTTAAAGGTAAAAATCTCCGTTCTTTACCCGAACATGAAATTGCGCGCCGAGGAATTGGGCGCAAATTTCAAACGCCAAGAATATATCTCAATTTAACCCCAAGAGAAAATTTAGAAATTACCAGCAACCGCAATAAAAATGTTTTCTCTACCTTATTCGGTCGTGCTGAAAGTTCTGAAAAAAATAGTATCAAAGGTTTATTAGAAACAATTGGTTTAACTGTCAAAGCAGATATCCCTGCAGCCTTATTGTCTCACGGAGAAAAGCAACGTCTAGAAATTGGAATGTTAGTAGCCCAGTCTCCTGACTTATTGCTAGTTGATGAACCAGTCGCAGGTTTAACAGATGAAGAAACCTATAATATCGGTGAATTACTATTAACACTCGCCCAGGATCATTCCATCTTAGTAATTGAACATGATATGGAATTTGTACGTCAAATTGCCCGTAGAGTCACAGTATTACATGAAGGTTCAGTATTGTGTGAAGGCAATTTTGAAGAAGTACAGAACGATCCAAAGGTAGTTGAAGTTTATTTAGGTCAGCAAGAGTGAATTGGGATTGGGGACTGGGTAATGAGTAATGAGTAATGAGTAATGGGTGATTGAGAAAAATAAATAAATTTTGAATCTTGTACAGACGCGATTCATCGCGTCTCTTCAACCGATAATCGTGTCTATACAATATGCTAAATATTTCTAACCTTAACGTTTACTACGGTGAAAGCCACATTCTCCGCAACGTAGATTTGAATGTACCATCTGGGCAAATGATTTGCCTAATTGGGCGCAATGGAGTTGGTAAAACAACTCTACTTAAAAGTATTATGGGTTTACTCAAACCCCGCAGTGGCACAATTTATTTAGAAGGAAATTTAATCAATTCAAAATCCCCAGATCAAAGGGCAAAATTGGGTATAGGTTATGTTCCCCAAGGACGAGAAATTATTCCTCGGTTAACAGTTAAAGAAAATTTGCTGTTGGGGTTAGAAGCTAGACAAAAACAGGTAAAAAAATCTGAAATTCCCGAGGAAATTTTTGGCTTATTTCCTGTTTTGAAAACCATGCTGTCCCGGATGGGTGGTGATTTAAGTGGAGGACAGCAACAACAGCTTGCGATCGCACGTGCTTTAATGGGACAGCCTCGATTACTCGTCTTAGATGAACCCACTGAAGGTATTCAACCCTCCATTATCCTAGAAATTGAAGCCGCAGTTCGCCGCATCGTTGAAACTACAGGAATTTCTGTTTTATTGGTAGAACAACACTTACATTTTGTTCGCCAGGCTGATTACTATTACGCCATGCAAAAAGGCGGTATTGTGGCTTCTGGTTCCACCAATGAACTCAGCCAAGATGTAATTCAACGATTTTTGGCAGTTTAGTCATTAATTTCGGTAATTCCGAAATCAATTCTTTTTTTATTTGTATAGCATTTGTGCCTCAATACGGTTCGGTTAAGAATTTTTCGTCATGATTTCGGGGTTGTAGAGACGCGATAAATCGCGTCTTTACAAGATTTAAACATCAATCGATTTGTCTTATCTAAACTTTTATTGATTTGTAGCTAGCAAACTAGCTTTTGCGATTAGCAAACTAACATTTGTGACTCGTAAACTAACACTTGTGACTTTCAAACTAGCACTTGTGACTTTCAAACTAGCACTTGTGACTTTCAAACTAGCACTTGTGACTTTCAAACCAGCACTTGTGACTTTCAAACTAACACTTGTGACTTTCAAACTAGCATTTGTGACTTTCAAACTAACACTTGCGACTAGCAAACTATCTTCACGAGTGATAAACCTGCTAAAAAATGCTAATTTCGTGAAATATAAGCTCCAATATTTGTTTTGCTAATTGTAATGCTTTTTTATGGAGCTTTTTCCATACCTGTACCTAAAAGCTCCATTTGCTTGCGGGTAGAGTTTTTCCTAGTGAAATGGGATTACACAACCAAAGACACTACACCATAATTCATGAAATTGTGGGTTTGGTTTATGCTTTCCCTAAAAAATTGGCTGCTTGGCTAAAAAGTCCCAATATTGACTTTTACTCCTAAAAGCCCTAGATTTTTATATTGAATTAGTTGCAAGTTATTTGCAAAAATACTGAGAATACTTCCTAATGGAGAGTGATCAATGAGTGTGAGCAATAAGGGCTTGTTGGTTGCTGGATCTGCATTGGTCTCATTGGCAGGTCTAGCAATCAGCACCTTCGGGGGAATGCAAGCGACGAGCGCTAATTTAACTTTCAATCAACAAGCACCAACTTTGGTGGCTCAAAAATTAAAAACTTTGACAGTAGTTTTTCCTAGCAGATCTGATTCTACAGATTTGCAAAACAAGGCGAATGCAGTTGGAGCATTTTTATCAAAAGAATTGGGAATACCAGTTAAAGCCCAAGTAGGCGATGATACAGCGGCGGTAGAAGCTTTGAGAGCAAATCGGGCTGATGTTGCTTTCTTGAGTAGCCGTCCAGCGTTGAAAGCTGAACAGTTG
Organism: Calothrix membranacea FACHB-236; assembly: GCF_014696315.1. Taxonomy (GTDB): domain Bacteria; phylum Cyanobacteriota; class Cyanobacteriia; order Cyanobacteriales; family Nostocaceae; genus Aulosira; species Aulosira membranacea. The sequence continues at coordinate 215,554 of NZ_JACJPX010000004.1, forward strand.
GCAAATTCTCGTTTGTATCTAGCTGAAGTACGTGATAACTATTCTGGAAGACACACCTATAGTTCAGTATTTGTTGTCCCCAGCAATAGCCCTTTAAAAAGCAGAAATAACGCCAAAGCTACTTTAGAACAACTACGTGGTAAAAGAATGGCGTTTACTTCGCCTACTTCTGGTTCTGGGTTTATTTTCCCTGTGGGTGAATTGGTCAAACAAGGATTTGTCCAAAGTAGCGATCGCTTAGATGGTTTCTTTGGTCAAATTAGCTACGGTGGTAATTATAGCAAAGCCTTGCAAGCCGTGGTACGCGGTCAAGCTGATGTAGCCGTAGTATCAGAATACGCACTCAACAGTCCGTATATCACCCCTGAAGAAAAGAGCAAGTTACGCGTATTGCATCGCATTCCTGGCGTACCAGCCCACGGTATCGCTATTGATGACGACGTTGCTGCACCAGATCGCGAAAAAATTATCAACGCCCTGCTCAAGCTCAATCAATCACAAAATAACGCGTTATTACGCAATTTATATAACTCTACAGAGTTGGTAAGAGTCGATCACAATCGTCACCTAGCACCTGTCCGGGATGCACTAACACGTGTTGGGATTGCACCTTAATTCAGTTGTCAGTGAGCAATAAATCAAGGTTAAAGGTAAAAATTTTTACGTTTTTACCTTTAACCTTACCTTTCTTAATGTAGTTATACCAATTCTCCAAAATTCAGCAACAGATCCAAACTTAAAAACCCTTGCTATATATGGCTTTCTTAATTTTGAATTTTGAATTTTGAATTGGTATTAGTTGATTTTTGCCCATCTATATTAATCAGGCTGATAACTTTTTTAGTGGAATTGAACTAGGGATGAACGACCATATCATTGAGTGCCACAATTTAGAGACAGCTTATGCTACATCTCTCAATCGCCCTATATTAAATGGGATTAATTGCCAAATTAAGCGGGGTGAATTTGTGGTGTTGTTGGGACTTAATGGTGCAGGTAAGTCTACCCTATTGCGATCGCTTGTTGGGTTGGTTCCCCTAGCCAAGGGAGAAATTCAAATCAATGGTGTCACCCTAAGTAAGCGTACATTAGCTGCAATTCGCCAGGATGTAGGGATGTTGTTTCAAGGTGGCGGATTGATTAGGCAATTATCAGCAATAGAAAATGTTCTATGTGGACTGCTGGGTAATCGCACAACTTGGCAAACCTTATGGGGATTTCCCCACCGCGATCGCCTTTTAGCATTAGAATTATTAGAACAGTTGGGCTTAAGAGAATTAGCCAATCAAAAAACCAGTCAACTCAGTGGTGGACAACAGCAAAGAGTTGCGATCGCCCGCGCTTTAATCCAATCACCACAAATATTATTAGCTGATGAACCGATTACTGGCTTGGATGTCCTAGCCTGTCAGCAGGTGATGCAGACTTTATCAGAATTGCATACCCAAGGGATGACCATTGTCACAGTTTTGCATGATTTGGGCATCGCTGCCGAATATGCCCAACGTGCGATCGTTGTAGAAGCAGGACGAATTGTTTATGACGGCCCTTGCGACAACTTGCAAGCCAAATTTTCCCAAGTTTAAGCACAAATCATGAATTACTTATTTAAGTCTCCTCTGTTCCGGCGCTATTCTTGGGTAAGTTGGTTCATCGTCCCAATAATAGCCGTTTTCCTTTATATTTGGGCGTTGCAAGGACTAAAGGTCGATTATGAAGTACTGAGTACTAGCTGGCCATATATCACGGATTTTATCTCTAGATTATTTCCCCCAGATTGGGCGGTTTTAGACATAGCGATTAAAGCGCTAATCGAAACTGTACAGATGTCACTCTGGGGAACTACCATTGGTGCAATTATTTCCTTACCAATAGCAGTAGCCAGCGCCAGTAATGTAGCACCCCAATGGTTGCAATGGTTAGCGAATTTACTCCAAAACACTGTACGTTCCGTCCCGTCAATTATTCTCGGTTTAATTTTTGTCGCCGCTACAGGATTAGGCGCACCAGCTGGGACATTAGCATTAGGAATTTACACCATCGGCTACCTTGCTAAATTTTATCAACAGGCCATTGAAGCCGTTAACTCTCGTTCTCTAGAATCTTTAGAAGTCATTGGTGCATCCAAATTGCAAATTGCCCAATACGGAATTTTGCCTCAAGTGCTGCCATTAGCATTAGGTTATACCTTCTGGATGTTTGAGTACAATATCCGTGCTGCTTCTGTCTTGGGTGTAGTGGGCGCAGGTGGAATTGGTTTTCAACTGAAGAGTTACATTGACGGTTTTGAATACAACAAAGCTACAACCATGATGCTGGTATTGCTGGTAGTAGTAACAGTAATTGATGCTTTTAGCAGCCAATTACGTCGTCGCCTCGATTCCATGTAGTCAAGCAAATATGCGCTTTTTTAATGAGTCTGAGGCAAATTATTTCCACTGATCAAGCAATTGTTTTCAAGTCAATAAATTACACAGCTAAGAGACCATTTATGTAGGGTGTGTTACGGCTATGAAAGGATTTGAGACATAGAGACAATGAAAATTAGCCGTAACGCACCGCCGCATGGATAGTGCTACATATAGCTCGCACAACATGATAATCTAAAAATTATTATTTATTGATTGATATTTAGCTGATATGCCGGACTCCTCTCAAAGTATTCAGAGGAAGAATAATAATTTATTCTTAAATAGTTTCACGCTACTCGCTATATTGTTGATAGTTATAGGAATATTTCTGAGATTTTTTAACCTTGATGGCAAAATATCTTGGGCAGATGAAATATTTACTTATTTAAGAATTTACGGTCATACTAAATCAGATTTAATGCAGGAAGTAGTCAAGAGTCAAATCTTAACTGCTGGCACATTATTAGAGAAATATCAAAGCCCAGGTGTCAACAAAACTATAATTGACACTGTTAAAGGTTTAGCGATAGAAGATGCAAAACATCCACCACTATATTTTGCGCTGACACACTTATGGGTGCAGTGCTTTGGAAGTACAGTTGCAGCTACAAGAAGTTTTTCTGCTTTTATCAGTTTATTAGTTTTTCCTGCATTATATTGGCTATGCCAGGAATTATTTCAATCAAAAACTGTTGGATTAGTAGCAATCGCCATTATAGCTGTATCACCATTCCATTTTGTTTATGCTCAAGAAGCAAGAATGTACAGTTTATATACACTGGTGATTTTGCTATCTAGTGCTGCATTGCTCAGAGCAATAAGGTTAAATACAAAACTCAGTTGGGGTATTTATACTATCAGTTTAATCCTAGGATTATACACACATTTATTATTTAGTTTCGTAGCGATTGGTCAAATAATTTATGTAGCTGTCAATCAAGAAAACCGCACCAGAAAGATAGTCATAGCTTATGTGAGTACATTATTAGTTGCCATATTAGCTTTCTCACCTTGGTTATTTCTCATTATTAATCAATCAGATAAAGTTCAAGAGACAATAGAATGGGCAAAATATAGTTTGCCACTCAATGATTTAGTAGATGCATGGCAAATTCACTGGGCGCGAATATTTTTTGATGTCACACCTGAGTATGCTTATCCCAATAAGTTACAAAATAATCTCTGGTTTACAGTAATTAGGCTGTTAGTAATTTTATTATTTTATGCAGTTTATTTATTATGCTGGAAAACTCCAAAAGCTATTTGGTCTTTTGTTTTAATCTTAATTTTATCTACAGCCTTACCTCAAGCTATACCCGATGTCATTTTTGGTGGCATTCGTTCTATCAATGCTAGATACTCAATTCCTGTTTATTTAGGATGTCATTTAGCTATTGCTTATCTGTTAGCTCAAAAGGCAATTTTATCTCCAAATATAAAACTAAGTAAGCATTTATGGAGACTATTGCTCCTGGGATTGATTAGTTTACAACTAATATCATGCGCCATTATTGCACCGAAAAAAGCTTGGTGGAATAAGGCTTATAATACAGATAATGTTGCTATAGTAAATATTATTAATCAAGCTCCCTACCCTTTAATTATCTGTGCAGAATGCGGTCAAGATTGGGGTTGGGGAAATGTATTATCTCTCAGCTACCTTGTAGAACCGCAAACAAAATTTCAATTATTCCCTGGCACAGATATCAAAAGTATTCATAATACTTTTAGCGATGTATTTTTCCTCAATGCCTCTGAAGAATTACAAAAGTCTCTCAAAAAAGCACACAATTGGGAAATAACTGAAGTTTTTAAGAAAAATCAATCTCTATGGCAGCTAAAACAATGAAATCTTCATGCTCAAAGGGATGAGGCATGATTAGTTAAAGGTTAAAAAATACCTTAAACTCTTACCCTTTCCATCTTTAACTTATAAGTAATACCAATTCAAATAATGTTTGCGACACATCAATTCTACAGGGTACGGCATTTCCGTACCCCTACAATCTGTCTTCTTCTTTTTCAAATTGCTATAAGTTATAAGTCTTAAAGCCCTGACTACAAACTTCAGAAGATATTACACAAAATTTGCAACCAAAAATGCACACAATAAATTACCTGTGTGCATTAGTAGTTATTTGTAGTTGAAAGTTAGCAAAGGCAATTTTACAAATTACGTAGGGCTTGCTGAATAAACGAAAAACCCAGTTCACGTAGCATGCGTTACAATCCGATTCGTATAAGACAAATCGATTGACATTTAAATCATGTGGAGACGCGATTTATCGCATCTCCACAACCCCAAAATCATGAGAAAAATTCTTAACCGAACCGTATTGGGATGAGTTAGCGTAACGCATCAGTGCCAACTAACAAAAGTATTAGAGCAATTAGTACATAAGTCCTAACATTGAATCTATAGGACACTGGTTTTGCAAAAATCTTGCAAAAACTCACAGGCGTTCATGAAAAGGGAACACAAAAAATTTCTTATTTAATTTTCGCACGGAATTGTCACTATTTAATTAGCTATTACTCACAACAGGTATAACTATTTCTTTTTGAGGCTCTGGCTGCTGTTTATCGCTATTATTGGCAAAATGCTTATCCATGAGTGCAGGAACTTGTGCAGCTTGAATGCGGCTGTAGCGAGTTTTATCTGGCATGACTAGGTTAGGCCCGGCTTTGCAATTTTTCATGCAACCAGTACCTTTAATCGTAACTTGGTCTTCCAAACCGCGATCGCTCAAAGCTGCTTCCAACGCTTGGCAAAGTCCTTTACCACCGCGTTTCATGCAATCAGATTTTTGGCAAACCAAAATAGTGCTTTTAGTTTGAGGAGATTTCTCTTTAGTTTTATTAATAGACGGGGCTGCTGTTAATGTAGTTACCGAATGAATCCGGGAAACTTCGGGGCTTGCTGCCATCACGCGTTCAGCTTTCAACGTGATTTTGCCACTTTTTGCTTCTTGCTTTCTTGTCCCGACAATTTGCAGCCAAGTACCAGGCGGTAAGCGCAAATCAAAAGCATATTGTAAATGTTTAGCAAGTTTCACATAAGATTCACCTTCAGCAGTCCCGATGAGCAAGCCTTTGAGCTTATAGCCATCCTTAATGACAAAATCGAGAAATCTTCCTTCAATGCAAAAATCTGATACTTCGGTAGCGTGCGATCCACTCATGTTGGTATTACCTATTTTTATAAGACAACCTTTTTAGCGAGATAGCTTTAGCGATGGGGACGTAGCCAGCTTTTCTCCAGACTTGAAATTATGTCTTTACGGGAAACAGTGAACTGGCGCATCACACTCCAAAGTTGAATTATTGCTAAAGGATTACTAATTTCAACTTGCAATGGTTGGTTGGACTCACACCAACAGGGAATCTCTAATTCCTGTAGGCGTTGATAAACTTGCCAACGATCTGCCCAATTCACTTCTAAGGTGTGCTTGCTTTCTACTTCTGAACTAGACGATTTCAAGAGATGTACCTTCAAAATGCAATTATTTTGCAGTAATTATGCTGCTTTGCCTTCCTGAGGTTTCCCATCTTTGGCATCCCAGCTTTATAAACAAGCATAGCTTAGATGCAAACTATTCTCATTTATTTTAGATAAAAATCTCTAATATTTGCAATGTTCTTTTATTAATGGGGATTGGGGATTGGAAATTGGGGGATGAGGGAGATGAGGGGGATGAGGGAGATGAGGGGGATAAATTATTTTGACCCTTGACCCTTAACCCTTGAGTACAGACGCGATTAATCGCGTCTCTCCGTCCCTTCTTTAGCAAAGCAACCCCTCAGTATAAGAATGAAATTGAATAATTTTAGTAATGAAAAAATTAAAAGTCTATGAAATAAATTGGAATTGCTTTTAATTTTTAGAATGTTAATATGTAGAAACTCCGAAGTTCAAAACCCTAACTGATCACAAGCGAGGAGAACAATGTCTGATACCACTACTGTGTTAAGAAATTTTGGTCATGTTTATGACAATCCTGTTTTATTGGATCACAGTGTAACTGCACCTGTTACTGAAGGATTTAACGTTGTCCTAGCTAGTTTTCAAGCACTTTACTTGCAGTACCAAAAACATCATTTTGTGGTCGAGGGTGCAGAATTTTACTCTTTACATGAGTTTTTTAATGACAGCTATAAAGAAATACAAGAGCATATCCATGAAATTGGAGAGCGCTTGGATGGATTAGGTGGTGTGCCAGTAGCTACCTTTAGTAAGTTGGCAGAATTAACCTGTTTTACACAAGAGGCAGATGGAGTATTTTCTGCGCGCCAAATGGTAGAAAATGACCTAGCAGCAGAGCAAGCTATTATTGGCTTGATTCGCCGCCAAGCTGCTCAGGCAGAGAGCTTGGGAGACCGTGGTACACGCTATCTCTATGAAAAAATCTTATTAAAAACTGAGGAACGTGCTTATCACTTGTCTCACTTTTTGGCAAAAGACAGTTTAACCTTGGGTTTTGTTCAACCTGCTCAGAACTAAAACTTGATAAATCTAGATAATTCTGTTTACGTCTTTGAAGACTCGATAAAAATTAGTCAGAAGTGACTATTAAAAAAATATAAATTTTGCAGAGATTAGTATTTCTACATCTCTGCATTTTTTAATTCAATATATAAGTTAATAACTATATAAACTATGATGATAAATGACAATAATAATTCTCTTGTCTCATCCAATTAAGAATAATTTCTATTTAAAAAAATCTATCTTTAGACAGATGCCTTTTATTGATAATTAAAAAATAGTACCTTAGGCAATTAAACATTACTACTAATAAAAAATATTACCAATTAACTGCAACATTTTCTAATGCCAAATACAAATAATTTCAATATACAAAAAACTGGAGATTAACAAAGTAAGGGCAACATCAATAACCACTCCCAATCCCCAATCACCAATCCCCAACTCCCAGCCCCCAATCCCCTCCCTGTCATCAAACTTAGAAATACTTGCTAATAAACAGCGTGACCAGGGAGAAAGAATCTTAAAATAATCAGGATTTGTATTCTCTTACTCCATCCCTAAAGACTATGCCCCGCCGTCAAGACCTCCGGAAGATACTGCTGTTAGGCTCTGGCCCAATTGTGATTGGACAAGCCTGTGAGTTCGACTACTCTGGCACTCAAGCCTGTAAAGCTTTGCGAGAAGAAGGTTATGAAGTGGTGTTGGTCAACTCTAACCCAGCGACCATCATGACCGATCCAGAGACAGCCGAACGTACTTATATTGAGCCGCTGACACCGGAAATGGTCGCAAAAGTCATTGCCAAAGAACGTCCCGATGCTTTACTCCCAACAATGGGAGGGCAAACGGCCCTGAATATCGCCGTAGCTTTGGCGAAAAATGGTGTTCTAGAAGAGTATGGCGTTGAGTTAATTGGTGCGAAACTCCCAGCTATTGAAAAAGCTGAAGATAGAAAGCTGTTCAACGATGCAATGGATAAGATTGGGGTGCAGGTTTGCCCCAGTGGTACCGCCTCATCTTTAGAAGAAGCAAAAGCGATCGCTCGCCGCATTGGTACTTATCCTTTAATTATTCGTCCTGCTTTCACTATGGGTGGTACGGGCGGCGGTATTGCTTACAACCAGGAAGAATTTGAGGAAATGGCACAGGTGGGTATTGATGCTAGCCCGGTGTCGCAAATTCTCATCGACCAGTCCCTACTTGGTTGGAAAGAGTACGAACTAGAAGTAATGCGGGATTTAGCAGATAACGTCGTAATTATCTGCTCCATCGAAAACCTCGACCCAATGGGTATCCACACCGGAGACTCAATTACCGTCGCGCCAGCCCAAACCCTCACCGATAAGGAATATCAACGGCTGCGGGATATGGCAATTAAAATCATCCGCGAAATTGGCGTGGAAACTGGGGGTTCCAATATTCAATTTGCGGTGAATCCGGTAACTGGGGATGTGGTGGTGATTGAAATGAACCCCCGTGTGTCCCGCAGTTCCGCCTTGGCTTCCAAAGCTACTGGTTTCCCCATCGCCAAAATAGCGGCGAAGTTAGCTGTTGGTTACACCTTGGATGAAATTAAAAACGACATCACCAAGAAAACTCCCGCTTCCTTTGAACCCACAATTGACTATGTAGTGACCAAAGTTCCCCGCTTTGCCTTTGAAAAGTTTCCTGGTTCCGAACCAGTTTTGACAACACAAATGAAATCTGTCGGGGAAGCAATGTCAATTGCTCGGACATTTAACGAATCCTTCCAAAAAGCCCTGCGTTCCCTAGAAACTGGACGTGCAGGCTGGGGTTGCGACAAAGCTGAGAAATTGCCCAGTGGCGAGCAAATTCGCGCTCAGTTGCGGACACCTAACCCAGAACGCATTTTTGCTGTGCGTCATGCTTTGCAAGCGGGACTAACTATTGACGAAATCTACGAACTGACAGGTATTGACCCCTGGTTCCTAGATAAATTGCAACAACTGCTGGAAGTCGAGAAATTCCTCAAACGGACTCCTTTAAAGCAGTTGACAAAAGAGCAGATGTATGAAGTTAAACGTGATGGATATAGCGATCGCCAAATTGCTTTTGCTACTAAAACCACCGAAGATGAGGTACGGGCATACCGCAAACAGTTAGGAGTCGTCCCAGTTTACAAAACTGTAGACACCTGTGCTGCTGAGTTTGAAGCCTTTACTCCTTACTACTACTCCACCTACGAAGAAGAAACCGAAGTCTTACCCACCGACAAACCCAAAGTGATGATTTTGGGTGGTGGCCCCAACCGGATTGGGCAAGGAATTGAGTTTGATTACTGCTGTTGTCATGCAGCCTATGCTTTGAAAGGTGCAGGCTATGAGACAATTATGGTCAACTCTAACCCAGAGACAGTTTCTACAGATTATGACACCAGCGATCGCCTGTACTTTGAGCCATTAACTAAAGAAGATGTCCTCAACATCATCGAAGCTGAGAACCCTGTAGGCATCATTGTGCAGTTTGGTGGACAAACACCGTTGAAGTTAGCAGTACCTTTGCAAAAAATACTCAGCAATCCCGAATCAGGACTCACTACAAAAATTTGGGGTACATCGCCAGATTCTATCGATATGGCAGAAAACCGAGAACGGTTTGAAAAGATCCTCAACCAGTTGAATATTGCTCAACCACCTAATGGAATTGCTCGGAGTTACGAAGACGCGCTGATTGTCGCTAAACGCATTGGCTATCCGGTGGTAGTACGTCCTAGCTATGTGTTGGGGGGAAGGGCGATGGAAATCGTCTATTCCGATGCGGAGCTAGAACGCTACATGACCTTTGCTGTACAGGTAGAACCCGATCACCCAATTTTGATTGATAAATTTTTGGAAAATGCCATCGAAGTTGATGTAGATGCGATCGCAGACCACACGGGACGAGTGGTAATTGGTGGTATTATGGAACACATCGAACAAGCGGGGATTCACTCTGGTGATTCAGCTTGCTCTTTACCTTCCATTTCCCTACCGCCAGCAGTGCTAAATCAAATTCGCACCTGGACAGTGCAGCTAGCACAGGCGCTTTCGGTAGTTGGGCTGATGAATATTCAGTTTGCTGTTGTGGGCGCTAGTAGCTATTCACCGCAAATTTACATTCTAGAAGCCAACCCCCGCGCCTCTCGGACTGTGCCCTTTGTTTCTAAAGCAACCGGTGTGCAATTGGCAAAACTCGCATCCTTAATCATGTCAGGCAAAACCTTAGAGGAGCTAAACTTCACCAAAGAAGTCATCCCCTCCCATATTGCGGTTAAAGAAGCAGTATTGCCATTCAATAAATTCCCCGGTACCGATACGATTTTGGGCCCCGAAATGCGCTCCACTGGTGAAGTCATGGGAATAGACACCGATTTTGGCCGCGCCTTTGCCAAAGCCGAAATCGCTGCGGGTGAGCGTCTACCATTGTCGGGAACAGTCTTTGTGTCCATGAGCGATCGCGATAAAGCCCCAGCAGTAAACGTCGTCAAAGAATTTATTGATTTGGGCTTTACAGTGATGGCAACATTTGGCACGCGTAAAGTTCTTCAGGAACATGGGCTACCTGTTGAGTTAGTCTTGAAACTTCATGAAGGTCGTCCTCATGTCCTTGATGCCATCAAAAACCAAAAAATCCAACTAATTATCAACACCCCATCGGGAGAAGAAGCCCATACTGATGCGCGGTTAATCCGTCGCACAGCCTTGGCTTACAAAATCCCCATCATCACCACCATTGCAGGAGCAAAAGCCACCGTTGCCGCCATTCGTTCGCTGCAAACTACCACTTTAGACGTAAAAATCATCCAAGAATACTGCCAGATGCAATAGGAATGTTGATCATCATCTCTTGCAAAAGGTACTTTTACCAAATTTGAGGAGACGGTAAAAGTTAAATGGGGCATGGGTAATGGGTAATAAGGAGTTAGCATTTGTTTTTCTTCCTCATTCCCCTTATCTCCCCCTGCTCCCTTCCCAGTCCCCAATCCCCAGTCCCCAATCCCCAGTCCCCAGTCCCCCAACAAAAGCAAAAGTTAATTAATTGTTATAGAACATTATTTATACTTATCATTGATTTATTTTAAGAATTATGAGAAACCTATTTCTTTCTACAGAGACATTTATTAAGTCAACCAATAAGCGTGATTCGACAATATGAGAGCGTTACAGTCATGGGAAAATCCTTTAAAATTCTGACTGCAAGAGTATGAGATTTTTATCATAAATGTTACAATTATTAATCATGAGAAAATCCAAAAAATGTTCTACTCAATACCTTTTATCTAACTCTAGATACTTGTGCAACTGGGTCAATAACTGTAACGTCTAGAGCAGTTAAGAACCTAAATAGATTAATATGAGCAGCCGAATTTTTCGGACAGTGACATTGCCAACCATAGTGTGGTTTCCCATTCAAACTGGTTAGCACCCTGGCAAAGCATCTATCACTAAATGACCATACCGTCAAATCCAACATTACCAATGAGTAGCGCCATGAAGACCGCTCAGACAGCCACGGACCTCGTGCGGACTTACCTGCGTGAGATTGGCCGTGTGCCACTCTTAACCCACGAGGAAGAGATTTTTTATGGCAAACAGGTGCAGCGTTCAACTGCTTTGCATGAAATAAGGGATGAGCTAGTCACCCAGTTAGGTCGTCAACCAACTTTAGAAGAGTGGGCCAAAGCAACAAATCTAGAATTGGCAGAGTTGAACGAAGTGATCGCCGACGGCGAATATGCCAAGCGCAAGATGGTAGAAGCTAACTTGCGATTGGTTGTATCTGTTGCCAAAAAATATATTAAGCGCAATGTCGATCTACTAGATTTAATTCAAGAAGGTAGCATCGGTATGCAACGGGGTGTAGAAAAGTTTGACCCCACGAAAGGTTATAGATTTTCTACCTATGCCTATTGGTGGATACGCCAAGCCATCACCAGAGCGATCGCCGAAAAAGCTCGTACTATTCGGTTGCCAATCCATATTACAGAGAAACTGAATAAGATTAAAAAAGCACAGCGGCAATTATCCCAAAGGCTAGGACGCGCTCCTTCTGCATCTGAGCTAGCGAAAGAATTAGAATTAACTCCTAAACAGGTGCGCGAGTACCTGGAAAAGGCCCGTCTACCTTTATCCCTAGATTTGCGCTTGGGAGATAATTACGATACCGAACTCGGAGAAATGTTGGAAGATCCCGGTGCTTCACCAGAAGATTTTGTCATGCAATCTTCGTTGTCTAATGACTTAGAGCGCTTGATGGGGGATCTGACTCCACAGCAAAAGGAAGTAATTACCCTGCGCTTTGGGTTACTGGATGGTCAAGCCCTAACTTTAGCCAGAATCGGTGAAATCCTCAACATTAGTCGTGAACGAGTACGGCAAATTGAGCGGGAAGCACTCACTAAATTACGTAAGTCTAAAGCCAACATGGATGAATATTTGGCCAGCTAGTCATTTGTTTTTTGTCCTTTCTGACAGAGTTCTGAGTACCTACTTGAGGTACTCAGGCTCTGTGCTTGGTTATGAGTTATTTATAAAGGACGAAAGACAATTGATTAGAAATCAAGGCGGTGCAAGTCGCTGGCTTGGGATACTAGCAGTCTCATCAATATGAGGTGAGAAAACACGCCGGGTTTGGTACGGTTACACCCACTCACTAATCAAATTGAACTTGTTACATTAGTTGACAGGAACAGCAAAGTACTAGCTGAGGTCAATACGAGTTAGCACTTATTTTTAAATTTTATAAAAACCGTAGCTAGTAGTATTAGTCAAGGAGATGAAACGTGAGTAACCCATCCAATCGAGTTTCAGAATTTTTTGACAGTGAATCAGAAACTACCGATGTACTTTGGCAATATGTTAAATCCTTGAGTCCAGAGACAGTTTCTCAGTTATCTAAACCGAGTTCTCCGGAAGTTCTGCAAGTAATGGAACGCAATATTATTGGTCTTTTGGGTAACCTACCTTCAGAACACTTTGGAGTTAGCATTACTACTAGCCGCGAAAGTTTAGGACGGCTTCTGGCCTCAGCAATGATTAGTGGTTATTTCTTGCGTAACGCTGAACAAAGAATGAACTTTGAAATGGTTCTCCAAGGTACTGAAACCAACAATAACGAAATTGAATAATAATGTTGTTGGGTTCATACATAAACTCATCCAAGGCAAAATCAGCAAAAAACATTACTCTGCGAAATCTGGATAGTATGCTGATAATTTACCCCTGATTCATAGATTCAAATAATAGCTATGATTAGGGGTAGCATACATACAATCGAAAATTTAGACAATAAGAATAGCTAGGCAAATCTCAGCAAATAAACTCAAAACTGTTTGAATGCGTAATACAATATAGACTCGGCAAACATGAAGAAAGCTTGCCGAGTTATATGTTGGCTGATTGATTTTAAATTCTGCGTTTTTTTGCTAGTTTATTCTGTACCCATCAACCATGAGTGAAACTATTTCTCTCCTCCCCCATAAAATTATTGGTGTTGCTGTAATTTGGAACGACCAAGAACAAATATTAATTGACCGTCGCCGTGCGGGAGGAGCAATGGGTGGTTTGTGGGAATTTCCTGGCGGCAAAATTGAGCCTGGAGAAACTGTTGAAGAGTGCATTAAACGCGAAATTTATGAAGAACTGGGAATAGAAATTGCAGTAGGAGAACATCTCATTACTATTGACCACACTTATACAGAGTTGCGCGTTACCCTAACTGTGCATCATTGTCGCCATCTAGCAGGTGTGCCGCAAGCCATAGAATGCGATGAAATCCGCTGGGTAAATTTAGCAGATTTAGAACAGTTTGCTTTTCCCAAGGCAAATGTGCAAATTATCGCCGCGCTAAAGCAGGGGGTAGGGATTGGGGAGTAGGGACTGGGGACTGGGGACTGAGAAAAAGCAGGGGGGCAGGGGGGAAAATAAAAAACACCAATTAGCAATTACCAATTACCTATGCCCAATGCCCAATGCCCCATTCCCATTCCCATTCATAATTACAAGTAACGATGTATGAACTGCATCAGGTTACGACCCGCAATTTTTTAAAATAAACCCAGAGACTTTGATAAAAGGTGTTAGCAGACAAATGCCTAAAACCGTTGCCGACGTGATGAGCCGTGAACCGGTGGTTGTCCGATCTGAAACTCCGCTGAAGGAAGCCATACAAATTCTTGCAGAAAGACGCATCAGCGGACTACCTGTAGTTGATGATGTTGGTAAATTGGTGGGCATTATCTCAGAAACTGATTTGATGTGGCAAGAAACAGGTGTGACTCCTCCGGCTTACATCATGTTTCTCGATAGTGTCATCTATTTACAAAATCCCGCAAATTATGATCGAGACTTACACAAAGCGCTGGGACAAACCGTTGGGGAAGTGATGAGCAATAATCCAATCACTATTAGCCCTGATAAAACCTTACAAGAAGCAGCCAGAATCATGCACGATCGCAGTGTGCATCGCTTACCAGTTTTAGACAGCGCGGGTCAAGTAATTGGTATCCTTACCCGAGGTGATATTATCCGCGCGATGGCCGCCGAGCAAGATTAGTTAATAGTTAAATGTCAAAAGTCCAATATCAACAGTCAAATGACTAATAACTTTTGAACATCAGTTGCTACCCTGGGGGTTCCGCTTTAGCGGTACAAGCTGGAGAACTGCAAGAGCGCACTGGCTCCTTTTGAGTACAGGCGTGATTAACAGCGTTTGTGCGACGCTTGACCTTTTTTGAAAATTTAGGATAAATAAATGAGTATTACTCCTGAGTCGGTACAGCAATTGCTTGGTTCCGAAAATCTGGGCGATCGCTTGCGAGGTGTGAATCAAATCCGCGATTTAGAACCTGCGATCGCTTTTGAATTAATTCAAACTGCGGTAAGTGATAGCAATGCTCGTGTCCGTTACTCAGCAGTGAGTCAAATGGATACATTCGGCACACAAGATTCAGAATTATCATTGAGTATATTGCGTGAACTACTAAAAGATCCTGAACCTGATGTGCAAGCAGCAGCCGCAGATTGTTTGGGTGCGCTGAAACTTACATCAGCTTTTGATGATTTGCAGCAGCTTTACGATGCAAGTCCTGAATGGCTAGTCAAATTTAGTATCATCGCCACATTAGGAGAGTTAGGCGATCCGCGAGGTTTTGAACTCCTCCAGCAAGCACTCAATTCTGATAATGAGTTAATTCAAACTGCTGCTATTAGTTCCTTTGGCGAGTTGGGAAATACAGGTGCAATTCCACTTTTAGCACCTTATGCACAAAATCCCGATTGGCAAGTCCGCTATAGAGTAGCGCAAGCTATGAGTCGCTTGGGTGGCGCAGATGCTAAAGCTGTTTTAGAGACTCTGGCTAATGACGAAGTAGAAGCGATCGCCAATGAAGCCAAAAAATCTTTGCAATCAGTTTAATGTTGAATAAACTTGTCTGAATCTTGAAATAACAATCTTTAAGGGTACAAAAATTTTGTGCCCTTATTCCATATATAAATTTATATCCATTCCCAGAAAAACCCTACAAAAGAAAATTCGTAGTAACTTCTTCAGTGATTACTACGAACACAAAGCTATAACACTTAATGAAAACCAAAATTGAAAATATTTTTACATATTTCTATTAATAATGATACTCCTTTTCTGTCTGTAATTTAATTTTTATCTTGTGGGTAATGCTCAAGAACTAGCTTGAGTTTGGCGACGACGGGATATCAGCATACCAGCACCAAATAAACCTAAACCTAGCATTGTGGTTGGCTCAGGAACACTAACTGCTTCAGCAGTGAGAGTTAATTGATAAGTGCTGGAAGCTCCAGAAAGAGAAGCGTTCAAAAAGCCCGTCGCAATAGTTTCTCCATTGAAATTAAATTTACCTGTAATTCCATCGAATGTTACGTCACTAATATTAGTAGAAGATTTCCAAGTTCTGGTAATTACAGAATCATCTAAGTCAAAGGTCAGAAGAGCAGTGGTACTACCCAAAGTTCTTGTTCCAAAATTAATGAATGGAGTTACATTACCAGTGGTGTATGTAGCTTTTGTTGAGCTTAAGATAGTTTGCCGGGTTAGGTTTAGAGTGCTAATGCTAATCCCTGTAATAGGCATTGTGCCTGAATTTAAGCTGGGTGAGAAGGCTGAAAAATCACCGTAAGTATCAACCCCATCAACATCAACGAATGTAATACTAGTATTAGTTGGATTTCCTCCATCACTTGGAACAATAGAGGTACCATTAATACCAATACTTCCGCTAAGTGTTGCCGCTTGAGCAGAACCTAGTGAGCCAGCAATAGTTAAGGGAATTGCAGCAGTAGCAGCTAAAGTTGCGTTGATTACTTTAGATTTAATAGTAAACATTGTGATTTAAGGCTCCTGTAAAAAGGAATTAGTTTATTAATTAGATGCAATTCTAAAGCTATTTATCAATGTAGGAAACCATCAACAAAAGAGAATCAAGGCATCCTATATTCATGTTCTAGATTAGAATTATTGTCTTAAAGAATTAGGTAGAATAATGACCCTGGTTGCTTTTAGCGAGTGATTTATTTATCACTCTTACAGAATTACATAGCTGTTTACTAATACGCAATAGCTACCTATTTATCTTGATATAAACTTTATTGATTATCTAGTGGCATTTACTAGATATGTCATTTGGTAGTGTCTAAAATTACGTAATTTTCCTGGACTAGCGAATGTTTGGCTTCAGTATGTTTAACAAACTGCTAGTTTTTGTTTTTAAAGATTTCTATACAAATCCTGTGGATGATATGCACTTAAATAACTCAGTAAGAATTGTGATTTATATATGAACTGTTTTTGTCGTTTATATAAGCTGAGTGCAAAAAACTTATAAACTATAAATGAAGAATTTGTTATGGTGAAAAACACTAGAATTTCTAGAAAATCCACAATGTTATTAACCGGATTTTTATCCCTAATAAAATAGGGTAGACAATGAATGTCTACCCTACGAAAGTCTTATTTACTTAATCTATGGGAAATCTTAGCTGCCAAAGACTTGCGGCCACGTGTTCACTATAAAAACTACCACTGCAGCGATCGCTAATATTCCTTGCAGTAAATTTCCCACAACTGTACCAACGACAATTCCGATACCAGCCTTAATTGCTATCCCAAGTTGACGTTGGTAAAGGTATTCACCGATGATTGCACCCAATAATGGCCCTATTAAAATACCTAATAGCGGCCCGCCAAAGGGTAAAGCTGGTAATAATCCGAAGAATCCTAAAAGCAACCCGACAAATGCGCCTATTTGTCCCCACTTACTAGCGCCAGCTTGTTTTGCGCCTATGTAGCCTGCTAAAAAATCTACGCCAATACTCAGAAGCAACACAATAACCGTGACAATTAGCGGTATTTTAATTGCTGCAAAGGAACTGCTGACAACTCCCCAGATAATAATTGCAATTAATATTAAACTGGTTCCAGGGATGGCAGGAACTACAGCACCAATAATACCCACAACCATCACTGCAATCAGTAACCAATAGATAATTTGCATAAAGTTTTAATTTTCTGACTCAACTTGCAAATAGGAACTGAGAGTAACAGCTAATTTATCAGCAATTCCAGATATCCAATTTTCATCTTGTTTGGTGTAACTGCGAGGTGCATTTGCTCCTAAAATTAATACACCTTGATTACCAATAGGTTGACAAATTACCCCTTGAGTATTTTCAGGCAAATAATCAAATTCTATTTTGCCTGGATAGACTTTTAAGGCTACTAAATAAACTGGCTTTTGTGTTTCCAAGACCCTTTTTAAAATTGGGCCTGGTACAACCTCAGATTTAGGAGACAGAATACCGCGACGTAACAAAACCTTACCTTGGTAAAAAACTAATAGCGATCGCGTGACGGTGTTAGTTAATAATAGATGGGATGCCCAAGCTAGTTCTGTTTTCACGGCTTCTGGTAAATCCGCAGCCAACACAAAACCTTCCTCCCCAATCAGTTGTACAATATCAGGCGATCGCGGTTGTACTTGCTGCCAAATTAATCCAGTTAAAATTAACACCGCACTCAGAATCACGCCCAGCACATCCCCTCGGGCTTGGGATTCTGTTAGTTCCGGTGTTAACAAGCGGTTAATGAGCAAAAGTACAGCGCCTAAACAGCCAACTACTATAGGTAGACGGCGTAAAACTAGATTGGGATCAGGTTTATTCATTAGTCATTTGTCATCAGTCATTTGTCCTTTGTTATTAGTTTCTCCTATCTTCCTGATCTTCCCTATTCCTCGCCAGGTTCAATTATCCGTTGGAACAAATAACCAGTACCGCGGGCGGTGAGAATCAATTCTGGGTTGCTAGGATCGTCTTCTAATTTGGCGCGCAAACGGGAGATATGCACATCAACTACGCGGGTATCTACATGGCGTTCTGGTGTGTAACCCCATACTTCTTGCAAAATTTCCGAACGGGAAAAAGCTTCTCCAGAGCGGCTAACGAGTAACTCTAGTAAGCTAAATTCCATACCAGTTAAGCGAATGCGCTCATCGCCTTTGTAAACTTGTCGCTTATTCGTATCAATTTTGATATTAGCAACGTGGATGACTCCAGAACTAGGAATTCCAGAAGCACTGGTTTTGTCTACTCGTCTGAGTACTGAGCGAATCCGGGCTTCTAGCTCCTTCGGGGAAAACGGCTTAACTACATAATCATCAGCACCTAACTCTAATCCAGTGATGCGATCGGCTACGTCCCCTAAGGCTGTTAGCATAATAATAGGGACATCTGACTCCTTACGTAGTTCTTGACAAACACCGTAGCCATCAAGTTTTGGCATCATCACATCCAAAACTACTAGATCGGGGTCAGCTTTGCGAAAAGTTTCCAAAGCTTCTTCTCCATCACCAGCAGTTACTACATCGTAGCCAATCATGGAAAGGCGCGTTTCCAAAATCCGGCGAATGCTGGCTTCGTCGTCTACCACCAGGATTTTTTCTTTATGACTTTCCAAGTTTCTCAACGCTCCTTAACTAAAATTTTTCATGATTAATTTTTAATACCATAATATTAAGATATCATTCCATGAATTAGATGAAAAAAAGCTGTAACTACTACTATTATTGAACTTTTCTTTTCGCCAAGAATTAAGGAAAAATTAAGATTATTTAATAAGATTTAAGAATGGCAAAGTCCAAAACCTTTTACATTTGTAACGATTGTGGAGCAGAATCTTCTCAATGGTTTGGTAAGTGTCCCGCTTGCGGCACTTACAATTCTTTAGAAGAACAAATTTCTATCCAATCATCGGTGGATATACCCAGCCGAGGAGGAGTCAGTGGTTGGCAATCAGCATCTACTAATGGCAAATCGCATAATAAACCAGCCAAACCGCGCTCTTCTTTAACATTCGATCAAATTAGCGATCGCCAAATTGCACGTTGGGAATCTGGCTATGGAGAATTAGATCGGGTGTTGGGTGGTGGTGTTGTCCCTGGTTCGATGGTGCTGATTGGTGGCGATCCAGGAATTGGAAAATCAACTCTACTACTTCAAGTATCTAATCAATTGGCGCAGAGATACCGCATTCTTTATGTCACAGGGGAAGAATCAGGTCAACAGGTAAAGTTAAGAGCTTCGCGTTTAGGAGTATCTAAAAGCGTCAATGTTGTAGGCGATGAAAATACAGTTGTAGAGGAAGTAACACCTGTTCCCATAGAATCTAAAAGTGAAGTCATACCTGTTCCTATAGACCCTAAAAGTATAAACCCTGACAATATAGGTGCAGATTTATATATATTGCCAGAAACCGATTTAGAAGAAATTCTCCGGGAAATAGATTCTCTTAAACCAAATGTGGCAGTAATTGATAGTATTCAAACAGTGTTCTTTCCGGCACTGACATCTGCACCTGGTTCAGTAGCGCAAGTGCGGGAATGTACAGCCGCACTGATGAAAGTGGCAAAGCACGAAGACGTGACAATGTTAATTGTGGGACACGTAACTAAAGAAGGTGCGATCGCGGGGCCGAAAGTTTTAGAACACTTAGTAGATACAGTATTGTATTTTGAAGGCGATCGCTTTGCTTCCCATCGGTTATTACGGACAGTAAAAAATCGCTTTGGTGCAACTCACGAAATCGGTATTTTTGAGATGGTATCTCATGGATTGCGTGAAGTTCCTAACCCTTCAGAGCTATTTTTAGGTAATCGTGACGATCCTGCGCCTGGTACTGCTATCGTTGTCGCTTGCGAAGGAACTCGCCCCATCGTTGTGGAATTGCAAGCTTTGGTAAGTCCTACTAGTTACCCTTCTCCCCGACGCGCCGCTACAGGGATAGACTATAACCGCTTAGTGCAAATTTTAGCGGTGTTAGAAAAACGGGTAGGAATTCCCATGTCGAAGCTAGATTCTTACGTCGCTTCGGCGGGAGGATTGAACGTAGAAGAACCAGCAGTAGATTTAGGAATTGCGATCGCCATTGTTGCCAGTTTCCGTGATCGCATCGTCGATCCAGGTACAGTCTTAATTGGTGAAGTCGGGTTAGGGGGACAAGTGCGATCGGTTTCCCAGATGGAACTGCGGTTAAAAGAAGCAGCCAAACTCGGATTTAAAAGAGCGATCGTCCCCAAAGGAACAAAATTCCCTGATCTTAATATCGAGATTTTACCAGTTTCCAAGGTAATAGATGCAATTATCGCCGCTATTCCCCATCAAGAACTCACAGAAGACGATTTAATTCCCGATGAAGATGAGTAACCCCACCCCAACCCCTCCCCCGAAGTTCCGATCGGAGGAAGCCTCCGCTCGGACTTCTCTCCGCAAGCGAGGAGGGGCTAAATTTCCCCAACCAAACCTGTTACCCCACATTCCGCAGGTGCGATCGTAAATGCTGTATTTTTGAAAATGATGTAAATGCTGCATTTTGGAAGCATGACAGCTTCACCATTAGATATTAGAGTAC
>NZ_JACJPX010000040.1 GCF_014696315.1 Calothrix membranacea FACHB-236
TTGGGGATTGGGGATTGGGGATTGGGGATTGGGGGACAAGGGGACAAGGGGACAAGGGGAAATAATTATGCCAATTACCAATTACTCATTACTCATTACTCATTACCCATTACCCATTACCCATTACCCATTACCCTTGAATAACTTTAATTAGTGCATCGCCCATTGCACGACAACCTAAAAGCTTGGTTCCGGGTGAGAGAATATCACCAGTGCGATCGCCTTGTTCTAAGACTTGGAAAACGGCATTTTCAATGGCATCTGCTGCGGCTGGTTGGTCTAAAGCATAACGTAACATCATGGCTGCACTCAATACCTGAGCTAGCGGGTTGGCTTTATCCTGTCCAGCAATATCTGGGGCTGAACCATGTACTGGTTCAAACACACCAGGGCCAGAAGCACCTAAACTCGCTGAGGGTAACATCCCAATACTACCTGTGAGCATGGCAGCAGCATCTGAGAGAATATCGCCAAATAAATTACCTGTAACAATAGTATCGAACTGCTTAGGCGCGCGGACTAGCTGCATTGCCGCATTATCCACATAGAGGTGAGATAGTTCGATATCGGGGTATTCTTGGGCAAGTTTGGTAATGCGATCGCGCCACAGTTGCGATACTTCTAAAACGTTGGCTTTATCCACTGAACAAAGTTTCTTGCCACGTTTGCGTGCGGCTTCAAAGGCTACTTTGCCAATGCGATCAATTTCCGATTCAGTGTAAACCATTGTATTTACACCGCGCTTTTCTCCAGTCTCAGTTTCAAAAATTCCTTTGGGTTTACCGAAGTAAATTCCCCCTGTGAGTTCGCGCACCACCATAATATCAACGCCTTCTACAACTTCCTTTTTCAAAGTTGAGGCATCTATTAATTGGGGCAAAATTTTCGCTGGGCGTAAATTCGCAAATAATCCCAAACCAGCGCGCAAACCCAACAAACCTGCTTCTGGGCGAAGATTAGATGGTAAGGTATCCCACTTATAACCACCGATAGCCGCAAGTAATACAGCATCGCTATTGCGGCAAGTATCTAAAGTAGCCGCCGGGAGAGGTTCTCCTGTAGCGTCAATTGCTGCACCACCAATGAGGGCTTCTTGAAAATCAAACTTCAGATCAAATTTCTGCCCTACGATTTTTAGCACATCTACCGCTACAGCCATAATTTCGGGGCCGATGCCATCGCCGGGAAGTAGGGTAATGCGGTAGTTCTGGGTCATAGCTGCTGTTTACTAAGTAGATGTTTAGTTGTGCAATAATTCTCACAGATTAAATATCATACCGAGCAATATGCACCAATGGAGCTTTCAATTTATTACAAGGGGCATTGGGCATTGGGCATTGGGCATTGAGTAATAATTCTTCTCCCCTCCACCCCCTGCCCCTTGTCCTCTTCGTTGACCGTTACAGGTTTACCTCGAAACAGTAACCAGAAATTTAGGTGGCATTATTTGATACTTTATACTTCAATTGCAAAGTATAAAAGAGTAATCCTATGCTGTTAAATACTTTTCTATTAACAGGATTTGCGAATCTGAATTATTCAATCATCTTGAATTTGCAAGTAATATTGGGGGATTAAATATTACAATCACAACACTTTTATATTCAGTAAATATGACATTTTTTGCAAAATGATTTGCTATTTAGGTATACAATCAAGCAAGAAAATTAAAAAAAAAGTATTTATAGACATTTTCCAGATAAAAACCTGTATGTTTGTTGTGTTTAAGAACGCACAAACAAAAAGAATTTATGAATTTAAATCAAATTGGTCAGGTTGCTATTGCGCTTTTAACGCAGTTTGGGTTGAAGCTTATAGGCGCTATTCTGCTGTGGGTTGTTGCTCAACGGTTGATAGACTTTGGAATGAAGCTATTACGCCGCGCTTTCAAAGTTCAACACATTGATCCGACACTCATTCACTATCTTATCAATATCATTTCCGTCACACTGAGAATTGTTCTAGTTGTGGCAATTCTCGGATTCTTTGGTATTGAAACCACCTCCTTTGCTGCATTACTAGCAGCAGCTGGTATTGCAATTGGTGCCGCATGGGGTGGACTGTTGGCGAACTTTGCCGCAGGTGCTTTTTTAGTTGTTTTTCGCCCATTTAAAATTGGTGATTTCATCACCGCAGCAGGTGTTACAGGAACTGTTACAGAAATTGGGCTGTTTACAACTAATATCACTACACCTGATAATGTGCTGACAATTGTTGCCAATAACAAAATCTTTTCTGACAATATTCAGAATTTCTCTGCTAATCCCTACCGTCGGGTTGACCTACTAGCCCAGCTACATCATTCTGTAGATCATCACGATGCGATCACACGTTTGAAAGCTAAAATCAGCCAAATCCCCAACGTTATCCAAAATCCTGCACCTGATGTAGAAATTATTGATTTCAATTTGGCAGGCCCCGTACTAGCAGTACGTCCTTATTGCAATAATGACCATTACTGGCAAGTTTACTTCGACACAAATAAAATTATACGTGAAACCTTTGGCGAAGCTGGGTATCCGGTTCCTGAACATCGTTACTCAATCAGTGGTTCATCACCCAATGGGATTGATCCTGTAGTCCCTGCATCAATAATGAGCTAATACTGATACAAAGCTAAATCATACATAAAATAGGTAGGGTAAATGCCTTACCTATTTTTTTAATTTGCGTAGTTTAGGTTAATAGAAGAAACCCAAAAATGCCACTTTGATTTTGGGTTCGCTATCGCTCTAACCAACCTACAATTATTCTTTAATTGGTGAAGAATAAATACATCTGGATTATAGATGATGCCTAAATTTAGTATTTGGTAGTAATTTTACGGTATGTTAAATAACTAGTATTATTATTAAGCAAAGTAGAATCACGCAATTCAATAAAGTTTGTGTAAACCTGGTTTCCATTTCTGAAACGGACATGGCAAATGCTGTAGAGACAGGTTAGGTTAACTTATAATCACAAGCCGCACCAAAGCAGGTATGGTAAAAGAATTAGCAATTCGTACCGCTGGACTGACGAAGCAATTTGATCGCCATGTTGCTGTCAATGATGTTGATTTAGAGATCCAAGCAGGTGAAGTCTACGGACTGATTGGGCCGAATGGCGCAGGTAAAACAACTCTCATCCGGATGTTAGCAGCCGCAGAGGAGCCAACAACGGGTGAGATTTATATTAATGGCGATCGCTTGTTGCGTGACAAAAGCAATCCCACTCTCAAGCGTCGTCTAGGCTATTTACCTGATGACTACCCACTGTATGAGGATTTAACAGTTTGGGATTACCTAGATTATTTTGCGCGGCTATATCGTTTGCGGGAACCACGTCGCACTCAACGCCTACATGAAGTATTAGAACTAATACAACTCGGTAATAAGCGTAATAGCTTAATTTCCACGCTGTCGCGGGGGATGAAGCAGCGCTTAAGTTTAGCGCGCACGATTATTCATGAACCGATTTTACTGCTGTTAGATGAGCCTGTTTCTGGTCTTGACCCCATTGCTAGGATGCAGTTTCGGGAAATCATTAAGGCTTTGCAAGAAGCGGGAATGACAATTTTGATTTCTTCCCATGTTCTGAGTGATTTAGCCGAACTCTGTACTTCTGTGGGAATTATGGAACTTGGCTTTTTAGTAGAAAGCACTTCCCTCCAACATCTTTACCAGCGGCTATCCCGTCAGCAAATTGTGTTGTCCACCTTGGGGAATCTAGAAACACTGTTACGAGAAGTAAAAAATCATCCTTTGGTGGAAGAGTGGGAAGTAATCTCAGGTAAAAACAGCGTCAGAGTCAACTTTTCCGGTAAGCAGGAAGATAGTGCTGAGTTGTTGCGATCGCTAATTCAAGTTGGCATTCCGATTACTGATTTTCACTGCACCCAAGAAGATTTAGAAACCATCTTCTTAAAGTTAGGGCATAAGCAAGCATCTTAATTACTCAATAATTCTTAATTCCTCTCTTTGGAGATTTTATCTATGATGCTCACTTGGTTAGACAAAATCGGTGATTGGAATCCGCAATTGTTGCGTGAACTGAAAGGCCGCCTAAAAGTCGCTAATTTGTTAATTGTCTTGGCGATATCGCTATTAACTCAACTGGGAACTTATGTATATCAAATTAGCCAGTTGCCAGGCAAAACATATCCCATGTCTGGCCTGTACTGCAATCTCAGTTCAGGTTACCAACAACAACTAACAAATTTCAATAACAGCCTCGCTCAAGTTAACTCCAAAATTAATACTTATAGTGGGAGTAAAAACTCAGAGTTATTAGCAAAAATTCCCGATTTAAAGTTAGAACAGAAATCCCTAAAACAGCAAATCTCCAGTCTTGATAAACTTTTATATCAAACTCCTTGCCCATCCGAGCAAATAAATATGCAACAGTGGTGGCAAGACCATTGGAAATATATATTTATGACGCTAAGTGTGATGTTTGTATTCACACTTTTAGTAGCTGGTACTTATTTGCTCATCAATAATTTAGGTCAAGAAGAGCGTCGCGGTACCTTAAATTTTTTACGTCTTAGCCCGCAGGCGGAAACTAGTATTTTAACTGGCAAAATGTTAGGCGTGCCGATTCTCGTCTATCTGACAGTATTCGCTGCATTACCTTTACATTTGTTGTCAGGTATTGCCGCTCAAATTCCCTTCACTTCGATTCTAGCTTTCTATATAGTGCTGGCTTCTAGTTGTGTTTTCTTCTACAGTAATGCATTGCTATTTGGCTTAATTAGTCGTTGGTTTAGTGGTTTTCAACCTTGGCTAGGAAGTGGTTTAGTTCTCCTTTTCCTATTCGTAACTTTGCAGACGTTATTTTATAGTGCAGATTTTCACAATATACTCGCTTGGTTAAGTTTATTAAACCCTGTGAGTATGCTGGGATATCTCACACCACGATATCAGGAACCGCCTATACAAGAAATACAGTTTTTTTACTTACCACTTGGTAAAAGTCTTGTTGGTTTAGTTGCCTTACATTTATTTAATTATGGTGTAGGCATTTACTGGGCTTGGGAAGGAATGAAACGCCGCTTTCGTAATCCCGATGGCGCGATTATTAATAAGGTTCAGAGTTACTTTTTAGTAGCGAGTTATCAAGTAATTTTTTGGGGATTTACTCTGCAATACTCTGATAATTACTGCCCAGATTACAGAGGTAGCCAATCTATTCCTTGTTATCATGACTTGAACTATCAAATAGTTCAAAATTGGGGATCTATAGCATTTTTAAATATCATGCTATTACTTTCCTTACTGGTAATTTTGTCGCCTCACAGACAAACTATCCAAGATTGGGCAAGATATAGACATGAAAAAGTTGCCAATTTTAAGGGTTTTTGGCGAAAATTTGCGCTCAAAGATTGGCTAGTAGACGAAAAAAGTCCAGCGCTATTGGCAATGTTGATTAATTTAGCGATCGCAACTACGCCATTATTAGTTTGGATTGTACTTGCACCGACGTTGAATACTCGTCATAACAGTGCCATAGAGTGGGTAAATGATATTGGCCGATTGAGAGCAATTTTAGGCGTGGCTTTATTTATTAGCCTGATGATGATTTACGCTACTTTAGCTCAACTAATGCTGTTAATGAAAAATCCTAAGCGTTCATTTTGGGCTATTGGCGCTATCAGTGCAGCGATATTCTTGCCACCAATGTTTTTGGGAATGCTAGGAATTACACCTAAGGAAAATCCTGTAGCGTGGCTATTTTCTACTTTTCCTTGGGCGAGTTTAGAATATGCCGCCACAATTACAGTTTTTAAGGCACTTATAGCTGAAGTAAGCGTCATAATCTTGTTAAACATCAAATTAGCAAAGCAGATGAAATTAGCAGGAGAATCTGCTACTAAAGCCTTGTTAGCAGGACGTTAGGGGAAAGTAGAGGAGGCAGAGGGAGCAATGCCACAAGGAAGCTAATTATTAATTAGGGAATTTCCTATTCTCTGTTTCCTCTGACAAACAGCCAAAAGCAAACACCAAAGAGAGCTTTTAGTATGAATCTAAATTGGATGAATCAAGTAGGAGACTGGAATCCTCAACTGTTGCGCGAACTTAAAGGAAGGCTGAAACCGCGCAACTTAATACTTTCTGGTGGTATCTCATTGCTGGGTCAATTTATCATATTTATGTATTTTCAAACCCAGCTACCTACAAAACTCGAAGTTGTATACAATTCCTTTGACCGATATTGCACAGGTAAACTCGAATATAATTCGCGGCAATGCCTTTTAGATGGATTTGATAATGTAATTATCAACTGGCAATTGTGGTATTTAGATGTATTTACCTGGCTAGGTATTATTGGCTCTATTACGCTTTTAGTTGCCGGCACTTACCTAATTATTAATGATTTAGCTGCTGAAGAACGGCGTGAAACCCTCAATTTTATTCGCCTCAGTCCTCAAACGCCTCAAAGTATTTTATTAGGAAAAATGTTAGGGGTACCGATTTTACTTTATCTTGGGGTACTGTTAGCGGTTCCTTTACATATATGCTTGGGTATAGCTGGGCAAATTTCCTTAAATGAGATTTTCAGCTTTTACGCAGTAGCGATTGCTGCGGGGATTTTATACTATAGCAGCGCCTTACTATTTGGCTTAGTTGGTTCCTGGTTGGGAGGCTTTCAAGCTTGGTTAGGTGGTGGTGTCACTTTAGGTTTTCTCCTAGTGACTACGCCAATAGCAGTTACCGCAATACCAGATGAATATCCATTAGTTTTTGCTAGGCTGATTAATCCTACTTCCTTAATTCCTGCTACTGCAATTACTTCTGTTTTTCGATATTCAAATACAAGGCTGAACAATTTTCATTGGTTTGCTTTACCTTTGGGAGAGAACCTAGTAACAACACTTGGCTTTGCTTTATTGATTTACGGTTTGGGAAGCTATTTTATTTGGCAATCCTTACAACGTTGCTTCCGCGATCCCAATACAACTATGTTGAGCAAGCGGCAGAGTTATTTATTGACTGCTGGTTTTGCATTGATGACTTTGGGATGTGCAAATTGGCAAAGATTAGTTTTAGTCCAGAATCCTAGCACATATCTCCTATCGGAAAATCTTATGTGCTTATTATTCTTAGATTTTTGGCTGTGTCTCTATTTAATTGCTGCGCTTAATCCCCATCGCCAAGCACTCCAAGATTGGGCACGTTATCGCCGCACTTCCAATTCCCAAGGAGTAATAGATAGCAAGCTAGTAAAGGATTTGATGTGGGGTGAAAAAAGTCCAGGACTGTTAGCGATCGCCATTAATGCCATGATTGCTATTATTGCTATCTGTGGATTACTCTTCCTTGCCCAAGTTCCATTCGATCAAAAAATCAAAGGTCTTTTCGGTCTAGCGTTATGTGGTAGTTTAGCTATGCTTTATGCATCTATAGCTCAACTATTTTTATTCACCAAAAATCAGCATCGAATCTTTTGGGCTGCGGCTACTGTTGGTGCTGTCATTGTATTACCAGTAATAGTTTTAGCCATATTCTCCTCCTACATCAGAGACAATAATTATTTCTACTTGCTTTCAGTTATTGGGCCGATTTTTGCGATCGCGCCTGGAGTAAACTCAATATCACCCATCACAGCATTGCTGTCAATTCTTGGTTATTGGAGTGCTGTGGGATTATTGATGTTCCAATTCAAGCGGAAGCTAGTCAAAGCTGGTGAGTCTGCTACAAAGGCATTAATGTCTAGCAATTAAGGAACTTACCGCTTGTTGATGGTAGAATCTACCGATGATTAATTGCGATACCTGCGGCAAAGCTTTCTAATAAAACACTCTAAAACAAAAACCCAGTGAAAACCACTGGGTTTTTGTTAGGGTTAATCCCTAAACTTTACTGTATAAAACTTCTATATACTTGCTGGACTAATAATGATTGAAACAATGCCTAATGTGCTTCCGCATAACTACTGAACTTATTCATGCCCTCAATTTTTTGTGCTTAAATCTACTGATTATCAGTTGCCAGGATACTATAAAACAAAAACCCAGTGAAGACCACTGGGTTTTTGTTAGGGTTAATCCCTAAACTTTACTGTATAAAACTTCTATATACTTGCTGGACTAATAATGATTGAAACAATGCCTGATGCGCTTCCGCATAACTACTGAACTTATTCAGTCCATCAATTTTTTGTAATTAAATCTACTGATACTCATTATTTATAAATTGTATATCTGTAAAAAAATCTAAATACTCTTTCTCTCCCTACCTCTTGCAGTCTTAATGATACGTTTTTCACAAGACATGATATTACTATGCTTTCGGTAAACCCTTGTGATAATGCAGCCTAAAACAAAAACCCAGTGGTTTTCACTGGGTTCCTGTTGGGGTTATCCCCAAACTTTCCGTATAAAACTTTTCTATATCTTGGTTTAATAATGCTGGAAACAGTGCCTATAGCGCTTCCGCATAACTACTGAACTTATTAACAGCAGAAATTTTTTATGCTTGAATCCACGGATCATAAATGGCGATGCTTGCGGAAAACTCTTGCACTCAGGTACCAAAAAACAAAAACCCAGTTGTAATCACTGGGTTTTTGTTAGGGTTATCCCTAAACTTTCTGTATAAGAGTTCTCTATATCTTGGTTTAATAATGCTGGAAACAATGCCTATAGCGCTTCCGCATAACTACTGAACTTATTAACAGCAGAAATTTTTTGTGCTTAAATCTACTGATAATAAATTGCGGTGCTTTTGGGTAACCCTTGCAGTAAG
This sequence comes from Calothrix membranacea FACHB-236, assembly GCF_014696315.1. Taxonomy (GTDB): domain Bacteria; phylum Cyanobacteriota; class Cyanobacteriia; order Cyanobacteriales; family Nostocaceae; genus Aulosira; species Aulosira membranacea. Next base: position 8,727 of record NZ_JACJPX010000040.1, read on the forward strand.
GTACTGAAAAACAAAAACCCAGTTGTAATTACTGGGTTTTTGTTGGGGTATGTCCCCGAACTTTTCTGTATAGAACTTCGTTATATTTGCTTGTCTGATAATGATTACAACGGTATGTTTGACGATTCCGGAAAACTACTCAAATTGCTGATACTCATAGGATGATGGGGAAAATACCAACTAAACTATGCCAGAAAATCACCAAATCGCTGTTGAATTCCGCGATGTCACCTTTAGCCGCAACCATCGCCCTTTGGTATCTCATCTCAATTTCTCCATCCGCCAGGGAGAAGCGCTAGTCTTGCTGGGGCGCAGTGGGAGTGGTAAAACCACGACGATGAAATTAATTAATCGCCTGTTCACCCCTACCACTGGCGAAGTGTTATTTGATGGTGTCCCCACAACGCAATGGGACGAAATTAAACTGCGGCGCAAGATTGGTTATGTAATTCAAGAGACTGGTTTATTTCCCCATTTCACAGTGGAACGCAATGTAGGTTTAGTTCCCACTTTAGAAGGTTGGAAGCCAAAACAAATTAAAACACGGGTGTATGAGTTGTTGCAATTGGTAGGTTTAGAACCAGAACAATTTGCTGGGCGTTATCCCCACGAACTTTCGGGGGGACAAAGGCAAAGGGTAGGTGTAGCTAGGGCACTTGCAGCCGATCCGCCTGTATTATTAATGGATGAACCATTTGGCGCACTCGATCCGATTACCAGACTGGAAATTCAACAGGAGTTTCGACGCTTACAACGAGAATTAGGCAAAACCGTTGTGTTTGTCACCCACGACATTCAAGAAGCATTTGTGTTGGCATCGAGAATTGGTTTAATGTATGAGGGAGAATTGATAGTATTAGGGACAAAGGATGAATTTATGTTATCCTCACATCCCGAAAGCCTAGCTTTCCTCCAATGTCTGCATTCTCTGCAAGACAATTTATGAAAGATTTCTTTTTGATTAAGTACGCCCCCGAAATTTTGCAGCATACGCTGGAACATTTATTTATGGTGGGCATTGCGATTGGAATTGCCATATTAATCGGCATTCCTTTAGGTATTTTAATTACCCGTCAAACTCAACTCCGCCAACCAATTTTAGGTATTGCCAATATTTTACAAACTATTCCTAGTTTGGCTTTATTTGGGTTATTAATTCCTGTGCCTGTAATTGGTGGGATTGGCGTAGTACCAGCGATAGTGGCTTTAACTTTATATTCTTTATTACCCATAATTCGCAATACTTACACTGGCATTATTGGTGTTGATCCAGCAATTAGAGAAGCTGGGCGAGGTATGGGAATGACAGATAAAGAATTGTTATTACAAGTAGAAATTCCTTTAGCAATGGGAGTAATTTTAGCTGGGGTAAGAGTCGCCACTGTCATTGCTATTGGGATTGCAACCATTGCTGCTGCTATTGGTGCTGGTGGGTTAGGTGTATTTATTTTTCGCGGGATTGCAGTAGTAAATAATCAGTTAATCTTAGCGGGCGCAGTTCCAGCGGCATTAATTGCCTTAATTGCTGATTTAGTAATTGGTTGGATTGAAGGAAAATTGAAAGTTAAAGGTTAACAAAATTTGCAGAGTCAAAAGTAATCTTTTAAGATGAAAAAATTTGTGGCTTTATGCCTATTAACGATTGCTTTAGTAGTGGCGATCGCTAGTTGTAGCCCTAATACAAATACAAGTAGTGGTGGCGATATTATTGTCGCTTCTAAAGATTTTACAGAACAAGATATTTTAGGTGAAATTTTAGCCCAACAAATCGAAGCAACAACTAATTTAAAAGTGTCCCGTCGTCCCCGATTGGGTGGTTCTTTTGTTTGCCATAGTGCAATTACGGCGGGGAAAATCGATGCGTATATTGAGTATACTGGTACAGCTTTTACAGGTATTTTAAAACAGCAAGTAATTAACGACCCCAAAATAGTTTACGCAAAACTAAAACAAGCCTACGCCGAACAATTTAATTTAGATGTAATGCCAAGTTTGGGTTTTGAAAACACTTTTGCCATTATTATTCGTGGGGAAGATGCCAAGCGCTACAATTTGCAAAATCTCTCAGAAGCTACTCAATATACACCCCAGTGGCGTGGCGGGTTTGGCTATGAATTTTTGGAACGGGAAGATGGCTTTCCGGGTTTAGCGAAAACCTACAATTTACGGTTTGCGAAATCACCGCAAATTATGGATTTAGGTTTAATTTATCGGGCTTTAATTCAAAAACAGGTAGATATGGTAGCGGGTAATTCTACAGATGGGCAAATTTCCCGCTTGGGTTTAGTGGTATTGCAGGATGATAAGCAGTATTTTCCACCTTATGAAGCTACGCCAATTGTCCGCAAAGCCACCTTAGAAAAATATCCGCAGTTAAAAAATGCGATCGCTCAACTGGCTGGTAAAATTTCCGCAGACGAAATGCGGCAATTAAATTACCTAGTTGAGGGTGAATTACAGGATATTAAAGATGTTGTGCGGGAATTCCGAAAATCCAAAGGATTATAGTAAAACTTCCATACCCTCAAGGGGATGGAAGTTTTGGGCATAGGGCATGGGGCATGAATATTTATCCACACCCCAAAACATCCAAAATCCAAAATATTGACCAACATCCCTTTGTGGTCAAGGTCAATCTAAAATCCAAAATCTAAAATCTAAAATTGGCTTAACTTACCAAATCAGGAAATACTTCCTGTACAGCAGGATGTACCAAGCGATGATTTTGAACATTTACGCCTTTAGCTAATGCAGGGTTAACATCCAATGCTTTCAGACCGAGATTTGCTAACTGCACAACATAAGGTAAGGTACTGTTATTAAGCGCTTGAGTAGCTGTCCAAGGTACTGCACCAGGCATATTAGGAACGCCATAATGCACCACGCCCTCTTCAATGTAAATGGGATTAGTGTGAGAAGTTGTCCGTAAAGTTTCCACACAACCGCCTTGATCAACAGCCACATCCACAATTACAGAACCGGGATGCATTTTTTGTACCAATTCGCGAGATACTAATATTGGTGCTCTACGTCCAGGCACCAAAACCGCACCGATTAACAAGTCAGCTTCTTTAACTGCGGCTTCGATATGGGCAGAGTTGCTATAAAGCAATTCAACTCTAGAGCCAAATAGAGTTTCTAGGTAGGATAAGCGCTCGACATTCACATCCAAAATTTGCACGATCGCGCCCATGCCTACAGCCATTCTAGCTGCTTCTGTCCCAACTACGCCGCCGCCTAAAATCACGACTTTGCCAGCTTTTACACCTGGTACGCCACCCAAAAGCACACCTCGCCCACCTTGCTGACGTTCCAAATACCTTGCGCCGAATTGTACGGATAGCCGACCGGCAATAATGCTCATAGGAGAGAGCAAAGGTAATTTGTTAGCACCAGGTTGTTCTACAGTTTCATAGGCGATCGCACAAGTGCCACAATCAATTAAACTCTCAGTTAATTTGCGATCGGCTGCGAGATGCAGATAAGTAAATAATATCTGCCCTTTCTGCAAAAATTTATACTCAGCTTCTAGAGGTTCTTTGACTTTAACAACTAGTTCCCGATTCCAAACCGCCTCTGGTGTGGGTACAATCTCCGCCCCAGCACTACTGTACTCATCATCGGTAAAACCAGCACCAGTACCAGCTTGGGTTTGGACGAAAATCTGATGACCATTTTCGCGCAACACCCGCACACTCGAAGGACTCAACCCTACACGAAACTCTTGATCCTTAGTTTCTTTAGGAACGCCGATTTCCATTTACAGCCTCTAATTAATTTTTGTTTAACTTTAGCCTGCCAGTCTCAGAGTGGCTACTTCCGTATTAGGGATAGCTAATAATTGCTCTGAGTGTCTTACCTTCTGTGACAGTGTTGCCAACCTGTACCCTTGACTATTGCCCTTGTCTTCTTAAAATATATAAAGAATAATAAATAATTGTAACCAACTGTTTACAAAGGTTCTGTTCAAGAAGCTACTGTTTGGACTTTTGACGTTGTATTGCTTGGGATTCAAGCATAGCAACTCTGTTCAACACATACAGAAGTGCTGATGTCTCATCCCTGCCTCAAGGTGCAGTGTTTATAGACATCTGACAATTAAATTTCGTTTGACGACAAATAAGAGAGGAATTGTTGATGATGACACAACCAAAGCCCACCATTACCCCCAAACTCGAAGAACCAAAGTTAGGCTTTAACGAATATGCCGAACGATTGAACGGTCGAGCCGCCATGATTGGCTTTATTTTGATGGTATTAATTGAATACCTCACCAATCAGGGTGTGTTATCATGGCTCGGTCTGAAATAGTACTGCTGTAAAAGCACAGATTTTTAAGTTGTAAGCTAGTAATTAGAGAGTTTTGACCAGCTGGTTGTTCCAGCTGGTTTTAACTTAAGCAATTAATAGCGAAACTACCTCCCAAGATTTAACGTCTATAGCTATTAGGTAGATTCGATGAAAGGGACTAGGGATTGGGGACTAGGGACTGAGGATTGGGAATTTTCTTTTTACTCAGCACTCTTGTACAGACGCGATTAATCGCGTCTCTCCAACTCAGCACTTTCAACTTAGACTGGCAATTACTATATGCAAGAGGGTAAATTACTACATTTCTTCTCCTACTTAATAAAATTATAATACTTTAGATGCCTTGACATCAGGGGCCAATCAAAGCCCAATAGTAAGTTAGGGATTTTCGATATATTTACATATAAAGCTAAACTGGATTAAACCAAGCTGTGATGAACGTTCTTTTACCTCGTTTTTTGAAGTCATCCTACCGCAAAGAACCGCTAATAAGTGTCTTGATTACGATGGGCGTAGTTGATGCGCTAATTGGTGGATTAGATGATAGCTGGTCATTATTTACTTTTGGCTTAGGGATAGCTGGAGTTAGCCTTGGCTGGAAACTTTGGCGTATATACCAAAGCCGCCCTCCTATGCCTGAAGAGCCTGTAGTACAACATTATTTACCCTCACGCTCATCTAGCCCAACTTTACCCATGTTGACGGTGACGAAGAAAAAACCACCACAATAAACAGTGCTGAGTGCTGAGTGCTGAGTGCTTACCCTAAAATTTTTGGGGTGGGTAATATCTGATGTTCCTGAATAACTTCTCAACTCTCACAGAATAACTAGTAGACCCTCGGAGGGCACCTTGCTCAAGATTAGAGTAGGGTAGCAACAAGCGTTAGAAAGTGAGAAAAACTGTGAGCAGTGAGGGAAAAGTTAGGGGCTATTTTGTGCTGCGCCCATATATATTCCTGGCGTTTATGGCTTCTATAATCCTTCCAGTCGCAATCTGGAAAGGAGTCTTCATTAATCCTGTTCATGCTGCTACAGAAACAGCAACAAACTCACAACCTAAAACTAACTTTGCCAATCCCCTGTTAATTTACACCCTGCAAGGGCATGGGGGAACTGTTAAATCCTTAGCTTTCAGTCCAGATAGCAAAACTCTTGCCAGTGGCGGTGCCGAAAATGAAGGTGTAATTCGCTTGTGGAATCTGACAACAGGCGCACGGATGGGGACTATCCGCAAAGCACACAAAACAGCCGTCGAATCTTTGGTGATTTCACCCGATGGACAAACCCTGGCCAGTTGTAGCAGTGACTACACGATTAATCTTTGGAATCTCAAAAATCAGCAATTTAAACGCTCTTTTGTTGGGCACAGCACAAATGTACTATCCCTAGCGGTATCCCCTGATAGTAAAGTTCTCGTCAGTGGCGGTATAGATGGAATTCGCCTGTGGGATTTACCTCAGCAACGTCCCTTAGGTACTCTAGTCAACTTTGATAACTTAATTTACGCCTTAGCAATTAGCCCTGATGGTACAACATTAGTTAGTGGAGACTATAAAGGTGTAGTCAAGCTGTGGAACTTAAGTACAGGAAAATTAATTCGTGCATTTGTCGGACATTACGATTTAGTTAGTACTGTAGCTTTTACACCCGATAGCGGAACCCTAGTTACAGCTAGCCACGATCGCACAATTAAAATTTGGCATATTCAGACTGGCAAACTCATCCAAACATTAACCGGACACAACAACTGGGTAAATGCCATTGCTGTGAACCCCGATGGCAAAACCCTCGCCAGTGCGGGGAAAGATGGCATCAAATTGTGGGATTTAACTACAGGTGAGTTAATCAATACACTCAGTAGCCATAGTGATTGGGTAAGTGCGATCGCTTTTAGTCCTAATGGGCAAATGCTTGCCAGTGGTGGTTTTGATAAACAAGTTAAAGTTTGGGGAACTGCGCCAAAACGCAAGTAGCTAATAATACTTACTGTTGCTGTTTAGGCAGAGACAAGAGGGAAAAGAAAAATATTATCTCCACTTCACGCATTACAGCGGATTTAAATGAGTGATATCATGTCCATCTGATCGATGGGCGTACATCTGTGCTGCAAGCTGAAAATGCTCTCCTGTGCTGTCTTCACGAGCAGAGGTAGACACCTAGTAGGCAAGATATCGGCACCACAAGATTTATATGATTAATTTTTATGTCTTATCTACTTGCAATCTGCTATAAATCTTGCTGAACTGAGCAACCTAAATAATTGCCGTAAAAAGCCAACCAAGGATGCATCTGATGAAAATTTTGCTGATAGAGGATGATTTGTTACTCAGTCAGATATTAGTAGAGTTTCTGAGTACAAATCATTACACTATCGATTTGGCAAATAATGGGCAAACTGGTCTAGAGCTAGCGATGACAGATGAATATGACTTAATTGTACTAGACTGGCATATTCCCCAAGTGGATGGGATTAGTTTGTGTCGCCAGTTGCGATCGCTTGGCTATAGTAAACCAATTTTGTTACTCACAGCGAATAATTCTAATGCAGATATTGTGGCAGGGTTTGATGCTGGCGCTGATGATTATGTGATCAAGCCTTGTGAACCAGAAGCATTACTGGCAAGAATTCGGTCTTTATTGCGACGTAGTGGGGCATTTCCAGCTTCCAAGTTAACTTGGGGTAATCTGTGCTTAGACCAAATCTCTGGTAAAGTCACTTACAACGCTCAGGTAATTTCCCTGACGGTAACAGAGCACAATCTGCTGGAATTGTTTTTACAAAACCCTAATCGTATTTTTAGCCGGAGGGTAATTTTAGATAGGCTTTGGGGATTTGATGATGCGCCGATTGAGAACGCCGTGACGACGCATATTAAGGATTTGCGTAAAAAACTCAAAGCCGCAGGGATGACTGAAGATATTTTAGAAACAGTATATGGTATTGGCTATCGCTTACAACCTGCGCCCACTCCTGCGTCTATTGCAGAACATAAAAATGGTGAAAAACAACCCCATACTCAAGATTTAACAGCCATTAATCGAGTATTAGAACGATTAACTAATTCCTTGAATCATCGAGTAGTGGTGCTGGAAGAAGCGAAAACTGCACTCTTAGAGGGAAATTTACACCAAGATTTACAGCAACAAGCGAAGCATGAAGCTCACAAGTTAGCTGGCTCGATGGGGTCTGTTGGCTATTTCCAAGGTTCTCAACTGGCGCGGACATTAGAAAATTTACTCAGCAGCGATCGCACTTTCACAGATGATGAAATTACACAATTTTGCCAATTAGTTAAGGCATTGCAACAAGAGTTAACGAAGCCGCCAATTCCGGCGATCGCGCACCCAAGTGCGCCGCGTCAAACTCATGTTGTGTTAGTGATTGATGATGATACTTTGCTGACTGAGCGTTTATTGATAGAAGCAGAGGCTTGGGGAATGCAAATTAAAATCGCGGCTAATTTAACCACAGCTCGCGCCAACCTCACCTTAACAACTCCTGACGCTGTTTTACTAGACTTGAGCTTTCCCGATACAGAAGAAGACGGCTTAAGCCTACTGCGGGAACTGACAGAAAAATCGCCGGATTTACCAATTGTGGTTTTTACAGCGCGAGATAGCCTCGCTGATCGATTAGCGGTTTCACGCTTAGGCGCACGGCAATTTTTACACAAACCCGCCACTACTGAGCAGATTTTTCAAGCGATCGCCCGTGTTTTAACTCAGCCAAAAATCACAGAAGCTAAGGTCTTAATTGTAGACGATGACCCTTTGATGCTGGCTGCATTAGCCGCCTTACTGACTCCTTGGGGACTGGCGGTGACAACATTGAACGAACCACAGCAATTTTGGCAAGTTTTAATTACAACATCACCAGATATTGTGGTGCTAGATGTAGAAATGCCTGAAATTAGTGGTTTAGAATTGTGTCAAATTGTGCGACAGGATGCTCAATGGGGCGATTTGCCGCTTTTGGTAGTCACATTCCATACCGAAGCGGAATTCCTTCAACAAGCATTTGCCGCCGGAGCCGATGATTTTATTACCAAGCCAGTTTTAGGCCCAGAATTGGTCACAAGAGTACTGAGTCGCATTGAGCGAGTGCGTTCTTTAAGGGGATGAGGGAGACTGAGTAAGGCAGGGGGGCAGGGAGCAGGGAGCAGGGGAGAAATAATTAATGATAGACCCCATTACTCATTCCCCACACCCCATAAGCTATCAGAAAAAAATTATGAAAATCTATTCTAAATTATTATCTTATGGGGTGGCGATTGGTTCAACGGCGATCGCGCTTTTGGTGTCCATCGCGTTAGAATCGCTGCTGTCTCAGCCCATTACTGCATTTTTCTATATAGCTGTCATTGTCAGTACTTGGTATGGTGGCTTTCAAGCAGGAATTGTGACAGTTGTCCTTTCGACGCTAGCAATTGATTATTTCTTAATTCCTCCTCGATACCTATTTGGAATTAATCCACTATGGCCAGATATATTACGGTTATTACTTTTCATATTGGTGGCTTTAATTATTAATCTGCTGACTAGCAATTTTCTCAAAAGTACCCAGAAGATTCAAAAACTTAGCCAACAATTAGCTCAGGAAAATGCCCAACAACTGCGGATAGCTCTATCTGCGGCGCAGATGGGGATGTGGGATTGGAATCTGCTAACAGGAGAAATTATTTGGTCGCCAGAACACGAACAGTTATTTGGCTTGGCTGTTGGGAGTTTTGATGGTAAATATGAAACTTTTGATGCCTACTTGCATCCTGACGATCGCCCAAGACTTAACCAAGTACTACAACAGGCACTCCAAAGTCACAGTACTTACGAGCATGAGTATCGGATTATTTGGCCAGATGGTAGCATCCACTGGGTTGAGGCACGGGGACACGCATTTTATGACGCAGCAAATCAACCTGTGCGGATCACGGGAACTGTGATGGCGATAGACGAGCGTAAACAAGCCCAAATTTCCCTACAACAGCAATTTGAGCAACAGCGCCTAGTGATGGAAATGACTCAGCGCATACGGCAATCGTTAGATTTACAAGATATTTTGCAAACAACCGTTGATGAAGTACGGCAATTTTTGCAGTGCGATCGCGTCGTCATCTTCCAATTTGCTCCTGATGGCAGTGGTACTGTGGTTGTCGAGTCTGTTGAAGCAAACTGGACAGCTATTTTGTCTAGCAATATCTACGATCCTTGCTTTGCTGAAGGATACGTTAAACCTTTTCAACAAGGTTTAGTTACAGCCAAATCTGATATTTATACTGCCGAAATCGACCTTTGTCATATTCAACTCTTAGCAAATTTCCAAGTCAGGGCTAATTTAGCCGTTCCCATTTTGCACAGAGAGGAATTATGGGGGTTGCTGATTGCCCATCATTGTGAAGAGCCTCGTGATTGGCAAGCTTCAGAAATTGAACTGCTGCGCCAGTTAGCAGCACAAGTCAGCATTGCCATCCAGCAAGCTGATTTGTGGGCACAAGTACAAGCTGAATTGGTAGAACGCAAACAAGCCCAGGACGCATTACAGCACAGTGAACAGCGATATCGTGCATTAGTTCATGCTTCAGCACAGATTGTCTGGCGCACTGATGCTGAGGGGAGTAGAATAGCAGTCCCAGATAATTGGCAAGAACTCACCGGACAATCTCCAGCCGAATACTTGGGATGGGGTTGGTTGGAGGTGATTCATCCAGAGGATCGCGATCGCACTGCTCAAATCTGGCACGAATCTTCCATTAATCGCACCTTATATAAAAATGAATATCGCATCCGCATGAAAAATGGCAACTACCGAGATTTCGCTGTTCGGGGTGTGCCAATTGTCGATGCTAATGGCAACCTGCGGGAGTGGATTGGCACTTGTACAGATATTACAGAGCGTAAACAAGCAGAAATCGCCCTCCGGGAAAATCAAATTCAACTGCAGCGCCAATTGGCTGAAATCGAAACCATCTACCAATCAGCGCCAATTGGCTTGAGCGTCTTAGATACTGAACTCCGCTTTGTCCGGATTAACCAGCGACTCGCAGAAATAAATGGGTTTTCGGTGGAGGAGCATATTGGACGTACTATCCGAGAGTTGCTACCTGAATTAGCAGACGCAGCTGAACAATTGTTACTCCCCATTTTGTCCACAGGCACACCTGTTCTCAATGTAGAACTAACTGGTACAACCCCAGCTCAACCAGGCGTACAGCGAACTTGGTTAGAAAGCTTTTGGCCATTAAAAGATGGCGAACGCATTATTGGTATCAGTACTTTGTGTGAAGAAATTACCCAGCGCAAACAAACAGAAATAGCATTGCGAGAAAGTGAAGCAACCTTACGCTTCTTTTTTCAGTATGTTCCGGCTGGGATTGCCATGTTTGATCGCGATATGCGCTACATCATAGCCAGCCAAAGATGGGTAGATGACTTTCATTTCGATTCTATTGAATCGCTCATGGGGCGATCGCATTACGAAATTTTCCCTGAAATTCCAGAGTACTGGCGAGAAGTTCATCAACGGTGTTTGGCTGGGGCGATTGAAAGATGTGATGAAGAATTGTTTGTGCGCCAAGATGGAAGCCAACAGTGGATACGCTGGGAAATTCGCCCTTGGCATAATGCTACTGGTGAAATTGGTGGCATTATCATTTTTAGTGAGGAAATTACAGGACGCAAACAGGCGCAAATTGCCCTGGAACAACTGAATGCCGAACTTGAGCAACGAGTAGCAGAGCGAACCGCGCAACTTACCAAAACAAATGAGTGTCTGCTAGACACGGTAATACAGCAGCAACAAACCCAACTTGCTCTTGTACAACAGGCACAACTACTGGAGTTTCAGGCCGTCATTACCCGCAATATGGCCGAAGGAGTATGCTTGGTACGCGCTACTGATGCCATGATTGTCTACGCTAACCCTAAATTTGAGCAGATGTTTGGCTATAACTCTGGCGAACTTAACGGTCAGCATGTTTCCATTCTCAACTATGCCACCGAATTGGTCACTGCTGAAGATGTCAATCAAGCCATTCGTGCGGCTGTCTTATCAAAGGGTGAAGCCACCTATGAAGTCCATAATGTGAAAAAAGATGGTACTCCATTTTGGTGTAGTGCAACTTGTTGTGTATTTACCCATCCCCAATATGGCGATGTTTTAGTTGCGGTTCATCAAGATATCACCGATCGCAAGCGCATGGAAGAAGCTTTGCGCCAAAGTGAAGAAAAGTTTCGCCAACTTGCAGACAACATTCAAGCAGTGTTTTGGATCTCAGATCTGAAAGTTGGGCAAGTTCTCTACGTGAGCAAAGGCTATGAAAGGATTTGGCAAAGAAACTGCCAAAGTTTATATGACAATCCCTTAACTTGGTTAGATCCTATTCACCCAGACGATCGCCCGCTTGTAGAAATTGCCTTTGGGGAACAAAGAATCTCAGGAAAATACGACATAGAATATCGGATTATTCGGCCGGATGGTTCTATCCGCTGGATTCACGATCGCGCTTTCCCTATCAGAAATGAACTCGGGGAAATAATTCGCATGACGGGAATTGCGGAAGATATTACCGAACAGCACAAAATTGAACAGATAAAAAGTGAGTTTATTAGTATTGTCAGTCACGAACTCCGCACGCCTTTAACTGCAATTCGCGCTGCTTTAGGCTTGTTAAATAGTGGAGTCTACGACAACAAACCAGAAAAATTCAAACGCATGATCGAGATTGCGGCCATCGACAGCGATCGCTTAGTGCGCCTGGTTAACGATATTCTTGATTTAGAACGCTTAGAATCAGGTCGTGCTGTTTTAGATCAAAGAACTTATAATGCGGCTGATTTAGTTCAACAAGCAGTAGAAGGAGTACAGGCGATCGCCAAACAGCAAAATATTACCCTAGAAGTACACCCAACTGATGCTAAAGTTTGGGCAGCAGCAGATGCAATTATTCAAACACTCACAAATTTGTTGAGTAATGCTATTAAATTCTCACCTGCGGATTCTACTATTACTCTGAGTGTAGAACAGCAAACAGATTGGGTACTATTCCAAGTAAGCGATCAAGGCCGTGGTATTCCCCAAGATAAATTAGAAATCATTTTTAGCAGATTTCAGCAAGTAGATGCCTCGGACTCTCGTGATAAAGGCGGCACAGGCTTAGGCCTAGCAATCTGCCGTAGTATCATTGATCAGCATGGTGGTAACATCTGGGCTGAGAGTACTGTGAGTATTGGCAGCACCTTTTTCTTTACTCTACCTTTGGCTAGGGAGTGGGAAAAAGCAGGGGAGCAGGGAGCAGGGAGCAACAGGGAAAAATAACAAATGCCAATTACCAATTACCAATTACCAATTACCAAACACCAAATGACAAATGACAAATGACAAATGACAAATGACAAATGACTAAACAAGTATTAATTGTTGATGATGACGATCACCTCCGAGAACTGGTACAAGCTTGTTTAGAAGACTTAGGGGGATGGAAAACACTAACAGCTTCATCAGGGAAAGAAGCATTAAAAATCACCCAGACACAACCCGTTGATGCGATTTTGCTGGATGTATCTATGCCTGATATGGACGGCTTTGTGGTGTTTGAGAAACTTCAAGAAAATACTGTCAGCCAATCGATACCAGTGATTCTATTGACAGCGAGAGTTTTGCCAAGCGATCGCGATCGCTTTGCGCGAATGGGAATTGCTGGTGTCATTTCCAAACCATTTGAACCCATTGCTATTTCCCAGCAAGTTGCAGATATTCTCGGCTGGGATTGACTCGCAAGCACCGAACCTCTTTTTCCCTCAGATCCCTGCCCCCTGCAGTCTTCATGATGAGTCTTTAACCGAACACAATATTAGTCCCTTCAGTCTTACTAACGGTAGATGACGAAAGACAAATAATCGCTACTTATTTGTCACAATATTGATTTCTTTATTAGTTCTTTATTTTTATACCTTATCTTTCTTGTGGGTGCATCAAAGTTGCTCAACTTGCAGGATAGAACTATGGGTTTTGGTCAGAAACTTGTAAAAAATATTTAAGCGTTTTACCAGTTTGAAAAAAACAATGTGACAGAGCTACATTCCGCAACCATTTTTCTTTCTGGCTTTCTTTATTTTGATTTTTGAATTGGTATTACGTTTGTTTGCTTTCCAAGTCTTACTACTACCCAAATATCAGCACCACCACTTCCAGTGCTGATTTATGTATAAAAAAATCATAAAAATTCGCGCGATTATGCCCAGAGGCTATTTTAGTTGCACTACTTTCTAGCTCGGTGCATTAATAAATGGCTTTCAGATGATGAATTTTAACTTTTTTGGAGCCTAACTCAATGGAGACTGTAAACAAAATCGCCATAAATACCAAAAAAATCCTACTCATTGATCATGAATTAATTGTCCGAGAGGTTTTGGAACTGTGCTTCCACGATTTAGCGAGATGGGATGTACTTACAGCCGATTCGTCATTCTCAGGATTGGAAAAAGCAGAGCTTGAGCGCCCTGATGCAATTGTCTTAGATATTGAAATGCGTGGCAGTTTTATGTTTCTGCAACAACTCAGAAGTAATCGCAAAACTCAAGCAATTCCTGTTGTCCTACTGAGTGCAAATGCGAAATGGCTAGATCCAAAATTTCTGCAACAGTATAAAATTTCAGGTATCATACTTAAACCATTCAATCCAGTTACTTTACCTGTGGAAATTGCTCAACTGTTGAATTGGAATTCTAATATACTACTTGATTCAAACAATAATCTAAAATCTACAATTCGATGAGGTATATATTATTGTCAGGGCACACATCCGTACGCCCTGACAACAACCGCGTCTATTTTGAAACCTCTAGTTTTTGAGAATTAAGTTTTATTCGTAACTCCTACACGCTTCCCTGTTCACTTTTGAAAAACTTTCGTTTTCAACATAGATGAGTTTTATGTGATTAAATTTACCTGAAAAATATAGAGATCATATTTGATTTTTGCGAAGCTGTTCCCTTCCTTAATTATTAATTTGCGACTCTTGTTATTTTTTTACGCATCATGATATAATGTAATTCCACTCAGTTGCTAGTTTAATAGCACTTAGTAGATCTTCGGGAGTATAAGGCTTAGTTAAATAAACATCAGCACCTTGTTTCCTAGCCCATGCATGATGAACTGCCTGATTTTTATTACTACAGATCACAATTGGCATTTTTTGACTACTTAAATTTATTTTCAGGAAGCGGCACAATTCAAATCCACTCATTCCTGGCATCACCACATTAGTAACAATCGCATCCGGTCTTTCTTCCAATGCTATTTCCAAAGCCTCTTTAGCGCTAGAAGCTTTAACTATTTTGTAACCCCAATCTCCGAGATAATGACTCATCAGTTCCCATTCTCGCAGAGAGTCTTTGACAATGAGAATTTTGCCAGCCCAAGTAATACCCAACCCTCAACCTCCCAAAAAAATAAGTAGGTTTGGTATTGTTATACTTCTGATTGCGAAATTACACCATGTGTTGAAAGATAATTTTCAACAAGTCTCCTTGCGTAAAAGGTTTAGTCAAATAGCCAGAAGCCTTGACTATCTTGGCTTTAGCTCTATCAATTAACCCTGTTTTAGCTGTAACCATAATTACAGGAGTATTTTTAAATTGGGAATGTCTACGTAATAAAGAGCATAATTCATACCCATCGAGATGTGGCATGTTAATGTCTAATAAAATTAAGTCAGGTTTGGTGCGAAGAATTTCCATTAAAGCTTTTAATGAATCTGTGACTCCAATCACAGAAAACATCTGCTCATCTAGAAAGCTTTTAATAGCATTTAATACGCTGGGGCTATCATCAATGCAGAAGATGGTATATAGTTTTTGGTCTGTAGTAGCTGGCTCAAGTTGATGAAATTGATGATCTGTCTGTGGAAGGTTCGCAGTTAAATTATCCGATGTTTCTGCAACTTGATTGCTAGCTTGTCTTGGGAATGCTGGTGGATTTGTAATTGGAGATTGTGATGGCACTTGACGTGCAAATTGCGACCCAGGCTTGGGGGAAAATTGGGACTTAAGATGACCTTGAGATGGTGATGATTTATCTCCAAAAGGAGCTGAGCCTCTATATTTTTGGCACTGTTCAACTAGTAAGCGTAAATTGAGATAACAAAACTTTGGCAAATCATCTAAAAAGCTTTCGGGAATAAATTCGTAACTACCTTCTTCTAGCTTCAAAAATGAGTCGAGAACTTCTAAGGCTAATTGTTCAATAATAATGCCTGCTTGGGAAGAACTAATATATTTCTGATTAACTAACCAACAAATAGCTAGATAATCTGGATTTGGTATTGCCTGATTTTCGATCCCAGTTTCAAATATCGCCCGCAACTGCTGATCAATTCCTTTAGGAAGAGTGGAAATTTGCTGACTCAATCGTTGCAAGTTTCTGTAAAGTGACTCAAACATTTTCTCTGAGTAGCAGGCATAAATCAGTTTACCTTCCTCTATATATATTGACCAAGAACCTGATGAGCTGAATACTTGTAAACACCCAGTTACAGATTTATTTGTGATTTTTTTTAAGAGAGATAAGGGCTGTATCTTTTGAAAAAACCTGTATCTACTAATAGGAAGTGTCTTCATTGGGACGGCTCTAAGATAAAAGCAATATTTTTAATCGAAATTTTTGGAAACCCTTTCTGAGTATCACAGGGATCAAGCTAGAAGCGCTTTCAAAAAGACATAGTGCTTCACATCTTTGCGAGTAGAAGCAAATCTCTGCCAACTCCTAACTCCCCACTCTCTGTCACGCTAGTGCAGTTCAATGCACTATCGCTTAGTAGAACAGCCATACTATTTCTTGCCAAATAGCAAAATGGCTATACTTACTGCCAGGAAACAGTATTCCAAAAATCAGCTTTACTTTCTGTATCTTTCGCTAATCTAGCTCATCTCACAGTAACGCAAGCGTTACAAGTAGGGCATTGCTCATGCATTAATTGCATGAAATCATTGCTAATGAGCTTTTTGAGCGACATTTGAAATTATGTAAGTAGTTAACCTTGAGGATGTCTCCAATTTGTGAAACTGTATTTATTGTAACTAAGTAAATATTTACCCTAATATTTTACCAAATTGGAGATCGTAGTGGTTCTCTCTAGAAACTTGGATAAAATTATCACTTGTTTCACAACAATGCTAACTTAGCACCGAGGAAGAATCAGTTAGTATTGGATATGCAGATTGTGTATGGTAAGATGCAACGGCAACCGATTTAGCAGCAGACAAGCTTTTCATAAGCAATAGCAAAGTATTTTGCTGCTATGAGGGAAAATAGCCAATCTGCACAATTTGAAGGGTCAAGAGGCCCGATGCCAGAACATTTACTCAACTAGATTTGAAATTGCTATGTTGTGGGTTCGGCGAAGGATTAGCCTGCGCGCAACGCTTCGCAATTTTTCAGATCAATAGTAAATATTCAGTAACTTCCCTACTAAAACTTAGGTTACTGCAAAAATCATAAAAAGAGAAAAGAAATATGTGAATTTTGTGAAAAGTAAATGAAGGAATTATGAAATAGAGCAATATACATTAAAGATGTTGTTCAAAAATAAATATTTATTTGGTTTATCCGGTTAACTAAACAATGTACAGCGGATATCATTTTTTAGTTAATTTTTAATACCTGTACAGGCATCATATATTGAGAAATAATTGAGCCAGTAACGGGCAATTTCACCCCTTGGAGCGAGTTTAACCCCGCACATGGCACTGGCTTACCTACGTAGATTTTACAAATAGCGCAGGAATTCTCTAGTTGTTCTATGTATACGTAATAATAAGAACAATGCATTTCGAGAGTAGGAAATGACTGTAAGCCCTAACCTATCAGAGTTGCTTCAGCAAGGACATGACCAACTGGATGGGGGAAATTACCACCAAGCTTTAGATACTTTTTACCAAGCGGCTGCACTAGAACCCCAAAATCCCCAAGTATTATATGGCTTGGGTTTAGCTTGCTATCGACTTGAACAATATCAAGATACCATAGGATATTGCAACCAAGCATTGACAATTGAGCCAAACTACATTTTGGCATTAGCTAGGCGGGGATTGACTTATAAACAGCTAGAGCAAGCACAGTTAGCACAGACTGACTTTGAGCAAGTTATTGCACTTACCCCTCAAGATGCAGAAGATTGGCAAGGTAGAGGACTTGCTTTGGATGAATTAGAAAGATATGAAGAAGCGATCGCATTCTACGATCAAGCTATACAAATCAAACCTAACTACCATAACGCTTGGTACAGCAGGGGAAATTCGCTGTATGATTTGGGACGATACGAAGAAGCGATCGCATCCTACGACAAAGCTATAGAAATAAAAACTGGCTATCATCATGCTTGGTATAGTCGGGGGATTACGCTGAGGAATTTAGGACGCTATGAAGAAGCGATCGCATCTTACGACAAAGTTATAGAAATTAAACCTGACTTCTATGGTGCTTGGCACAATCGAGGAATTGGGCTGGAGAATTTAGGGCGATATGAAGAAGCAATCATATCCTATGACAAAGTAATAGAAATCAAACCTGACTATCACTATGTTTGGAATAGTCTGGGAAGTGTGCTGTGGAATTTAGGGCGATATGAAGAAGCACGAGAACACTAAACTCAAGCAATTAAAATCAATCCTCACTATGAGAATGCATGGAATGGTTATGCTAATACTTTGTGGAAATTAGGCAGAAATCAAGAAGCACTGGAAAGCTACAACAAAGCAATTGAACTCAATCCTAAATATAAGACTGCATGGAATGGTCGTGGTAATGCTTTATGGAACTTGGGCAGAAATCAAGAAGCACTGGAAAGCTACAATAAAGAAATTGAAATCAATTCAAACTATGAAAATGCATGGAGTGGTCATGGTGATGCTTTATGGAAATTAGGCAGAGACCAAGAGGCAGTGGAAAGCTACAATAAAGCAATTGAAATCAATTCAAACTATGAGAATGCATGGAATGGTCGTGGCAATGCATTGTTGAATTTGCGACAATTTGAAGAAGCACTGAAAAGCTACAATAAAGCAATTGAAATCAATCCTCACTATGAGACTGCATGGAGTGGTCATGGTGATGCTTTATGGAAATTAGGCAGAAACCAAGAGGCAGTGGAAAGCTACAATAAAGCAGTTGAAATCAATCCTTACTATGAGAATGCGTGGAATGGTCGTGGTAATGTGCTGTTGAATTTGCGACAATTTGAAGAAGCACTGGAAAGCTACAATAAAGCAATTGAAATCAATCCTCACTATGAGACTGCATGGAGTGGTCATGGTGATGCTTTATGGAACTTGGGAAGAAATCAAGAAGCGCTGGAAAGCTACAATAAAGCAGTTGAAATCAATCCTTACTATGAGAATGCGTGGAATGGTCGTGGTAATGTGCTGTTGAATTTGCGACAATATCAAGAAGCACTTGCATCTTATGATGAAGCTCTAAGGCTAACAAATAATCAGTATTGGTTAGCTTGGGACAATCGAGGTGTGGCAGTCCTCAAATTTCAAAACTACAAAGCTGCGGTCAAAACATGGAATGATGGCATTAATGCACTTCAGCCAGAGACACCAGAATATGAGATAGGTTGTGGTAAGTTATATCATCGCAAGGGCGCAATTTTGTATAACTATGGAAAGCTGCAACCTAATCCTTTTCCAGATTGGTTTGCAGCTAAGGCCAGTTATGAACAAGCGCTCAATTTTCTGAGTTTTGATAAATTCCCCCAAATACATCTGCAAATATTAGAAGAATTACTGCAAGTATGTTCTGTATTGGGTGACAATCAAACATTCAAAAAAAGACAAGAAGAAGCGACGCAAAAGCTAGAAGAATTAGTTGTAAATTGCCAAACTAAAGGTCAAGAAATTAGTCTTAGGCGAAAATTTGCAGCTTTTAACCAATTGCGAATAGATTTACGCCTCAAGTCAAAAAATAAACAGCAACACATAGAAGCTTTAGAGTTGGCGGAAGAACGTAAGAATATTTGCCTTGCTTGGCTACGCGAAGGTTGGGATTATCAACCACGCCAGTTTACTTATCAGGATATGCAAAGGCTACTTAATCATAAAACTGCGGCGGTATATTGGCACGTCAGCCCTATTGCAATCACGACTTTTATTGTTAAATATAATCAGCCGCCTGTAGTACTGCAACCGCAATTACCAGACGAATTCAAAAAGCAAGGCTATCCCCCACATACTTATCAACTCCTACGCTTTCAAAACTGGATACAGGAATGGAAGCAAGCTTATCAAGATTATTCCCAAGGTAATTACACAGGTACAGCTAAAGAATCAGCCCCTTGGCGAGAAAAGATGCAATATATGTTGCAAAATCAACTCCGTAACATTTTAGAAATTAATCGCATCCGAGATGAACTCAAAGGAGTTGAAGAATTAATTTTAATTCCCCATCGAGAGTTACATCTACTGCCCCTAGATTATCTTTTTCCTGAGCGATTTAACATTACATATTTACCAAGCTTTCAGATAGGTTTAAAGTTGTTAGCGCAGGAGAATCAATTTCAGCTAAATACTAGCCAGAACATAGTAAACGTAGCCACCAGCAATTTACCATTTGCGACTATTGAATCAGTTGCCTTATGTGCAATGTATCCACGAGTTAGGCAATTACAAATTCCACCAGTTAACCCAAATAATTTAATTGCAGAATTACGAAGAAATAGAGGATTGTTTCACTTTACTGGACATAGTGACCACATACCAGAAGAACCTCGTGAGTCATTTTTGATGTTATCTAACTCTGATAAATTAACTTTGGGTAATATAGTTGATGATGACGAGATAGATTTAAGTCAGTATGCTGTAATTTGCCTTTCATCTTGCGAAACGGGAATTACTAGTTCAGAAACTTTAACAGATGAATATGTCGGCTTGGTAAGCGGTTTTCTTGCCAAGGGAGCTAACTATGTTGTTAGTACTCTATGGACAGTAGATGAACGCTCTACAGCCATTTTAATGATTAAATTTTATGAATTATTTAAAACAGCTAAGTCTCCTAGTATTGCGCTGAGAGAGGCTAAACAATGGCTACGTCAGTTAACTTATCAAGATTTGGCAGTATGGTATAAAGAATTAGCTCAGAATTTGCCTGAGCCTCAAGTGCAAGATTATTTAATCACTGAAGCGAAAATGATTGAAAATGACTTGGATAAGATGAATGATACTATGCCTGTTTATGCCCATCCTTATTATTGGGCTGGGTTTATTTTAACGGGTAAGCCTGTATAATAGCTCGCGACAAATTCAAATGAGGGGATGCGTTACGCTGCGCTAACACATCCTACATATATGTTTAAACATCAATTAATCATCCTATAGGATGTCAGGATTACAGTAGTTAGTAAATAGCCTAATTTAATTTTATGTTCAACCAATTAGAAACAGTCACACTTGCTGCTTTTTTAGTGGCTTTGGCAGATTTGGATGCACCTTTACCGCAGGGTTTACAAGAGGAAATTAATAAGGTTGGTAAATTATTACTAGAACAACCCAAGGCTGCGATTGATAGGTTGGTGGAACTGGCGAAACATCATTGTATTAGTGAACTTTATTGGCAAGCACGGTCTAATATCCAAAAGCAATATGAAACGCAAGAAAAAAATAAATACCGTGACCTTGACAAAGAGAGCGAAGCTAACAATAATGACGCTGATATGATTGAAAATTTATCAATTGCTCTACCCTCAAAGTCAATTACAGAGATTGGTCAACCAATTTTAAAAGCTGCGGATTCTCGCGCCGCAGCTAAACAAAATGAAGTGGAAATTAGGCTAGTTATTAGACGAGCTATTTAATGAACAAAATCAAATATCCGACTGTTGATTTATTTATCTATAATCTGGCAGATGTATCAGACAAAATCAAATATGAAAAGTATTGGGAGGATTTAGCCGCCGACATTCAAAAACATAAATTAGCTCAAATTCAAAAATCTACTTCTAACTATTTAACTTTTGAGATTCCTAGCCGTAAGATAGATGGCTCTTACAGTCGTGTTTCTGTTTATGATACCTATTGTTTAAATTATAGTGCTTCTTTTGATGAAGAAGTTGAATTATCTCGACTACTATCTCTTTTAAGTGAACTAAAAAATTTAGCTTTACTACCAAAAGTGGGTAATTTACCACTAGGTCAACTCTCGGAAAATGGCTATCAGGGTCAAACTTTGATGGTATCAGGCTGGACAGTTCCAGATAATAGCCAAATAGCTGAATCTGAAGCTATTGAAATATATAAAGCTTTAGTTTCTGAAGGACATCAATATCAAAGCAAGGGTGACTTTTTAGGTGCTACTGTCTATGAAATGTGGCGGGGTAAAAATGAGTGGGAAGGTATTGAAAAAGATAGTCATGTAATTATCATCTTCTATCCTGATGAGCAAGCCTTTGTAGATGCGGCTAAAAATTATCAAATTGCTTGGCGAGATTTATTTCATTGGCGACATAAAATCATTTGGGCTTATCAACAAGGTAAACAACTTAAACCAGAATTAGCTAAACCAATTCAGCATCAATCAGATATTACTGTTTTATCAACTAGTTTAGCCAAACAAGGTTTAGGTACACTTAAATCAGAATTAGAAGCAAATAGCGAAAAGCTAGCAAAATATATTCAAAATATAAATTTACTACAAATTCAACAGCATACAGTAAAAATTAATTTAGAAAATTACAAAAGACACTGTAATAAACATTTTAAAACAGCAGATTGGCTCAAGGATTTTAGCGAAGTAGCGGAAAAGAAATATAACGTGCAATTAGAAACAGATTTTCTTAGCCTGAATGCAGGATTAGCCATGTTAGAAAACGTGACTAATACGATTCGCGGGATGGTGGAGATTGAGCAAACACAGCGCGATCGCAATCTCAGCAATACGGTGGCGATCGCAGGTGTCGGATTAGCCACTAGCCAGGTAGCATCTTCCATAATTCTTGCCCAAGAACCCCCACCCCCAGATATTCCCTTTTTCCAAACTCCGGCGTTTTGGTGGAGTCTAACCACTGGTGTAGTTGCTAGCCTCATTCTCTGGAGTATTCTGCGTTTGTATCGCCTGATTATCAACCGCTTTCGTGGTTAAATCATACCCTTAGCAATACTTGTCGGTTAAGGGGAAAAAGGGGAATGGGTAAAGGGACAGAAAAAACCTTTAACCTTTTCCCCAAAACCAATTTTGAGTTCAAAACGCTTAACCGAGTAGTATTGATACCCTTGGTGCTTTGGTTCGTTAAAATTAACTAGCAGCACTTCGAGACAGGGGAATTAATTTAGATAAACTGTGACCGAATTTAATTTACAAGTTGAAGAAAATAGCGAACGCCTTGATCGCTACCTTAGCCAAGAGTTACCAGATTTATCCCGTTCCCGCATTCAACAGTTAATCGAACAGGGTAATGTGCAGATGAATGGTAAAGTTTGCACATCGAAAAAAATCAATGTGAAAACAGGCGATCGCATTACTCTAGAAATACCAGAAGCTCAACCCCTACAACTACAAGCAGAAGATATTGCTTTAGATATTCTCTACGAAGATGACCAGCTACTTATTCTCAATAAACCCGCAGGTTTAGTTGTCCATCCTGCACCCGGTCATCCCGATGGAACTCTCGTTAATGCCTTATTAGCACATTGTCCCAATCTTCCAGGAATTGGGGGTGTGCAACGTCCGGGAATTGTCCACCGACTAGATAAGGATACAACAGGTGCGATCGCGATCGCCAAAACAGATATCGCCTATCAACACCTACAAGCACAACTCCAAGCCAAAACTGCAAGACGTGAATATTTGGGTGTCGTTTACGGTGCGCCAAAAGCCGAAAGTGGTGTGATAGATTTTCCGATTGGTCGCCATCGCCAAGACCGTAAAAAAATGGCGGTGGTTCCCATCGAAGAAGGCGGACGCAATGCAATTACCCATTGGCAAATCGGAGAACGGCTTGGTAATTACACATTAATTCACTTTCAATTAGAAACAGGACGCACCCATCAAATTCGCGTCCACAGCGCCAAAATTGGGCATCCTATTGTTGGTGACCCAGTTTACGGTTCTGGTCGTTCCATTGGGGTAAATTTGCCTGGTCAAGCATTACACGCTTGGCGATTGAAGTTACAGCATCCGATATCTGGAGATTTAATTGAGGTGACAGCCCCCCCACCCCAAACCTTTGTTACTCTGCTAGAAGTTTTGCGGAGGCGTTCTTTTAGTAGTGCTGAGTTGCAGAGACGCGATTAATCGCGTCTGTACAAGAGGACGGGGGAGAAAGAGTTTTGTGGGTTGTTGCAAAGATGGGGAATTGATAACTAAACAGTTAAAAATAATATGAATTATGAATATGAATTATTAAATATTAAGTTATAAAATAAACCTTAAATTTTATGTTGTGAGGCATTTACCGTAATGCAACATTTTCACAAATTTGCTGCATTAAAAGTAGAGTTTAAGCATCTTACATAGGTTTGATATTTTAGGCTGTTGGCTTACTTTAAAATAAAGTGATGTTACACCTTTTCTTGAAAGTACGCATTACTATTGAAATCAAACAAGAGAAAATCGGTGTGTCACATGGCTACTAAAAAACAATTCAACAGCTTTGAAGAAATGCTGAGTGAGTCTGATGTACCTGTTTTGGTAGATTTTTATGCGGACTGGTGTGGCCCTTGTCAGATGATGGTGCCAATTTTGGAACAAGTGAATGCCCAATTAAAAGACCGTCTAAGAATTGTCAAGATAGATACAGAGAAATATGCAGAGTTAGCAACCAAATATCAAATTTACGCCCTACCCACCCTGATGTTGTTTAAGCAAGGTCAACCAGTAGACAAGATTGAAGGTGTCATGCAAGCACCGCAATTAGTGCAACATTTGCAAACTAAGCTTTAGTTTAGGGCATGGGGCATGGGGCATGGGGCATGGGGCATTGGTAATAGGTAATGGTAATTGGGGTTTGTTATTTTTCCCCCTGCTCCCTGCTCCCCTGCTTTTTCCCTGTCCCCAATCCCCAATCCCTACGACCGTCGCACATTCAAGCAACACCATTCTTTCTTCTTCCACAAAGTAGCAATCACCCAGCCGTGTTGTTCTAATGCATCAGCTACGGCTTTGGATTGCTCAAGTAAAATGCCGCTGAAGATAGCCCAAGTGCTGGGTTTGGTAATCGCGGTGATTTCGGGAACTAATTCGATAATTACATCAGCTAAAATGTTGCAGACGATGCCATCTACTGGTGCTTCAATCAGTTTTTTGAGGATGTCTACACTGCCTTCTGCTGGGATCAAGCGTTTTGGGCTGATGTCGTTGAGGGCGCGATTGCTGAAGGTGGATTGGACTGCTAACGGGTCATTATCCACTGCATAAACTTTTTCTGCCCCTAGTAGGACTGCGCCAATGGACAGGATACCAGAACCACAACCAATATCGGCAATGATTATTGGCTCTTTCTCTGTGCCTGAATTTACAAATGATTTAGGTAATTCACTCAGCCGCATTTCCAGAGATTCTAAGCATAACTGAGTTGTGGCATGGTTGCCTGTACCAAATGCTACACCAGGGTCGAGGCGAATTACTAAGCGGTCTGTGGACTCTGGGAATGGTAGCCAAGCAGGATTAATCAAAAAGCGATCGCCTATTTCTTCTGGTTGCCAATATTGCTTCCAGCTAGTGGCCCAATCTTCTTCATCAATTAACTGCCAATTTAAGGTCGGCTCTGATAACTCTACACACAGAGCATCTTGACGTAGCCACAACGATAGCGCCGCCAAATCTAACAAGTCTACCTGAAATTCTGGTAAATAAGCCCTGACGAGTGAAGACTTGCCTTTACTTTCAATTGCTGTTCCACGACAGCCAAAATTTTCCAGTCGCCAAAAGATTGTATCTTCTAGGTCTGGTTCACATAATATCTGTAGTTCCCACCAGGTGTTTGCCATCTTTTCAGTGCTTAGTTCTGAGTGCTGAGTGATGAGAAAGCCCTGAGCTGATTCTTTTTTGACTCAGAACTCGCTACTCAGCACTCAGCACTTTATAGTGTTACTGTATATGCGTCCCGAATGCCTGGTACTTTGGTAATCTCATCTAAAATGCCCTCTGGTAAGGGATCATCGATGCTGAGAGCCATGACTGCATCACCACGGACGATTTTGCGACCTACCTGCATACTGGCAATGTTGACATTAAAACTGCCAAGTAGGGAACCGAGTTTACCAATGATACCCGGCATATCGCGGTGCAGAGTAAACAGCATATATTTGCTGGGGGGGACATTAATGGGGAAACCATCAACGTCAGTCAGGTGGATTTCTTTGTCACCTAACAATGCGCCGGTAACAGAGTGAGTTCCTAAAGTGCCTGTAGCTTCTAAATGCAAGGAACCTGCATAGTCACGTACAGAGGCATCTCTGGTTTCAATCACCCGGATTCCCCGTTCTTTAGCCTCAATGCTGGCATTAACGTAATTTACTCGTTCCCGCAGTGCTTGGTATAGAAGTCCTTTTAGGGATGCTACCACTAAAGGCTGACTTTTGTTAGTTGCTAGTTCGCCTTGCAGTCTGATGTTGAGTAATTCTACTCGTCCACCTGCTAGCTGTCCTACGAGGTTTCCTAGGGTTTCTGCTAGCTGCATATAGGGTTTGAGTTCTTCCAGGACATCGGGGCCGAGTCCGGGAATGTTCACAGCTGAACGTGCGGGTAATCCTAAGAGGACATCGCGAATTTGTTCAGCCACATCAATCGCCACATTCACTTGTGCTTCCGCTGTGGATGCGCCCAAGTGGGGGGTGAGGATCATTTCTTTACCGAGCGATCGCAAATCTGATTCGCCTAACGGTTCAGACTCGAATACATCTAAGGCTGCACCAGCTATTTTACCTTCTTTGATTGCCGCCGCTAAAGCTGCTTCATCAATGATGCCACCACGGGCACAGTTAATAATCCGGGCAGTTGGTTTCATCTTTGCCAGGGTTTTGGCATTGATTAAATGGGCTGTTTCTGAGGTTTTGGGGATGTGTAAGGTGATGTAGTCTGCTTGCTGGATCAGCAAATCTAAATCAACTAATTGACATCCAATTTGTTCGGCGCGATCAGTGGAGATGAAGGGATCGTAACCTAGCAATTTCATTCCCATTGCCTTAGCTACAGCCGCGACGTGGGAACCAATTTTACCCAACCCAACAATACCGAGAGTTTTTTTGTAAACTTCCGCGCCGACAAAAGTTTTGCGATCCCACTCACCTTTTTTCACCGAGACATTCGCATCGGGGATGTGACGAGACAAAGCCAACATCATGGCGATCGCGTGTTCGGCTGCTGCGATCGTGTTACCTTCAGGAGAATTGACAACCACAATCCCGTGGCGTGTGGCAGCGGGAACATCCACATTATCCACACCCACACCAGCACGACCGATAATTTTTAACTGCGTGCCGGCTTCAATAATTTCTTGGGTAACGCGTGTACCCGAACGAATCATCAGCGCGTCGTACTCACCAATAATTTCTATCAGTTCTGCTGGTTTTAAACCTGTTTTGACATCAACCGTTGCTACTTGCGAGAGAATGTCAATTCCAGCCTGGTCAATAGGATCGGAGACAAGAACCTTGGACATGATTACTTTGTTTAAAGCTACAAGTTTTGCTGCACAAGACTTTTTAGTTTAGTCTTTATCCGTTGCAATTCAGCAAAAATTCTTTATTGTAATATCAACTTATCCTTACACTGACACCTCGCACTGAGGGTATGTATCAGTTACAAGGGAGATATGGCGCTGCTGCCAAATGTGCTAAGTGCTGAGTTGCAAGTCAGAATATAATCTTCTACCTACACCTCTGCTTCTGTTTTCTCACCTTGTCCCTTGTTGATGCTAGGTGCTGAGTTTCAGAATTTGAATTGATTGTTACTGCCTCCTATATTTGAATATCAGTGACTGTTCGTGTCACCTTTGGGTAAATATAAACCATGAATAGGGGACAGTATAGATATATTTATTAATCGTTAAGAGTTATCTGTATTTCTTTCAGACTACGCAGTGGCTAAGGAATATCACTTGCGGTTGAATTCATGCACAGCAACACAGTACTGCTGAGTATCACTTGATTACTGTCAGGGTGGTGCGTAGGCGTAGCCCTTTCTATGGATAAATTTGACTGAATTTAGCGGGAGTTAATCCCCGACTTTTCAAAAAGTCGGGGATCTACACAGCAACGTTTGTTTAAGTGTGCCACTATTCCGGAACTCGCCAAATTTTAACTGTCTTATCCTTACTCCCACTCACTAGAGTCTTACCATCTGAGCTAATAGCTACGGTATAAACTAAATCACTATGCCCAGTGAGAGTAGTTTTTAAAGCTCCAGTTTGTAAGTTCCAAATTTTAATAGTATTATCCCAACTGCCACTGGCAAGAGTCTGCCCATCCGGGGTAATTGCTACAGAACTCACTGCATAGCGGTGTTCAGTAAGGGTATTTTTTAACTCCCCAGTTTGTAGATTCCAAATCTTAATTGTTCTGTCGTAACTTCCACTAGCTAAGGTCTTCCCATCTGGGCTAATTGCAACAGCAAAGATGACATCTTTATGACCAGTCAGAGTATTTTGTAAATCCCCAGTTTGCAGATTCCAAATTTTGATAGTGCTGTCTGCACTCCCACTTGCTAGAGTTTGCCCATCTGAACTAATCGCAAGAGCCATCACTGGTTTATTGTGTCCGTTGAGAGTATGTTTTAAATCTCCTGTTTGTAAATTCCAAATCTTGATTTTATTATCTCCACCACCACTTACTAAAGTTTGTCCATCTGGACTAATAACAACCGAATTAACCCGGGATTCGCTTCTTGGAAGAGTTGCTTTCAATGTCCCTGTAGGCAAATTCCAAATTTTGATATTTCCGTCTTTGCTAGCACTAACTACAGTTTTACCATCTGGGCTAATAGCAACAGAATTAATTACATCAGAATGCAAGCTAAGAGTTGTTTTTAACGCGCCAGTTTTTAGGTTCCAAATCTTAATGATTTTATCAGCACTGCCACTAACTAACGTTTCAGCATCGGCACTAATAGCTATAGAATTAATCCACTCATTATGGGCAGTCAAACTATTAGCTAATGCGATTTTTTCGTAAGCAAATGTATGAGCTACTAGAGGTTTACGAATTTGCCAAACTCCATATCCTCCCAAACTTAGTAATAAAATAGCGCCACTTAGCAACAATGGTATTTTGAAATGCTGTTTTGGTTTAGCTAAATCTACTACTGTTGGAGAAGTTATTTCTCCCTGCCTCTTTATTGATACTGGCGGTTGATAGGCTACCGTTGGCGGAAGTTTCGGTGGTGTTGAGTCTGTCCGAAGATGAGCCACTGTAGCTGGCATTTCTGAATAAGAGCGTACATCATTAATATCTTGTAATACTGCTGCTGCTGATTGATATCTTTCCTCGTAGTTTGGTTGCAGTAACTTATCTAAAATCATTGCTAATTGTGGACTGACTGATTGCTGCGAATGCTGTCGCCAATTAGCAACCCAACCATAGCCTTGTTGCTTCCATAATTCCCAAGGCGCAACACCAGTTAAAAGATGAAAGCAAGTAGCACCTAAGCTGTATAAATCACTAGCTGGATATACTTGTCCATCTTGCATTTGTTCTAAGGGAGCATAACCAAAAGAACCGATGGTTGTTCCTTGTTGAGTCATGACAGTTTCACTCAACTGTTTAGACGCACCGAAATCTATCAGAATGATATTTCCCTTTGTAGCTGATGATTTACGCCGGAGAATATTTTGTGGCTTGATATCTCGGTGAATTACCTTTTGTTGGTGAACTGTTGTCAGAATATTTAATAACTCAAGCAATAATTCTCGAATTTTTTGCTCATTAAAAGTACCTTGCTGTTGTAATTCATCAAGTAAATTCTCTCCATCAATAAACTGCTGCACTAAATACAAACGCTGATTCTGTTCAAAATATGCCAATAGCGTTGGGATTTGGGAATGTTCTCCTAATTGTTGCAAACGCCTCGCTTCTTGCTCAAATAATTCTGTTGCCTTTTGTAATGCGCCGGTTCCCTGTATCTGCGGTGCAAACTGCTTAATCACACAGAGTTCATTAAACTTTTCAATGTCTTCAGCCAGGTAAGTTTTACCGAATCCTCCGCTACCAATTACACGGATAGGACGATAGTGTCGTAATACAACCAAAGGAACACCACAGTTTGAACAAAACTCTGTACCATCAGGGTTTGGAGGATTATAGCAAGAAGAATTGAGGCAACATATCATACACGTAAGTTTAAGATCACATGGAGTAATTATCGCTTACGCATTGGGGATTGGGGGAGTTATTTATTACTCAGTACGTCAAGTTAAAATTTTTCTTGACTCCCTCTGCTCCCTGCCCCCTGCCCCTCCGCCTGTATAACAATTGGTTATTTTTTTCATTGGAAGTCCCTAGCCCCTCACCCCTACAAATCGCTATAATTCTTGTGAGTTTTGGGAAAATCAGCCATGTTAAACTACAACCTGCCGAGGTACTTGCCTTCTGCTGAAGAATTGCCCGACTCTGACGATACACCTGTGGATAATGAACTGCAAGAATTAATACCAGGCTTATTAAAAGCAATACTGCTAATTCTTTGGTCAGAACGCATGGACTGGTTCTTTGGTGTAGATATGGGTATTTATTATCACCCAGATGAACCGCCCATTGTACCCGATGGCTTTCTGAGTTTAGGAGTAGAGCGTTTTTATGATGAAGAATTACGTCCCAGTTATGTGTTGTGGGAAGAAAATGTTCTACCTATTTTAGTGCTAGAGGTAGTTTCCCAAACTTATCGCAAAGAATACACCGCTAAATTAC
This sequence comes from Calothrix membranacea FACHB-236, assembly GCF_014696315.1. GTDB lineage: Bacteria > Cyanobacteriota > Cyanobacteriia > Cyanobacteriales > Nostocaceae > Aulosira > Aulosira membranacea. Next base: position 38,926 of record NZ_JACJPX010000040.1, read on the forward strand.
AGCAATATGCAGAATTAGGCGTACTTTACTACATAATTTATGCTCCTCGCCGTCGTCGCAAAGCACATTTAGAAGTATATAAGTTAGTTAATGGCAGTTATGAATTGCAAGCAGGAAACCCAATTTGGCTACCAGAAATTGGTTTAGGAATTGGTTGCGAACGGGGAAATTATTCCGGTGTAACGCGGGAATGGATGTATTGGTACGACGAGCAAGGCAAACGTTATCCTACGCCAAAAGAACAGATTCAACAAGCAGAGCAACGCGCTCAGCAAGCAGAACAACGCGCGCAACAATTAGCAGAAAGATTAAGAGCGCTGGGTATAGATCCTGATGAGCAATGACTATTACCAATTACTAATTACCAATCAAATAGATATCTTTTTAGGAATAACACTTCTCATACCACTTTTAGCGCCTACAGCATCACCTTTGTAACGCGGGATGATATGGATACTGGCGTGCATCATATTTTGACCAGCGGCTCGATTGATATTGATTCCCACATTAAAGCCATCAGGATTAAATTCTGCTTTGAGCATTTCTTGGACTTTGTTGACCATAAACCAGCAAGCAGATTGTTCTTTAAAAGGTAGGTCAAAATAATTGCTTATATGGCGTTTAGGAATAACTAAGATATGTCCTTTGCTGAGAGGATAGCCATCAAAAATTGCATAAGCGGTTGCAGATTCTGTTAATAGTTTTAAATGTGTATAGGGATTGCAGAATAAGCAATTATTCGATGAATTGCGCTGGTGATTGTAATGCCGATATTCATAAAACTCCCGACTGTCATCTAAATAAATAGAATGAAACGGTAGTTTGACAATACATTGATATGTAGGTTTTTTATGAACGTAATGTTCTCTAAAACCTTCTTTTTTGATATCTCTTCTTACTGCATAATAAGCTTTACCTCCTGGCTTCAATAAATGTGCTACTTCCATGAGTACGCTAGCTTGTTCTTCAGAAAACAACACATTTAATACGTAAAAGCAAATTATGGTGTCAAATTTCTCTTGAGGATATTGGGGAAAATAATAAGGGTCGTAACCTGTAATATCACAGCCTTTTTCCCGCAATATTTTCACGTCATTACCAAAGCCACAGCCAAAATCTAATATTTTGCCTTGAAGTAGATTTTGATTTAATAAATATTGTGCTGGAAATGACAGGTTTGTTCTTTCTATAGCGGTGAGATGGCTGAATATATTTTTTTGCTGTTTCATGGAATTTCGCTGTTCCTGTCTTCTGCTGCTTCTCGTTGTTATCCGCAAGCCAGAAGTACGGAGGTAGAATGCATAAAAAGAAGACAATTATTATACTCTCACCTTCAGTTTGTCGCCAGCACAACGCTTTACGCTAAGGAAAATCACTGAGGTAATACGTCATAAACCTTAACATCATTTGCGTATATTGCTGAACCGAAATGTACCTTCATTAAGGCAAGCTAGCCGTAGAATACTATATCAGCGGTGACATTTATGCCTCGCGAAAGACAAAAATCACGTATTTTAGAAAAGGCTCAATTAAGAACTTACGGACTCCATGCGATTGATCCGAACATTGATTTTGGAGAGAATCGCAACTTGGAAGGCATGAAACAGCTAATAGAGAAATTACGCAGTAAAATGCTGGCTTATAATACTGCTTTAATCACGCTAAATGTTTGTAAAAGCGAGATTAAAGATCTAGAAAAAACCTTGGGCGACCTCTGCGAGAGAATGTTACTGGGAGTCGCCTTTAAATACGGTAAAGACAGCCACGAATATGAATTAGCAGGTGGTGTCCGTACAAGTAAACGTATCCGTAAAAGCACGGTTACCCGTTCTAAGGTGGTCAAAGAAGAAACATCAATTGGGAAGACGAAGAAGGCGTAGGAGTGGGGAATAGGGAATGGGAAGTTAGCATTTGTGCGTTCTTCCTCATCTCCCTCATCCCCGCCTCAGCCTCTAATTCCTCCCGTTCGGCCTTTGAATAATCGTTTCCGTCACTCGGCGCTTGGCTTTGGGATCTATGGCTACTAAACGTAGGTACTCGCCTTCATATTCAGTTAGACATGATTCTAAAGCTGAGATGGCATCTGAGTGAGCATCGATGTGGGTATTGAGACAACTTTGCCAGGAACCTGTGCGGAAGCGTCTTTCATCGACGTGTTCAATGTTAATTGTGTGACCCTGCGCTAAGATTTGCCGGATTTGTTCTTGTGTTTCTAGGGTTAAATGGGGACTTAATGTTTCTTCTTTTTGGAAGTTGTTATTGGTTGCGCCGGAATTTGTACCATTGCTGGATGGCTGAGTTATTGGTGTCGCTGCAGCAGGTGGTGCAGCTTGGTAACTTTTGCCGCGATTGAGGCGATTGTATTCGTCAACTAGCTGGGAATTTTCTACTCGTTTTTGTTCGCCAACCATCAATTTACCAGATTCAAGTAAATGAGATAGCCTAAAATTCGGCTTTTTAAATTCTGGTGGCCCTTCAGCGCTATTCACTATACGTAGGGAAACACGCTCAAATCCTATTTGATGGATGAAGTGGCGAATTTGTTCGTCATAAATGCGCGATCGCAATGCGCTAAAAAAGTCTATCGATTGATTGGGGAAGGTATCAACTAGCTGTTCAATTTCCCGCTGAGAGAGTCCATCTGGTTCAAATATCCCGCTAACTATTCCGACTTTGTCATCGCGATCGGGTTCCCAGTAAAATTTCTCCATGCGACCATCCCGAATTAATGGTGCATAAAGGGTAGAAAAATCATTTCCTGTAACGATAATCGGTACTCGACGTAACGGTGTGGAATCATAACTTCCAGGTAATTGCACGTCTGTGGGATTATCGGCAATATTCATTAGCGTGGCGTTTACCAACTGAGTATTGACTGTATATTGCGTTCCTTCATCAAATCTACCTGCACCTGCATCCAAATCATTAATCATCAGCACGCACATTTTACCGCGCACTTTGATTAATTCTGCGGTTTCCCGATAGCGCAGACGTATTAAACGTGCTGGATCTCCCGCATCTGGACTTTCTAATTCACCACCAGATATGTGAGTTACCTCTACACCCATTTTCTCGAAGACTAACTCACATTGAAAAGATTTTCCCTCTCCCTTACGTCCGTGAACCCCTAAAATTAAGGGAACTCGCACGCCAGGGAGATCTAGAAAGTTTTTGGTAATATGGACAGCTAATTTGTCCAAAAACCGAGGAGCGATATAGTAACTCATGCAATCATTTTTGGTTAGTGCTTCTTAGGATCATGGTAGTTTTTTTTAGCTACGGATGTTTATGTATCTTTGGGTAGATCAGGGATTGGGGAGTGGTGATTGGGTATTAGGGACTGGGGAAAGGGGAAGGGGAAAAAGTAAGTTTAGGGTGGGTATGGGCAATAACTTAAAAAAATAAGGGCTTGAGCGATAAAAGTGCCCACCCTAAGATAAGTGTTATGACAGTTTTTTTATGCCTCGAAACATGGGGGATGCTGCATCTTAATTAACTGACACTGAGGATGCAACCGGCACGTGCGGGAAGAGAGAGAGAAAGCTGCTGGGTTTCTCCTTGTTTATCCCAGGTAATTTCAGCATTGCCATATACAAGCTTGTTGGGTTGAGTACGCAAATTATTAATGTCAATATTGGCGTTTGTTGATGCTGTACCAGTGTTGACGGCAATAATTAATTCTTCTGTGCCTAAGGTTCTGGCAAATACATACAGTGCGCCTTGGGCATAAATTACTTGGTAATCGCCTGTCCGCAAAGCTGGGTAAGTATGGCGTAGGGCAATTAATTGGCGGTGAGTCTGGAGGATTTCACGATCCCAGCTAGCTTCTAAAGGAAAGCCACGGCGAGAATCGGGATCTATGGCACCAGGTAAACCAACTTCATCACCATAGTAAATACTAGGGGCACCAGGAAATGTCAGTAATAGGAGGGTTGCTAGTTCTATACTGGCTTTATCACCACCAGAAATTGTGAGTAATCTGGCTGTATCGTGACTCGCTAGCAAGTTTAATTGCGTCAGCTGAATTTCCCAAGGGTAAAGTTGCAATAGTTCCTGAATTTGGGCGGCGTACTCAGCTGCAAATAAAGGTGGGTATGGTTTATAGTCACGGCTTTGCACCTGATCTAAGACTACGCGATCGCCTGCGGCAAAGGCGATGGTTGGCCCGGCAAATAGATAATTCATTACGCCGTCAAATTGAGTACCATCTAGCCACTCGCGGGAATCTCCCCACACTTCACCCACAATATAAGCTTCGGGATTAATTGCTTTGACGCGATCGCGAAATTCTTGCCAAAATCCTGGTGTTTTAATTTCAAATGGCACATCTAACCGCCAGCCGTCAATGCCGAATTTAATCCAATATTCGGCAATTTCCATAATATATTCTTTGACTTCGGGGTTATCGTGGTTAAATACTGGTAAAGCCCGATTTCCCGCCCAGCCTTCATAGTTGGCAGGAAATTCACCGTTGTAAGGTGAAACTGGCCAGCCGTCAATTTTAAACCAATTTACCCAAGGGGAATGAGGGCCATTTTCTAAAACGTCGTGAAAAAAGAAAAAGCCGCGACTGGAGTGGTTAAATACTCCATCTAACACGACTTTGATATGGCGCTGATGGGCTGCGTCTAGTAATTCCTTAAAAGCTTCATTCCCCCCTAAGAGTGGATCGACCTGATAATAATCGTGGGTATGGTAGCGGTGATTACTCGCAGATTGAAAGATGGGTGTGAAGTAGATGGCGTTAATTCCTAGATCCTGGATGTAATCTAGACCTTCGATAATGCCCCATAAATCGCCCCCTTTATAACCTTGCAATGTTGGCATCGCTTCCCAATCTTCCCACCGGGCCTCATGCAATAAGCGTTTGCGAGGCTGTTTACTTCTAGCAAAGCGATCGGGAAAAATTTGGTAGAAAACTGCGTGCTTAACCCAGTCTGGTGTTTGAATTTGCATGAAGTCCTCTCTATACTATAGGAGCGATCGTTGCAAATAATAGCTTCTTTACGGGTCTTACTTGTGGTAGAAATTCTAATATTAATTGTTGACGGTTGACGGTTGACTGCTGACTGGGAAGAAGAATTTTTCGGTAAATTTTACGGCGAAAGGCCGAGAAGCTAGTTTTGTGTTCGGCTTCCAGGCTTGAAGCATGGGTAAGATGGGGAAAAATAATTTGCTAAGCTATTCTGCTTTTAAGTTGCACAATCCCTCATGAGGGCTGTTAACGGTTGACACTATGAATATGGAACGCCCAATTTTATACATAGCCGTTACTAACCACGGTTTTGGTCATGCTAGTCGCATGGCATCAGTCGCTGCAACTATTCAAAAGTTATGTCCAGAAGTTTTGTTAATTATGGTGACGACTGCGCCGCGGTGGTTACTAGAGTGCTATATCGAAGGCGATTTTATCCATCGTCCTAGGGCTTTTGATTTGGGTGTAATCCAAGCAGATAGCTTGACTATGGATAAAGCTGCGACTTTGGACAAGTTAAGGGAAATTAAGCAGAAGCAGAATTCCCTGGTGGCATCGGAAGTCAATTTTATTCGCCAAAATCGCGTTCATCTGATCTTGGCGGATATCCCCTTTCTCGCCTCTGTAATTGCTAAGGCTGCAAATATCCCCTGCTGGTCGATGAGTAACTTTGGCTGGGATTTTATCTATCGTGATTGGGGTGGGGAATTTTTGGAAATTGCTGACTGGATTAGTGAGTGTTATTCAAAATGCGATCGCCTGTATCGTCTCCCCTTTCATGAACCGATGTCAGCTTTTCCCAATATTATTGATGTGGGTTTAACAGGCGGTTCACCCCGTTATGCTGCTGATGATTTGCGTTCCAGTTGGGGGATTACTGCACCTGTGGAAAAAACTATTCTGCTGACTTTCGGCGGCTTAGGTTTGCAGCAACTTCCCTACAATAACTTGCGCCTATTCCCCGATTGGCAATTTATTGTTTTTGATCAATCTGCACCAGATTTACCTAATGTAGTGAAAATTACTGACCGTAAATACCGCCCTGTAGATTTTATGCCTATTTGTGGGCGAGTTGTATCTAAACCTGGTTATGGTACTTTTGCTGAAGCTATCAAATTAGAAGTACCTATTGCTACTGTTACCCGTGAGGGTTTTGCGGAAGCAGCTTTTTTGATAGAAGGGTTAACCAATTATCATCAGCATCAAATTCTCACTCCAACGGAGTTTTTCCAAGGAACTTGGGATTTTCTCCATCAACCTCTTATGCAACCAAAGCTATCTCAAGCAATTGCTAAAGATGGCAATGAAGCGATCGCAAATGCTGTGATGCAATATTTTTCTATGAGTTAGGAGCGATCGCATTACGTAAATCCTAATCGGCAGGATTTGCTTCTAACCAGCTAAGTAAATCCTCTAGTCCTGTAAAATCTAGCAAAGCCTCGCCAAGTGCTTCTAATTGCGCTAGAGAAAGGGATTTAATGCGTTCTTGAACTTCTGAGGGTACATCCCCCACCCGTCTTGTGAGTAACCTTAGGATGAGATTTTGCTCACCTTCTTGTCTTCCTCGTTCGTAGCCAATACGTTCACCAGTTGTTACATAGCTCATAGTTCGCTCCTGCTCAAACTGCTTAAATTCTTCCCAAAACTCTGCTTCCAATGCTTTTGGTAAAATCATAACCCAATCAATAAATCGGTAGAGGTTACGAATATCTTTTTCTTGCAGCCCTTGTTCGTATAATCGACGGATTAAGCTAAATTTCCAAGTTTTGCGATCGCCTGGTTTTTTACTTGTCTGCTGTGTTTTTAAATGTGCCATGACAACCGTTGCAAATGGGTTATCGCTCTTCTCTAACTCTGCCCAACGGTTTTGATAATCAAGAAGTTTGACGGTGCCAAATTCAAAATTTAGCCTGGTATTAGGATAATTGTAATTATATTGATTTGGTCGCCAATTGGGGTCAGCATCGCACAGAATCGCCAAGCTAATTGCTGGTTTGCCAAATTTGTCAAATATTCGCAGATTATAAGAAAACATCTTTGCCAAATTTGTCAAATATTCGCAGATTATAAGAAAACATCCTTTCTGCAAAGTTATCTTCCGCTTTGGCTTGAATTTCTACATGAATTAATAGCCAAATTTCTTCTCCTTGAATTTGCCAAACTTTAACTAATTTATCTGCGTATCTTCTGCCTTGTTCGGCATCACGGGCGATTTGCTGAAATTCTTTATCTAAAAATTCATGGGGACGTTCCCAGTCAATTAGTATGGCGGTTTCTGGGAAGAAAAAATGCATGGCTTGGGGAAAGTATGCTTCTAATATTTCTTTCCAGGGTGAATCATTATCGGCTCTTTCTAATTCCTCAGTCATCTGGATTTTTAATTTTGCATCTTTTCAACGGATATAGTAAAGAATACTCTAGTGCCGATTATTGCCATACTGTAGATGATTTACTTACACAAATGCTTGGCGATCGCACTCAAACACAATGATCATCTCGGAAGGTGCCATCAAGCATAAGCGTATTGCAGAGAATAGCTACACTCAGATCAACCCCAGCCAAATTGGCGTAACTCAAGTTAGCGTCTCGCAATTTGGTATTTCTCAAATCAGATCCGACCAAATTAGCTCCAGTCAAATTAGCCCTAGCCAAATTGGCGCTTTCCAAGTTGGCATTTCTCAAGTCCGCATCTACCAAGCTAGCCCTAGCCAAATCGGCGCTTTCCAAGTTAGCACTTCTCAAGTCGGCATCTACCAAGTTAGCACCTCCCAGAGAGGTGCGAATCATCTGAGATCTTCTCAAATCAGCACCAATCAAAATAGCTCCCTCGAAGTTGGATTCAGTCAAAATAGCCTCACTGAGATTGGCTCCACTCAAATTAGCTTCCATAAACCCACAGTCCGCAATTCCAGCACTCTGAAAATTGGCGTTGCTCAAATTGGAACGCTCACAATAGACAAGCAAGTAAGCATCACTAAGGTTGATTCCTTGGAGGTCAAGTCCAATAAGCTCTCCACTGACATTGGCTCCACTAAAATCTCTTTCCCCAGCAGCATAAAGTCTGAGCAAGTCTTCAGCAGTAATCCTCTCCTTTTCCATACCTCAACTCCAACATCAAGCAACACATAATTAAGATAGAAGCCACTCAATCTCTGGTAACACAGCTACCGGACAGACCACCTCTTCCCAAGTTGTATGATATATTCTCAATCAGCAAGCGTATTCTGACGCTCAGTGGACTTTTAATTCATTGCAGATGACTCATTACCAAAAGCTACTCAGAGTTTCCACTACTGGCAAGTCTTTTCAAAATATCACCTCAAAAATTGAAGCGATTGTTGCCGAGTCGGGGGTGGAAACTGGTCTTTGTACCCTATTTTTACGCCACACTTCCGCTAGTTTAGTGATTCAAGAAAATGCTGACCCTGATGTGCTGGTGGATTTGGCTAATTTTATGGCGAAACTTGTACCAGAATCAGGCAAGTACATTCATGATGCAGAAGGCCCTGATGATATGCCGGCGCATATCCGTTCAGCGTTGACTCACACTTCAGAACATATCCCCATTAATCGCGGTCATTTGGTTTTGGGGACTTGGCAAGGTATTTATGTTTGGGAACATCGTCAGCGCAGTCATGTGAGAGAATTAGTGGTTCACATCTCTGGATAGAAGTTTTCCAGGGTTGGCTAATCATTAAATATTATTTAAGCCACAGTTTTATGTAGGCTTAATTGGGCATAAAATAATTAGCTCACTTTGTGGCTACTGAAATTTAATGAGAATTGCTGACTTAATTACATGGTTTGAAGAATGGGCAAATCCTGCTTGGTGTGAAAGTTGGGATAATTGTGGTTGGCAGGTTGAACCTGGGATTTTACAAGAACCCGCTAGGGTTTTGGTATGTTTAACGCCAACTTTGGCGGTGATGCAAGAAGCGATCGCCACTAATGCTAATCTGATTTTTGCCCATCATCCCCTAATTTTTAGCCCGCCTAAATCTTTTCGCATTGGAGAAGCGATCGCGGATATGGTGCGGTTAGCTTTTCTTCACAATATTGGCATTTACAGCGCCCATACCAATTTTGATCAAGTACAGGATGGGACGGCTGATGTTTTGGCTCAAATTCTCGAACTCCAAGATTCAACCCCTATCGTTCCCACACAAAATGGTTTAGGGTATGGTCGGGTGGGAAATCTTCAGCCTGTAATGACGTTAGAAAAATTACTGACATTAATTCACAAGCAACTTGCTCCCAAAAGCTTGATTGTTTCACCAACTGCTGATTTACACCAAGAAATTACCCGTGTGGCGGTTTTGGGGGGTTCGGGTGCTAGCTATATTTCGGCTGTGGTGAAAACTAATGCCCAAGCTTATCTCACTTCCGATTGTAAATTTCATCAATTTCAAGAAAGTCGCGATCGCGGTCTCATTTTAATTGATGCGGGACATTACGCCACGGAATGTCCAGCTTGCGATCGCTTGACCCAGAAATTACGGTCTTTGAATCTCGATTGGGTAGAGTTAAGCCAACAAGATGAGGATTTCCGTGTGTTTTTCCCTTAATCATATGTATATTATGATTCGTTCATATCATTAAGCTTGTTAGCCATCATGCGGCAAATACTGAAAAATAATGTATATTTAACTATCATAACTTTTTGTCCATTCGCCAGTTGAGTACTAGGAGAGTATGTATTATAATCCGTACTTTTATTAGTAAAATCGGCTTTCACAGAATCGGACAAGATGCGGATTCTCGATGACAGAGATCACATGATTGTGTAATTATAATCACAACAGCTTGCTGTCAGATATCAATTAGTAAAATAAGGAAATATCTCATACTGGAGGTAACAAATTGCATAATATGACCTAATCATGATGATTCGCACACTTGTTGAATCTGCTTTTCAAACTGGATACCTTAGTGTTGAATCTGAAGGTCTACTCCATCAAGTGCTAGCGACAAAGTCTTATCAGTCAGATGATTTGGTAGCCCTTGCCGCTTTATATGATGCAGTTCGTGGAGGTAGAGTTAAACGAGAAGCATCCTCGAAATTACTCATGGAAATTCCCATAGGGAATAAATCTTGCTGATACTCCTGCAACAGTTGACTTTGGCGTTGCATAGTTGCTCCTAGGCGGGACACGTCACCTCAGTCAAAAAGCCCTAAACTCAAAAACTCTTGGGCTGTTGTTGTCTAAAACCATTCAGGTCAGCAAGAGAATGAGTTAAGATCAAATACATAGGGGTAAAAGTACAGCCGAGTTCCCGGACTTCCCAGCAATGCCAATGACTACAAGTAGGCAACTCAAACAACCGCAATCGATGTTTGTTTCGGAGTATCTATTATTACATAATGGTAGAAAGAACTCATCAGCAAGGATTAACCTAGTGAGGATAAATCCCGAATTGTATGACTTCTATGAAGAATACATTTGCTGAATCCCCCTGATGGAGTTTTAGTTTCACCAAGGCAGTAACTACTAGTTGATTACCCAAAATTCCCTTTGCTTGGGCTTAACAAAGGTAGGGATGCTGAAACCGTAAAACTGACTCTTTAGGGTATTATGCACTGGGGGCAAACCCAGATTTTGAAAGGTTTAACTACGTTGTTTAAAAAGGCAGAAGCAGTACATGCTACACCGCAAGATTTATCAGTTGTGTTGCGATGGGCGGGAGGTATGTGTATTCTTGCGGGATCAGCAACGCTGGATCGAGCGTGCCCGCATCATTGATATAGAGGGAGATTTAGTGACCCTACGCTATGAAACAGATGAAGAGGATGAAGTTTGTTCTTGGGAAGAGATGGTTCGACTCGAAAGTATTGGTGCTGTAACCCAAAAGTTAGCCTCAGTACCACGCGGCAATGTAGAACCTCTGCTGACCGAAGACTGTCCTGAAGCTGAGCGTATTCGTAACCATTACCCAGATTCAAATGCTGAATAAATCAAAATAGTCGAGAGTTAAAAGTCCAGAGCCAATGTTTCCGCTCTGGACTTTTGGCTTATTTGGGCATGGGGCATAGGGCATAGGGCATGGGGTTTAGTGTTTGTACCCATTACCCATTACCCAATCCCTACTCATCCTCATTCAACGCTTCATAGGCGGGACAGTAACCTTCTAGAGTTACCTTGAAGTTATACAAGGGGGAATTGGGATTCCAGCAGCGCTGACCCCTTTGATACCGGCAGGTTCCGCAGCATTCTATGTCTGTCCAGGTAAAGCGATCGCTATTTTGATTGAGTAGTTCTCTTTGGGGTAAACCTCTCAATACGATTTCTTCCCCTTGCCAACGGGCTTCGATTAAGCCTGTGTCGGCAAATTGTCGCCAACGGGGGTCTGTTGTAATCGTTTCTGGTAGGGTGATGGTGATGCCAGTTCCTAATTCTGTCAGTTCACCTTCATAATTGGTTTCTGGTGCAGCTGGTTGTAAAAATGTGTCGCCTATGGGCAGTTCTACTAAAACACCCGCGGCTGGAGAATGCAGGTGGTAGCGGTTTTGTAACTCTTCTAAACCTGTTAAATCTGCTAGGTAGGCGGGGGAACCGTGAACAAAAATTACGTGTTGCGGTCTTAAATTATGAATTAGCTGGGTAGTACCTGGCCCATCACTATGCTGAGCGAGGAGATAGCTTTCAATAGTGGTAGGCGCAGGATATTGTTTTTTAGTTTTGATATCAATTTTTTCTGGCAGCAAAATTAACCAGGGGCCTGTGTCGGCTTGGCAATATTGGCTGAAATCCGCTGTGGAATCGGTAAGGACAATACAGGGAGATTTGCCAATATTAGGGCGATGTTCTGCTTGCAAACGCCGCACGCGGGGGCGTACTCTTTCATCCCAAAATAAAGGTTGATGACGGGCGAAGTTTTGGACTGAGGCGGGGAGGTGGGGTAAAAGTTCAAGATAAGCATCGCAACCTGTGGCGACAGCACCATCAACCCAAATATCTAAATCTCTACCTGTAAAGTGGTGATGGCTGCGTAATAACATCAACAGTTCTTGCCCCAAACCTAATGCTGGTGTGGGAAGCAACACAGAACAGCGTTCTGCGATCGCGCGATGAATGCGTTCTGCTAGTTGATTTTCTTGGTTGCGGCGGTGGGGATGGCGGGAAGTGCCATAGGTACCTTCAATAATGAGAGCATCTAAGTCTAATCCCCGTAATTCTTCTAAACGCAATCCTTCCACCAACCGCGAGTTAGAAAGGAAAAAGTCGCCTGTGTAAAGTAGCCTGTAGCTACGCCGTTGGCTTGTATAGGTAAGTAAAATTGCTACCGCCCCAGGTAAATGTCCGGCGGGAAATAGTTCTGCGACGAGTCCCTCTTTAAATTCCACAGGCGATCGCAACGGTAACGCCTGACAAAACTGGGGAATTGACTTTAAATCTTGGTCTAACCAGTTTAATGATAGTAACTTGCTGGTTACTTCGCTGGCGTATATGGGTAAATGTGGAAAAGCTTTATGCAGTTCCAGTAAGCCTCTAGCATGATCGGGGTGGGCGTGACTAATTAAAACTAAATCTGCTGGTAGGGGTAAATGGCGTTGACGCGCTGAATTTTTCAACCCCTTCACCAGCGATGAAATATCTCCCAAGCCACAATCCAGCAAGATGCGGTACGGGCCCATCCGTACCAGTAAACATACGCCCTCATCATTATGCTGGACGCTATAAGGCAAACATTCTAATTCGGTAGTTTCCTCCCCAGCACCAATCCGAGAGGACGAAAGATTATCCCTCATAATTCTCCTCCCCTCAAACCTCATTGTCATGGACATATCCCAAAAGCCAAAAATTACGGGGTTTTTTGGTTTTTTGACTTCGGGGCAAGTCTCATTTTTCGCCCTTTCACCCTGAAAATGCGGATTTTTGATGGGGGAGGACACCTCCGCCGAACCCGCGCTGGTTCGGAAAAGTTGGGTAACGAGAAGCCCTAAAACTATGGGCTAAGGGAGTTTTCCTCTTGTCTGTTTTCCTTTCCGACTCTCTCAAGCTCTTTCAATGTGCTGAGCCATTACCGTGATAGTTATCGGAATCATAAAAGCCGTTTTTTGTGCCAAAAAACAAGCACGAAACCGTAAATATGACTGTTAATCCCACCAAAATTAGCTTTACGTCCATTGGTTTGCTACTCTTTACTAAAGACTTCCATAATATTAATAGGGTGCTTCTGCATCGATGCTGAAACACTAGAAAATCTTTACTATGCTTAGGTTGATTAGCTAATAGGTAAATTTACCGCAACAAGTCAGATTGTAGACTCTTTCGCCTCACCTGTCTATCTATCTGTATACCATTCTTAGCATTACTGTGTACATCAACCTAAATTGGTAAATGTTTGCTATTTAACCATAAAGTAGTCAACCATAAAGTAGTCCGTCATAAATATTTATTGTCAGGTTAAGGCTGGAGGAAAGAGAGTTTTAGCCTAATTAACCTTTCTTAACATCGTTTTGACTTACTACTGTATTACTAATCATTTATTTGCAATATCTATGTATATATGTTTTTTGTATTTAATTTACCTATATCACTCTGAGAGGTTTAACAATTAAATAGAAGTCCTATAGGTCTTTAATTCAACATCTCGGTCATGAAGCTTGAAGTATATATGCCACAAAGCATCATGCTTCTCTATAACTATATACTTAATTGTTTTTATACGTTTTGCTCTATATTTTACTTAAATTATTTTATATTTTAAATATAAGCTTACTTATATTTAGTACATTTATATTTTTTATATAAAACATACAAGTGTTTGAATGTTTAAACATTTAGTTTGCATCTAAACATCTAGATGCAAACTAAATGTCCAGATGTTTAAATATGCAGTAGAATTCTGGGAACTATTTGCTGATTAAACCAAAATGATTATTACGGTAGCGGCGTTTAAGGGGGGTGTTGGCAAATCAACTACAGCACTCCACCTAGCTACATATTTTCAGAATATGGCTGATACACTGCTTGTAGATGGTGACCTCAACCGCAGTGCTTTGGATTGGTCTAACCGAGGTTGTTTACCATTCAAAGTTGCTGATGAACACCAGGGGATACAGTTGGCTAAACTCTATGAACATATTGTGATTGATACTCCAGCCAGACCAAACCCAGATGAACTCAAAACTATTGCTCAGGGATGCGATTTGCTAGTTATCCCTACAACTCCTGATGCGATCGCTTTAGCTGCAACAATGCAAATGGTGGAGGCTCTCAAGCAATACAAGACCAATTTTCGCATTTTGTTGACGCTGATTCCTCCAAATCCCAATAAGGCGGGAGAAGAAGCGCGAACAGCGTTGTTAAACGCTGGGTTACCTGTATTCAAATCTGGTATTCGCCGCCTAGCTGTATTCCAACGTGCGGCTTTAGAAGGAGTACCAGTGAATGCAGTGAAAGATTCCTATGCTCAAATTGCCTGGCGGTGTTACGCTGAGGCTGGAAAAGAAATATTGGAAAATTCAATAACAGTCAAGGGTCAAGGGTCAAGAGTCAAAGGTCAAAATAATTTGTAGTTATAGTATTTTTTCGTAATTATCTAATTCTCACTCTGCTTTAACGATTTTCCTTCACACCTTTAAAGAAAGTTGGATTCATCAGATTCAAACTTTTGACTTTTGAGTACAGACGCGATTAATCGTGTCTCTGCAACTTTTGACTTTTTGACTATTAACTAAATACGGAGAAATTAATCTTGAATAAAAAGAAAAATAGCCGTTTTGATGAACTAATTGATGCTGCGCGTAGCCGTCAACAACGAGACAACCCACAGCTAATAGAAGATAAGCCGACTTCTTTAAGCAAAAGTACCGACCCTGATTATATTCGCACAACTATCTATCTGCCTAAGCAGCTGCATCGAAAATTGAAAGCCGCAGCCGCTTTTCAGGAACGACAGATGAGTGACATTATGACAGAGTTGGTTGAACAATGGCTTTTATCAAATGGGGGATTGGGGACTGGGGATTAGGGAATGGGTAATTGGTAATTGGTACAAATACCAATTAACTAAAGCACAATTTCCTCGCCTCGTTCGGTGAAGCGTACTTCTTTAATCTTCCATTGAGGGTTACTAGTGAGGGTTTTGCGAAGGCTACCAAACATGGCAAACTGTTCACAACTAGAAAGTGAAGCTATTTGCCGTTTGGAGTTGGGCGATACTCGCAAATCAACGGTAGCAACGCCATTTTTGAGGTTAACGCGATAACTAGATAAGTTAAAGTCTCCTGAATCTCTTTGCTCTAAAATCTTACTCACCGCACCTTCTACAGGCTCATCTGCTGGTACTGCTACTTTTTGGGGAATTAGTTGTTGGCATTGCGTGTCACTTGTGTATAGGGTGACATTGGTAGTTTTACCAGTAGCAGCTTGCTCTGTAGGAGATTCTTTGGCTGTGGGTGTTTCTATCGTAGTTGCAGCAGGTGTGCTTTCAGTGGTTGCTTGAGGCGAAGGTATGCCAATATTATCAGATTTAGCCCTCAGTTGAGCCATGCTGGGCGTTTGGCTGGGAGAGGGGAATGATGTGACATTTGCTGTTGGAGTGGGCGCTGGTACCTCGCTGGCGGTATCCTGGGTAGCGCTAGGATTAGAACTACAACTGCTGATGCTGGTTGCGATCGCCACAGCAATTAATGGTAAAAAATATCTTTTAGTTAGGCTCATCATGTTATACACCCCTTTGAAGTTAGTTGCTTTGAAGTTGTTAGGTTGTTGTTATTAACTTCAGTGTTATTGTTCTCAGTTCCGTATAAATTAGCGAGATTTGAATTGGGTTTATCCAAGCTTAATTTTGTTAGTAAAATTGCTGATATTTAAAACCGCTACCCCAATTTAGCCTGAAATTCTCAGTACTTTCCTCGATGCCAGAAAAGCTTATGTCTAACAATGAAGCCAGTACATACGATATCCGTAATGCTGAGTACGATGGGATTGCAATTGATACTTGGGAACCAGCCAAGTGGAAGCAATGGAAAGCTAAACATTCACCATCTGACGAAGGCGTGAAGATGGAGCGTGAATATCTTCGGATAAAACACGCGGTTCAGCAAGCTAACTTGGCATTAAGTTTGGATAGGGTGAAGGTTAAACTTAAGCTTACTAGTGCTAAAACTATCGGTTTACAAGGGACTTTTCCCTGTAGACCTGGGGATGTGGGAAAAAATGGTAGTCCAAGTAAGCAGTATACCATTTCATTTGGTTTTGCTGCTAATGATATTGGTGTAAAAACGGCAGTAGTAAAAGCACGAGAATTAGATTTATCACTAATTACAAAACAATTCCAGTGGACACCAGAATTACTAGGGAAGCAAGCACAAAAAATTGCGTTACCTGCACCGGAAGATTCTGGCAAACTCATCAGTGAATGGATTCAAGATTATGAACGGGAATTTTGGAAAACCCATGAAAAAAATCGCCAAGGAATCCGCACTTGGGAAACTCATTATATTAGACATCTGAAAAAGCTGCCGCCAGATGAGCCGATGTCTTTATCAGCGTTAGAAAAAGCATTGGACAAAACCAAACCTAATACATCTGGGCGGTTTTTCCTAACATGGCAATTGAAGAAGTTTTGCGAATTTTGCGGTATTAATGGCTTAAAAACAATTGATGCTTATGCTACGCCCAAGCCTTATCCTAGTATTCGCAAAGTACCTGCAGATGAGGAAATTATTCAAGGATTTAATAAAATTGGGATGCCATTATCAGCATTCGCTACTAAGGAGAATATTACAAAACCGGAACAATGGCAATGGGCTTATGGGATGTTAGCAACTTACGGCTTAAGACCCCATGAATTATACGCCATTGATATAGAAGCATTTCTTCATCCTCACAATACTTTTCATTTAGTAACATTAAATCCGCGATTGACAGAGGGAACAAAAACTGGTGAGCGCAGTTGTGGTATTCCGCCTTTATATCCCCATTGGGTAGAATTATTTGATTTAAAAAATATCAAGTTTCCTTACAATGAAGGTAACCTCAGCAATAAAACAGCAAAGCTTCACATTAGATTTAGAGTTACTAATATTGGGTTTAGACCATACGAATTACGCCACGCTTATGCCATTCGTGGACATCGCTTGCAAGTTCCCATTAAAACGATGTCTGATTACATGGGGCATACAGTACAAGAGCATACCAAAACATATCAAAGATGGATGAATGAGGATGCTAATTTAGAAATTTATCGGGAAGTTGTCATTCATCGGCAAGGTACAACTAAGGAAGCATTGAAGGCGAGAATTGCTGAATTGGAAGCAGAGAATCAAGCGATTAAAGCTGAGAATGCGACGCTTAAAGGATTGCTAATTCAGCATCAGTTGGGTGAGGTGATGGGTAATGGGTAATGGGTAATGGGTAATGAGTAATGAGTAATGAGTAATGGGTAATGAGTAATTGGGTGTTTGCTATTTCTCCCTCATCTCCCATTATCTATGCCCAATGCCCAATGCCCAATGCCCAATGCCCATTTATCCCCGAGAATGTTGTTTACTGGCTGGAAGTGGGAAGACTAAGTATTAAAGTTAACTTCATCTGCCTAGCTAGCAAGTGACAAATCGATGACTAGCAATCTGATTACTGTAGATAAAAATACTTATGAATCTCTACAACAGGAACTGACAGAACTACGTCAGATAGTGGGGTCTAATCACTGCTTTAGTACGCTAAAATCTCGCCAGCAGCAAATGCAGTTATTTATAGAATACACTCCAGCTGCGATCGCGGTTTTTGACTGTGAGATGCGCTATCTGTTAGTTAGTCGGCGTTGGCGAGAGGATTATAGCTTAGGCGATGAAAAGATTATTGGGCGTTCTCATTATGAAGTTTTTCCGGAAATTTCCCAGAATTGGCGTGAAATTCACCAGCGCTGTCTAGCCGGTGCTATTGAAAAATCTGAAGAAGATATCTTCATTCGTGCCAATGGTACTACTGAATGGGTGAAGTGGGAGATACATCCTTGGCATGAAGAATCTGGTGCGGTGGGTGGCATTATTATGTTTACCGAAGTGATTACCACTCGGAAACAGACAGAAATCGCCCTAGCTAATAGCGAAAAGTTTTTACGGGATATTGCTGCTAATGTACCTGGGGCAATTTTTCAGTTCACCAACCATAATGGCGTTTGGAGAGTGGACTATGTAAGCGATTTTATTTGGGATTTAGCAGGAATCTCAGCCGCAGCAGTTATGCAGAATTTTGATTGCTTTGTTGCTTGCATACATCCTGAAGATATTGAGAATTTTACGGCTTCAGTATTAGAAGCTATCGAAAATTCTATCCCTTGGCACTACGAAGGACGATTAATTAAGCCTACTGGGGAAGTTGTCTGGTGGCAAGGAGATTCAACGCCGATACGAAATAATCAAGAAGAGGTTATCTTCTGTGGCGTACTCTTAGATATTACTCAACGCAAACAGGCTGAAGCAGAACTGAAACGACTTAATGAAGAATTAGAAGCCAGAGTTGAGGAACGTACAGCAGAGTTGCGTCATAGTGAAGCTAGGTTGCAAAGGTTGGCAGATAATTTCCCAGGTATGCTTTATGAATTTTCTCTGCAACCTGATGGTACAGTTTCTTTTCCCTATGCATCTTCACGATGTCGAGATATTCTCGGACTAGCACCAGAAGAAATTAAAGAAGATGCGTCTTTCGCATTTAGCCTAATTCATCCTGATGATCTTGGAGGAGTGCAACAAGCAATTGCTAACTCCGCCCAAACTCTGCAAAACTTTGACAGCGAGTGGCGGATGATGACGCTGGCTGGTAAAAAGAAATGGGTTAAAGCTTTCTCTTTTCCTGAACGTCAAATAGATGGTGAGATTATTTGGTATGGTTGCTTATTCGATATTAGCGATAACCAAAAAACCCAGCAACAACTCCAAGCACAGGCACAATTTTTACAAAGCATCTGGGAAGGGGTAGACTATGGCATCTTTGTCTTAGATGTTTTAGATGATGGTGCAGAGTTCCGTTACGTAAAATTCAATCCTGCCATCCTCCAACTCAGCCCCATGCCGTTAGAATCTTTTGTGGGGCGAACAATGGCAGCTGCACTACCTGCTGATATGGCATATTACTATCGTCGCCGTTATCAAGAATGCATTAAGTTACGCAAGAGTATCTTTTTTGAGGAATCTTTCTGGAACAATAATCAAGAAAACTGGTGGCTGTTGAATATCACGCCGCTGTTTGATAGCAACTCACAAATTACTCAACTAGTTGTCACGACAACAGATATTACAGAACGTAAACAAGCTGAACAAGATAGGCAAATTTTTGTCTCGTTGATTGAAAATAGTAGTGACTTTATTGGTTTTGCGTCTTTGGAAGGAAAAGCATTATTTTTGAATGAAGCCGGACGCAGTATTGTAGGAGTTGAAAGTCTAGAAGTTGTCAAAAAATCTAACATTATTGATTATATCTTTCCCGAAGATAGACAATTCTTACTCCAGGAGATTTTACCGATAGTTATACAACAAGGAATGTGGCAAGGGGAATTGCATTTTCGACATTTCCAAACAGAAAAGGCTATTCCTGTTGATTACAATATGTTTGCGATTAAAAACCCTCATACTGGCGAACCTATGTGTTTTGCCACTATTACTCGTGATGCTAGCGAACGCAAAGATGCAGAAAATAAATTACAAGAACAAGAGCAATTCTTACGGAGTATTTATGATGGCGTTCCTCAACTCATATTTGTAATTAATGTTTTGGAAAATGGTGAATTTCGTTTTGCTGGTTGCAACTCATCAGCAGAAAAAAGCATGGGAATAAATCATGCCACAATGATTGGCAAAACTCCCGAAGAATTGCTGGGAACGATTGAAGGTGCAGCAGTGCGTCAGAGATATCAAAGCTGTCTAGATACTGGTAAAGAAATAACTTATGAAGAATGCTTAACTTTCAATCAACAAGAAACATGGTGGTTTACCACACTCAATCCCCTCACAAATAACGAAGGGATAATTTATCAAATTGTCGGCACAACCTGGAATATTACTGAGCGTAAACAAGCTGAAGAAGCGCTGCAAGCTAGTCAACACTTTATTCAACGCATAGCAGATTCTTTGCCTAATATTCTCTACATTTTCGATTTAGAAGAACAACGCAATATTTATGCCAATCAAGAACTTGAGATGCTTCTTGGTTACTCTAATACAGAAATTCAACAAATGGGAGATAATCTGCTTCCGGTGATTATGCATCCAGGCGATCGCGAAAGAGTCAGCCTTCACCATCAGCAATTTCTTGCCACCAAAGATGGTGATATTGTTGAGATTGAATTTCGCGTTAGACGCGCAAATGGTGAATGGTGCTGGCTCTACTGTCGAGAAACACCATTTAACCGCACTGAAGAGGGAAATATCAAGCAAATTCTGGGTGTGTCAACCGATATTACCGAACGCAAACAAACCGAAATTCAATTACAAGAACAAGCACAGAATTTAGAAAACACTCTGCGCGAACTCCAACGCACCCAAGCGCAACTTATCCACAGCGAGAAAATGTCATCTGTGGGGAATATGGTTGCTGGTGTCGCCCATGAAATTAATAATCCGGTAAATTTCATTCATGGTAATCTCATTCCTGCTAGTGAATACGTTCAAGATTTATTACATCTGCTGGAATTATATGAACAATATTACCCTGAGCCAGCCGCAGAAATTCAAGCAGAAATTGATGAGATGGAGCTTGATTTTCTCAAAGAAGATTTAATTAAACTGCTCCAATCTATGCGTTTAGGAACGCAACGCATCCGGGAAATTGTCTTATCTTTACGCAATTTTTTACGGTTAGATGAAGCAGAATTTAAGCTGGTGGATATCCATGAAGGCTTAGATAGTACTCTCATGATTCTACACCATCGCCTGAAAGCGAAAGCAGATAATTCCGAAATTGCAGTTATTAAAGAATATGGAAAATTGCCTCTAGTTGATTGCTATCCAGGTCAACTGAATCAGGTATTTATGAATATTCTGAGTAATGCAATTGATGCTTTGGAAGATTCATTGCTTGGTAATGGAGAAGAAATACCCAATCCCCAAATTCGCATTCGTACAGAAGTTGTTAATAGTAATCTTGTATCTATCCACATTGCAGATAATGGTAAAGGAATTTCCCAAGGAATAGTTTCTAAATTATTTGACCCTTTCTTTACAACTAAAGATGTGGGGAAGGGAACCGGATTAGGATTATCAATTAGTTACCAAATTGTAGTAGATAGACATGGTGGGAAATTATATTGTAATTCTGCACCAGGAAAGGGCGCAGAATTTGTGATTGAAATTCCGATTACGCAACCAGAAATGCCAACGTAATTAAGTATAAAATTACGGATGCGTTAGACTACGGCATAACACATCCTACTTTTGGTTGAAAATAAAATATGATGGAGTTGGTACTGATTAGGTAAACCTGATAAACGAGGGTAATTATGTTACTTCAGCTCAACCAGCTAGTTGTACCTGTCGGTCATCAGTTGTTGATTAAAAATATATCTTGGTCAGCTTATAAAAATATTTTGGCGGAATTGGGTGAGAATCGCAATTCTCGTATATCATACAGTCAAGGAATGTTAGAAATCATGGCTCCATTACCAGAGCATGAGGTAGCGAAAGTTATTATTGGGGATTTAGTAAAGGCTCTACTCGAAGAACTCGATATAGAATTTTGGAGTTTGGGTTCTACCACTTTTGATCAAGAAAAAATGGATGCTGGGGTGGAACCTGATGATTGTTTCTACATTCAAAATGAAGCGGCTGTACGCGGTAAAGATAGAATTGATTTAACAGTTGATCCACCACCAGATTTGGCTATTGAAATTGATATTACCTCCCGCACTCGGTTTAATAATTATGAGGTATTGGGTGTACCGGAATTATGGCGATGGAAGGGTAATAGATTAGAAATTAATGTAATGATTAATGGCAAATATGTAGCCTCTACTGCTAGTGCTGTTTTTCCCAATTTACCGATTGCTCAAGTTATTCCCGAATACTTAATGCGGAGTAAAAGTGAAGGTAGAAACGCTACTATGAAGGCGTTTCGAGCTTGGGTGAGGGAGCAGATGTAATTGCGGCTTGAGAAGTATAATATGATAAAAATCTTGATAGAGGTTGAACAATGGAAACTGCAACTAAAAGACAATCGCTGATTGAATTAATTAATGAGTATTTATATAATGCACCAGAAAGTACTTTAGAAAAAGTTTTAGAACTGTTAGAAGATGAAGAAGATATTAGAGATGCTCGTGTTGAGTTGTTAGATGCAAAAATGAATGGGACTGTCTCTTGGGAAGAGTATAAGAGAGAAACAGCGTGAGTTATCAAATTGAATTGACTAAAGGTGCAGTCAAGCAACTCAAGAAACTCCCCAAAGATGTTAAAGAAAGAATCGACCTAAAAATTCAAGAGTTAGCAATGGAACCTCGTCCCAACGGAGTAAAAAAGTTAGAGGATGAAGATTCTTTGTATCGTATTCGAGTAGGTGATTATCGAGTGATTTATCAAATATATGATGATATTTTATTAGTGAGTATTGTTAAGGTGAAACACCGCCGAGAAGTTTACAGAGATGAAAGTTAACAGTATAAATTGAAGATTCCAAAAACCTGTAAATCTGAAATTTGTCTTGATGTTGTATTGTAACGTTAAGACATTTAGCAGTCTGCCAAAGTCTTTTTTATATGCACCCAAGAAAGGAATTTCAAATAACTGTCGCCAGATTCGCAGTCAGTTAGTGCGGTTGGGACGAGTCTATTTTCCGCCAATATTAGGGGATTTATCGGAGAAAAAGTATCTTCGCTCAAACCCTGCTTCATTAATGAGGAAGCCTTGCATCAACTGTGCATATTTTAGCAGTTGCAGTAAATCATATCCGTTTATGCCGAGTAGGCATCGCCAAATTCTTCGCCATTGACTACCAGTTCCCTAAGAAATCCCAATCCTTGACATTTTCTGGCTGTTCAGTTGCTTGTGGTTGTTGAGAAGGATCGGATTGCAACCATTGACTGTACTCCCCAGTTTCTACCCATTTCAACAATTCTGATGCTCGCATGACGTGCCAGGGAATGCGATATTCCATAAAACTAAAAATTTTGGTAACTTGGTCTAATCCATCAAGTTCCTGGAACTGAAACTCGCGAGCTTGCTGCATAAAATCCTGGGTAATGTCTGGAGTTAAGTATTCACCTGGTAACCCACCCAATTTGATCAAAGATGCGATCGCCACATCGATATCTTGACAAGCTAACAATCCAGCGCGATCGGCTGTCAATTTCGCCATCACGATCCAGTTGTACAATGCAACTTCCAGTCCATTGGCGGCTAGTCCGCCAAATCCTAGTGTCGTGGTGCTGATCGCATTTTTCAAAAATGGCATCACTACAGCTAGTTGTTGATATGTCAAATATTTTCCTTTGATTCTGGCAATTTCATGTCCCAAAACAAACAACAATTCTTCCTCTTCTAACCATTCCAGGGTTTCTAAGTTGACTCCGATTAATGGTTTTTCCACGCCGACAGCATAAGTATTAATGTGTCCTGTACCTCGATAGAGATATAAATCTGGGAGAGGTTCATCGAGAATCTGGCAAGTTTCGACTAAAGCATTGTGCAATTTGGGAAAGTTACGCGGGTTGACTCGAAACTCATTACCAAGTGTCTGTAGCCGGAGGAGGCGATCAATACCATACTCATTAATCTTTTTGAGCAGAAGTGGTAAACCCGGCATTTTTTGCAGTGCAACCAAGGCTTTACGATCAAAGGGATGTTGGTAGCTTGCTGAATGCAAACCGTGGAGTATTTTACGCGTCATCAGTCTTACACATTTCCTGAAGATTTCTGAACAATGCGATCGCTATCTCATTTTGCGGCTTGGCGTTTGAAATCTCCAGGTGCTTTTATACCTGTGGTTTCTCTGGCTTCGTCTCCCCAGTCACCGCCTCTAAAAGTCACGCCTTTAGTACCGTCAGGAATCGATATTTGCGGGGTGTCTTCGGTGACAATCCAAATGCTATCTGAAGGTGCTTCTGGCATAGTCTTTTCAGAGTTTATCTAAGTCTCAAAATACTATACAACGATATCAATGGTGATTTCAGAAATAGGTCTCTCGTTTTGTTGCGGGAATAAGTTTTTCTCACGCAGAGGCGCAAAGAAAAATTTCTGAGGTTCAGTTTGTTGAAGTTAAATTTTAAAATGCTCTGTTTGCTTCAGCATTTAGAAATATAATTAGCTTTCATCTTAATTTTCTTTTATCGACATCTTCAGAGAAAATGGTTAAAGCCAGATTTTCTGAAGTTTGATATTGCTGCCTTTAGCTACCATGTTTGAGTTCAATTACAACCTGTATGCGTTGATTTCCTCTTTAGGCGAGATGAAATGCAATTTCTCTTATACAGCATTTGCTATACCACATTTGTAGACAAAAGCCAATAGCTAATGAGGCAAAATGGGTCAAAAATGGGTAGTAAAAAGTAAGAAAAAAGTAAGAAACGGATTTTTTGGTAAACGCTAGAAAGTAGATATAGAGAGGAAAAGAGATGGTACGACCGCGCAAGGTCTTTGCTCAGCATTGGCTCAAAAGTGAGAAGGCTCTGGACGCAATTGTCAAGGCGGCGGAGTGCAAGGAGGGCGATCGCGTCCTGGAGATTGGCCCTGGTACCGGCATCCTAACTCGGCGTTTATTACCTTTGGTGCAATCTTTGGTGGCTGTAGAAATTGATAGAGATTTGTGCGATTTATTAGCAAAGCAACTGGGTCAAAGAGAAAATTTTCTGCTGCTGCAAGGTGATTTTTTGACTTTAGATGTACAAGGAAATTTAGCAGCATTTCCTAAGTTTCAAAATCAAAATAAAGTTGTTGCGAATATCCCCTATAACATTACAGGGCCAATAATTGAAAAACTGCTGGGGACGATTGCAAATCCTAACCCTAACCCCTTTGATTCAATAGTGTTATTAGTGCAGAAAGAAGTAGCAGAAAGGTTATATGCAAAAGCAGGTTCCAAAACCTTTGGAGCATTGAGTATAAGGGTGCAATATTTGGCAGAATGTGAGTTAATTTGTACAGTGCCAGCAAGTGCATTTCATCCACCACCAAAAGTAGATTCCGCAGTCGTGAGGTTACGTCCAAGACCAATAGAAACCCCAGCCATTGACCCGCGTAAATTCGAGAATTTGATTAAACTGGGGTTTGGTGCAAAGCGAAAAATGTTACGAAATAATTTACAACCGGTAGTAGAACGCGATCGCTTGACCCACTTACTGGAACAATTAGAGATAAATCCCCAGGTACGCGCTGAAGACCTCAGTGTCTCCCAATGGGTAACTCTAGCTAACTTACTTATCTCTGAGTAACTTTCACTCAGAACTCAGCACTCACCACTTAAAATGCGTTCCTATACTCTCATAGCCCCTGCTAAAATCAACTTGTATTTGGAAATCATCGGCGATCGCCCGGATGGATTTCATGAGTTAGCGATGATACTGCAAAGTATCGACTTGGCTGACCAGATTAGCGTGCGTTCTCTCAGCACCGATACGATTCGCGTTCACAGTCACCACCCACAAGTACCCACAGATAAAACTAATCTGGCTTATCGTGCGGCGGAACTGATGGTAAAAGAATTTCCTGATAGCTTTGCGAGATTTGGCGGCGTGGAAATTACCATCGACAAACATATTCCTGTAGCGGCTGGGTTAGCCGGTGGTTCGACAAACGCCGCCGCTGTGTTGGTGGGAATAGATTTACTCTGGAAATTGGGACTAACTCAATCAGAATTAGAAGAACTAGGCGCGGTTCTAGGTTCAGATGTACCCTTTTGTATCGCTGGGGGAACAGTGATTGCGACAGGAAGAGGCGAACAACTTTCTCCATTACCGAGTTTAGACAATATATATATAGTATTAGCCAAATATCGCAGCTTAGAAGTTTCTACAGCTTGGGCGTACAAAACCTATCGCCAGCAGTTTGGTAGCACCTATATTAAAGATACCGCCAGCTTAATTGCCCGTGCGAGTGCAGTACATTCCGGGCCGATAGTGAGAGCGATCGCTAATAAAGATGCAGTAGACATCGCCAAAAAAATGCATAATGACTTAGAGCGTGTCGTCTTACCAGAGTATCCCCAAGTTTTGCAACTGCGAGAATTATTTGCATCTCAACCTGGGGTTTTAGGAACAATGATGTCTGGTTCCGGCCCGTCAGTTTTTGCGTTAGTCGAGTCGCAACAACAAGCCGAAGTCATCAAGCAGCAAATTCGAGCCACAATTCCCAACGAGGATCTAGAATTGTTTGTGACCCGAATGACCACACATGGAATTAAAATCGCCTCTTCAGTTTAAGCCAATAAATTTTCACTCAGACTGCGTCACACCATTGGCTTTCTTAATTTTGACTTTTGACTTTTGACTTTTGACTTCTTATGACTGACCCCAACTCCCTTCCCCAACCAGAAACTTCCACCCCAGAGACAATGAATCCGTTACGCTGTGTAACCGGAGCGATAATTTCTGGTGGATTAGGATATGCAATATATTCACTGATGATTTCCATCGCCACAAATTTTGCGAGTAAACCCATCCATTCCGATAACCAATTAGTCATCAGAATTACTTCCGCAGTTCGGACATTGGTAGTCGGTGTATTCGCCTTGGGTGCGGGAGTATTTGGTATAGTTGCTCTGGGTTTATTAGCTTTAGGTGTGCAAATAGTAGTGCAAAAGTTGAGTAAGGCTAAGGAAGGTTAATTCGTAATTCGTAATTACAAATAGTAAAAAAATACTGATGGTAGAAGCTGAAATAAAAAATGGTATTTGGTTAGCTAATTCCCAGAAGCTCAACTTTGTGACCTTACCAAGCCACCTGTAGATGAGGGGGAATGAAGAGCAAAATTATGTAGCTTGATTGTTGCACCCTGGATGAAAATTACGAATTACGAATTTTAAATTGTACTCGATCCAAACAAACTTGGAATTTTTGCGCGAGTACCTGTACATGAGGTTCCAGAATCAGGGAAGCGTGGGAACCAGGGACATCATAAAGTTCCACACCATCAGCCGCTAACCTACCCCAGCCTAATTCTGGGTCAACATCTAAACCAACATTTTGCTGACTGGCGCGGAAGAGAGTTACTTGACCCGGGTAAATTGAGGGAATGTAACTCTTACCAGCTTTATTATTTGCCGCAGCTACTTCCAACAACCGCAGGTCTGGGAGCGATCGCTTCAGATAACGCAGGTAAAATTTATAAAACATACTCATCTTCCCAATCTGAAAATGCCAAGCTAATCGTTCCCACACATAAGTTAGCTGGTCTTGAATATTTAAATTCAACAGTTTGCGGAGATGGAAAAAGTTCGCTTCATCTGAATTGGGAATCGGTTTAGCATAACCTGGAGATGAAACATCAAATATGGCCATCAGTGCAATTTCCTCACCCTGGGCTTTAAGTTGTTGGGCCATTTCAAAACCGATAATCCCGCCAAAAGAATAACCACCAAGATAATAGGGGCCATGCGGTTGTATCTGGCGTATCTCTTGGATATAGTTAGCAGCCATTTGTTTCACATCAGTGATGGGTGCTTGTTGACCATCAAGTCCCTTGGCTTGGAAAGCATAAACCGGTTGTTCGGGGTGTAAATAACGTGCGAAATCCCGATACAACAGGACATTACCCCAAACAGCATGAATTAAAAATAGGGGTGGTCTGGAACCTTGAGGATGAATCGCTACCAGAGATGAACTAGATGTTGACGATTTAGCTTGACTAAGAACAGCCGCAAATTGCTCAATTGTGGGTGCGGGAACTAGGGTAGATAAAGGCAGACTGTAGCCTAATTTCTGCTCAACTTTGTTGAACAGGTTAACCGCCTGCAAAGAGTCACCACCTAAAGCAAAGAAATTATCGTAAATTCCCACCTGTTGCAGATTGAGAATCTCAGTCCAAATTTCTGCTAGTGCTTTCTCTAGTTCAGTTCTAGGTGCAACAAAATTGGTCTTCAATTCAGTTTGCAGCTTTTTGGCTAAACCAATCCGCTGGAGTTTACCTGTAGAACCTTTGGGAATATCGTCTACAAAAACTATTTGATTTGGCACCTTGAACCCAGCCAACTTGCTGGCGACAAATTCACGCAGTTCTTTATCGGTAACAGTAACATTTGGATGCAGAACAATGGCGGCTGCCAAATCTTCTCCGAGAGTGGGATGGGGTACAGCAAAAGCTACAGCTTGGGCGACTGCTGGGTGTTCTAGTAGAATGTCATCAATTTCTCGAGGTGCTATTTTTTCGCCACCGCGATTAATTTGTTCCTTCAGTCTCCCTGTTAAAAATAGGTAACCTTCATCATCGAGATAACCTTGGTCTCCGCTTCTAAACCAGCCATTGATAAAGGAGTTTTGATTAGCTGCAGGATTATTTTCATAACCATGCATCACATGGCCGCCCTGAACTACAATCTCTCCGATTTCATGGGGTGGCAATAAATTACCAGTTGTATCCATGATGCCTAGTTTCATTCCAGTAGCGATACCGACGGAACCGGGTTTACGTTGGCGCGGTGGTAATGGATTGAGGGTAATGATGCAACCAGTCTCCGTCATACCGTAACCTTCGAGTATGGGAGCTTGGAATAATTCTTCTATAGCTCTCATCACTGGCCTGGGGAGAGCCGCACCACCAGAACGAATAAATCGCAACTTGGGAATGTGGGTTATTTTGTTCTGAGTCGCCGCATTCAAAACTGCTTGATGAATAGTAGGAACCGATGAATACCAAGTAACTTGCATAGTTTGCAGCCAGTCAAAAAACTGCGAACTATCAAACCCCGGAGCGCAAGCAACACTACCACCAGCAGCAATGGAAGAGAGAATTGATATAAATAACCCCTGTACATGGAACAGGGGCATCACATTCAAACAACAATCATTGGGTTCTAACTGCAGAGCTTTTTTAATAATGTCTGCGGCGATATATAAATTAGCCTGGGTGAGAGGCACTATTTTTGGTCTGACTGTTGTTCCTGATGTATGCAGTACTAGGGCAATATCTTCATTTTTACTGTGAGTGGCTGCGACTGGCGGTAAATGAGTTTCACCGACTAGTTTAAAAATTCCTGCCTCAGCTTCTAAGTTTGGTATCAGTTCAATAATGGGAATCTGGCGAGCTGCTGCAACTTCTCTGACGACGGAATCTATGCCAGATTGCACAATCAGAGCTTTAGCATTTAAATCATCTAGATAAAATTCAAATTGCTCGGCACTATAAGCTGGATTCAACGGCGCACTAGTAGCACAGGCAGCTACAGTTAAGAAAGCAGCCGCCATTTCCGGGCCATTGGGCAGTACAATAGCAACGCGATCGCCTACTCCCAAACCCAAGGTATTTAAGGTTGCACG
This sequence comes from Calothrix membranacea FACHB-236, assembly GCF_014696315.1. Taxonomy (GTDB): domain Bacteria; phylum Cyanobacteriota; class Cyanobacteriia; order Cyanobacteriales; family Nostocaceae; genus Aulosira; species Aulosira membranacea. The sequence goes on from NZ_JACJPX010000040.1 coordinate 68,306, forward strand.
AATATCTTGGAGGTGTTCATAAAGACGAGCGTATGTCAGTGGCAGACGACCTGGAGCGGCGATCGCTCTTGCTGTTGGGTTTTGCCTGGCACCATCGATAATTAACTGCTCAATTGTCAAATTTGTTGAAGTACCAAAGATTGACGTGGCTCTGTCTTGTAAGTCTTGTATTGCCATTGGTCTTTCGTGTACTTAAGTATATATAACTAGTTGCAACTTTTTTGCAAAAGCAGCAACAAAGCTAATATATAGATATACAACTACTAACAGTATAATTTGTTATCTTCATAAACGCTTTAAAGCATAAGTACCATTACTACGTAATTTATAAAGTTAGTATAAAGATAATTCACCCTCACGATGTTCCTAACAGAGCGATCGCACAATGGATAATTTTAATTTGATTAACTATACGTTCTAGTTCTGCAAAAACCGGAGTTTGTTCGCGTAGAGCTTGTAATGTGGGTGTACCAGTCTGGGGATCTTGGGTAATTTCTGCAATTCGCGCCTTATAAAGTTGCTCGGTTTGCTCGTGAATAGTTTCCAGCTGATTATTAAGTATTGGTAAGGGTTGGGGTAGTTTTCTGTCTTGGAGAGCATCCGCTAAGTTCTCCAATATGTGGATGATGGTATCCGTGAGTTCTGGGAGTGCAGAAAATTGATACTGACCGCTAAATTCTCGTTGATGTTCCGCTAAAGTTGTCACTGAACTATAAAAATTGCGAATATATATCATTAGTGTCATTACAGGTTCGATTTCTCCCTGAACATGACGGGGTTCGCTAAACAATCTTTGAGCAGCGGCGTTGGCGTTGGCATTCTCTAATGCAGCTTGATGGCGTAGGCTGTTGAGAGCAGCAATAGTGGTATGAGGTGAATTGAGATAGTTAGCAATTACCTGTTGAAAGTATGCAAGATTCGCGCGAATGGTTTTTGCAAGTTGGGTGGGAAGTTGCTGTCTTTCCCAACTGGGGAACAGTAAATAGCTACCAATCAGCGCTAATACACCACCAATGCAGCTATCAACAATCCGTAATAATCCTACTTGCCAGCCATCGGCATTAATCATATTCAGTAGTAAGATAATCGCGGGAGTCAGCAGCGTGATAAACACGGTATAACTGAGCGATCGCACTGACATGGCCATAAACACCAGTAACAATAGAGAAAATGCGATCGCCCATTGATTGTGAATCAGCACAATCAACGTAATCCCGATGATGCTACCAACAATCGTACTGATCACACGTTGAATTGTTGTCTGCGTTGTCCCGCCAAAGTTGGGTTTGAGCGCCACAAGTGCGGTTAAAGTAATCCAGTAGCCTCTCGGTATTTGCAATAATGCAGCGATTAATTCCGCTAACGCCACAACCACAGCAAGGCGTAATGCATGACGGAACATCACCGAATCAAAAGTCAGGTTAAACCGCAGTGTCTCAATCATGTCAGCCGTTGTCGGCTGTTTGGGTAGCGTAATATCTTGGTTGATGGGGTTACGCCGTTTTCCCTGTTGTAAATCTGTAACTATCTCCGCATCAGTATGCATTTGTTCTGCGAACTTGCTGAAGCTGGTAGTTATCTTCCGCAAATTAACTAAATCCAAATACTCATCTCTGGGTAGATTGCTATTTTGATTGACAACTTGATTGCGTAAAATTTGCCACTGATGTTCTAGTGCTTCCACAGAACGATCTAAATCTCCCAAAGGCACAGAATTTTTGCCTTTAGCGATCGCAGTTGCTAACATCTCCATAGCGATCGCCAACTGCGTCATCACTTCAGCAATTTCTCTCTGCAAATGGGAAAATAGCGGACTATAGGATGCGATCGCCAACAGTTCCACCTGCGCCACCACCGAAGTGATAATTTGGTTAGCATCCTCAATTAACACAAGTAACTGATTTCCCCTTTGACTAGCGCCTCTTTGAGTTGTCCAGACACTAGCCCAAGTACTGCGAGCTGCTGTTAAGTCCTGTGTAACGTTATCCTGTGCTTGGACAAACTGCTTCGCCCAATCCTCAATATCCCGGGAATTGACAACTGTCTCGCCAGCTACCTCCATAAATTTACTGAGCGATTTGTAACATCTAGCTACAGCCGCCGTTGCCGGTTTATCGGGACGGACTACCCATAACCCTAAAGATAGAAAAGTTGTCCAAGTTCCCCCAGCTAAGCACAGTAGAGAGTGCAGCAGCAGCGTAGACAAATTTCCCGGTGCAGAGAATCGCGCCAGGGAAACAACAAACATAATCCCAGTGATTAAACTAACAGAGGCGGCTACACTACCAAACACACCCGCCAACCCGACAATAAAAATCACCAAAAACGTCATAGGAATTGCTAACCACAGAGTACTGCTGGCTAAATTTGCGATCGCAAACACCATAGTCACGCTAATAGTCGCAGCAATGAGTGCAATTGCCTTTTGACGATACACCCCATCAACATTTACCATCCCCACAAACCAAGCTGCTATAGTAGCGATCGCACTTTCCGCTGCATGGCCTGTAAAGATGCCAACGCCAATCGGCACACCGAGAATTAACAAACTACGCAATCCATTGGTAATAGCAGGCTTACCCGGCTGGAGTTGAAACTGCTGTAACAGCCAACTAACAGAAAGTTGATTGGTAGAGGACATGATGGGAAGTATGAAGTGTAAAGCCTGAAGTATGAAGTATGAGGAAAATTTTTGCTTCTACTATGATGTAGAGAATTTTCGCAAACCTCCAGCCCCCTCACTTTAAATACTTCTGCAACAAACCAATAAAGACCTCTGGCGTTTCCAAATGGGGTAAAATTCCCGTGTGTGCGATCGCCACAAATCCACGAATGAAATTGGGATTTAAATTTGCTAATCTCCTGCCGAGTTTAATATTGGTAAATTGCGCCTTTTCACCCCAGAAAAATACCGTGGGAATTTTAAGTTGCTGAATATATAAACTCAAATCAAAATAAAGGTCGCCTCTCAGAAATGCCAAACCTGCAAATTTGGCATTTGGCTGTTGTGCAGAAGTTAAATAAGCTTGTACCATCTCAGTAGAGACCCGTTCTGGTTTCGCAAACAGAAAACTTTGCAGAAAGTTGCGGACTGCAAATTCATTTTCCGCACCCACAGCATAAATTAAATTATCGATTAATGGAGTATTAATCAGTGGTAGCGGCAGTCTACGTCCCACACCTTGACCAAAATCATCAAACCCAGAGGGACAAACTAAATATAAAGCTTGGAATAAATCTGGCTGGGTAATTGCCAAACGAATAGCCAAAGCCGCAGTTAAAGACGAAGCGACGACTGTTACAGGTTGACGACAAGTTTGGTGAATAAATTGTGCGATCGCATTTAAATAATCTCGAATTTGATAATCCCATATTGGATGAGCCGACTCTCCCCAACCAATCAAATCTGGGGCTAATATATGGTGACTATCAGCAAATGCTGGATAAACTTTCGACCACTCGTAAGCAGAAGCACCACCACCAAAGTTATGTAAAAACAATAGCGGTGGTAAATCTTCAATATCAGCAATCGACCAAGGTGCAGTGGTTTGGGTATAGTAAACCATCGCCCCCAATGAGGTATGAATTACTTTTTGCCCAAAGCCAGGAGGTTGGAACTGAAGCATAAAATTAAGTATGAAGGATGAAGTATAAAGGATGAAAATTTAAGTCTGCAATGTTGATCGGTAAATCAGCATTACCATAGAGATTTAAACCTAAGAATTAGTAAATTTTGACTCTAGATTTTTTTATTTCACATCCTTGGGAGTAACTTGAATAAGTTGACGAAGATTATCTCCACTAATGTTATAAGCTGACCCAAAACCAACTACAAAACGACCTTGACTAGGAGTTAACTTGAAAATGCGAAAGTCAGCCAAGCCACGGAAAACTTCAATAATTTCACCAAACCGGTTTTGAAAGCGCTCAACAATTTTCTGCCAATGGTCAGTTTCCCGCTCTATTAAGGTTGCAGTACAATCAAAACTTAAACGACGACGAGCAAAAATTTGATGTGCCTGATTTTCATCCTCAATAAATAAGACACTAACACGAGGATTGTCATAAAGATTTTTAGTATGGGTAACAAGCCCGCTGATGTAAATGTAAATATTGTAGGAATCATCCATCACAAAAGGGGCGTAACTCGCGTTGGGTATTCCCTCAGCGCTAACAGTGCTAATAATCACGCTTTGAAATTGGTCAGTAAACTTTTCGTACTCAGCTTGAACTTGTTCTAATTGGCTCATAATACAATTACCCATTGATGAATGATAATTCGTTGAGTATTCTAACCTTGTTCGCTGCTCAGATGAAATGATGCCAGATGTGGCTTCATTGTACCTAATTTCAACACATCAGGAATTAGGCAAATAGCACATATATGAATCCGCTTTGATTCGGAGAAATGATTTGCGTAGGGAGGGAACGGGTAACAAGCAACAAGGAATAAAAGTTTATTGATTTTTTTACAAATCCCATATAAGCCCTATAGAGGACTCATATTCAATTTTTTAATTTTTGAAATATATGTAAGATGCATTACGCCACAGGCTCACGTCCCACTCAAATATTTTGGTGTGTTAGGCTACTATAAATCCTGTGGGGTCGGCATATTGTCTGCCCAAATTATGCCAGTTAAATATAGAACCCCAGATTCATCCGTGGTGTAAATTCAAAATCCAAAATTCTCTGACTCTAGACACCCTCCAAGAAAAAATATGACAATTGCGTAACTAGCTGACTTTTGTATTTATTTGTAACAAATATATAAGAAGCTAAACTAAAGAAAGTTATGAGGACGCAATTATGACTGAAAAAAATCGTTCTCAATGGGATTTATGCAGGTTTATCAGAACCTTAACGTACTTTGAGGTTATTCCTCTGCTTAACTGGGTACAAAAGTTAATTCCTGGTAGTTCTCAAGAGAATAAAGATAGACCTAATGGAGGAAGCAATTTGGGTGTAATACTAGTAGCAGGTGCCACAGGTGGTTTAGGTAAACGTGTTGTTAAGCGATTATTAGAACGCGGTTATCAAGTGCGCTGTCTTGTCCGTGATATTGAAAAAGCCAGGACAATTCTTGGTAATGATATTGATTTAGTTGTTGCAGATATCACCAAGCCAGAAACTTTAACTCCTATCGTCATGGCAAATCTACAAGCTGTGGTATGTTGTACAGCCGTGCGCGTGCAACCTGTAGAAGGAGATACAGCAGATAGAGCCAAATATTACCAAGGCATCAAATTTTACCAGCCAGAAATCGTTGGCGATACACCCGAAAATGTCGAATATCAAGGTGTGAAAAACTTAGTAGAAGCAGCACAAAAATATTTGCTAACACCCAATACAAAGCTGATATTTGATTTCAGCAAACCAACAGAAGAATTAAAAAATATCTGGGGTGCTTTAGATGATGTGGTGATGGGTGGTGTGAGTGCCAGTAATATGCAATTTGTAGATAATACAGCTTTATTTGCTGGTTATGTCTCTACCGCTAACTCCGGAGGCTTTGCTTCTGTAAGAACCAAAAATTTTGAGCCACCATTTAATTTATCAGGTTATGAAGGTGTAGAATTACGCGTCAGAGGCGACGGTCAACGCTATAAATTCTTTCTACGAACCGATGCAAAATGGGATGGATTAGGATATAGCTATTCCTTCGATACTGTAGCTAATACCTGGATAGATATTCGCATTCCTTTTGCTAATTTAACTCCTGTATTTCGTGCCAAAACCGTTAATGATGCCCCACTAATTGACGCTAGTACAATTAGCTCATTGCAATTAATGTTAAGTAAATTTGAGTATAATGGGGCATTAAATCCCAAATTTACGCCGGGTGGCTTTAGTTTGCAAGTCGAAGCAATTAAAGCTTATGGTGGGACAAATTTACCACAATTTGTGTTAGTTAGTTCCGCAGGTGTTACCCGTCCCGGAAGACCAGGAATTAATTTAGATGAAGAACCCCCAGCCGTAAAATTAAATGACCAGTTGGGCGGAATTTTAACTTGGAAATTGAAAGGAGAAGAAAGTTTAAGAGCCAGCAGTATTCCTTATACAATTATTAGACCTTGCGCTTTAACCGAAGAAGCTGGAGGTAAGGAATTAATCTTTGAGCAAGGTGATAATATTAGGGGCAAAGTCAGCCGTGAGGATGTTGCTGAACTGTGCGTACAAGCGCTAAAACAACCACAAGCTTGTAACCGTACCTTTGAAGTCAAAGAGGGAGAAAACAGCAATAATTCTATCAATTGGCAGAGTCTATTTTCTAACTTACAGCCTGATAAATAAATCTTAGAAAGGCGAAAATAGTGAAGAAAGGGAAAAGGTAGCACTCTAACCTTTCCCCTTCAATTTTGAATTTAGAATTACTCTATTGGTAATTCCAAATGATTTGTGAAATCTTATATACTAGGTTTGTTGACGGTTAACCGTTGACAGTTAACCGTCAACAGTTAACAGCCAAAACCGATATTTTTCACAACTGAAATAGAATTGCTACAGAGGTTTCCCTTTTTCCCCAAGCACAAAAGTAAATGAAATGTTTAACAAACTATTATTAGCAGGGTTGTTGATAATTACGCTGTTATTGGGGATATTATCAAAACCAGCTTTATCTCAGCAGATAGAATCACGTATTAATAACTTAGAAGCAGACTTAAATCGTGTTGAATCACAGTTAAGCCAAATACAATCTCAACTCGGTCAAAGTCGCCAATCTTCATCCCCAAGAACAACACTTACCCCGCGTCAGCCAAGCGGTTCTGGAAGAAATTTATCGACAACAGAACGAGATAAAATGTTTGATAGACTTGCAACTTTGGTTGTAGAACTCAAGCAACAAGTCAACAAATTAGAAACGCGAGTCTCCAAGTTAGAATCACGTTAAAAATATTAGGTTGAACTAGAACACAAACTACCAGATTTGCAGATTGATCAAATTATTATTAATCAAGATATTCATGTGATTGATGGGGTAGAGTATGTATTAGTAGAAGGATTCAGATCGCATAACATTTATTTTGCACCCCAATACTTCCAATTTGATTTTTGAAATCACCAGCGTAGAAAGGGAAGAGGGAACACGAAAGAACGCATAAAGTGTGCAGAGTTTTCTTCAAAAATCAAATAGCAGCCCTATATTGCCCACTTACTTACTTATTTTTTCTCGTTGTGAGTTAGTTGCAATGAGGATTGTGCTTGTTCTTTCCCTTGTTTCGCTACTTGTAGCCAGTGTTGTGCTTGTTCTTTTTCTTGTTTCGCTACTTGTAGCCAGTGTTGCGCTTGTTCTTTCTCTTGTTTCGCCACTTGTAGCCAGTAGTCAGCCTTAGTTATTTGTTGTTTAGATTCAGCAGCCTTTTGTTTAGATTCAGCTTCTTTTTGTTTAAATTCAGCAGCCTTTTGTTTAGATTCAGCTTCTTTTTGTTTAAATTCAGCAGCCTTTTGCTTAGATTCAGCCTCTTTGGCTGCGATTTGAGGTTTAGTAGCGGCTTGAACTTGGCTATCTAAGGCTGTGATTGGATGTGTTTTACTCAAAGAATTTGCATCAATAGAGTTACTGAAAATTACAAACAAAAAAATTAATAGTATTGTGACTACAGGTAGCCTGAGCCTTCTAATAATACCGAAAATTACTGAGGTGATTTTGCGAATATTTGAATGATGTCGAATTTTATATTTGCTATATTCACTAGAATTATTTTTTTTAGATTTGTCTTTTTCACAATAATAGCTTTCTTTTCTATTTTGAAAAGAAATCTGGCATTTAGCCCATACCATTTGGATATATCTATATATTGTGAGCAATTGAGTAATTGTTATGGGTGTTTTCTTTTTCAAGAGTCTATGATGTTCTTCCCATAAATCTCCCCATAACTCCTCGCCTATATATTCCCGAACTTTGTGATGAATAGTTCTTATAGTTCCTTGTAGGTTATCTTGAACTGCCATTATTAATTTCATAGCGCTTAATTAGTACCTTAGTACTACTAGGTTGGATCGAGTAGTGGATAACAATTGCGAAGCCGATTGAGAAATTCAAAAATTTCGTCAGACATTGTTATGCCTTTGGAAGTAAGAGTGTAGTATTTTCTCCTTGCGCCTCTTCTTTCATTAGGTCGGTTTTCGCCCCAACGAGAATTAACAAGGCCTTTTCTTTCTAACTTGGCTAAAGCAGGGTAAAGACTACCAGCTTCTATTTTGATTTCATTATTGCTTGACCGTTTTACATGGTCTTGAATAGCCAAACCATAAAGCTCTCTCTGATATAAAGCACAAATAATCAATTGCTCTGTGTACGATATATCGTAGAGGCTTAACTCTTTTTTGGAAAGCATAATGGGTATGAATTGGCACTGTAAGATATGCTTATCATGCTAACAAACCTCTTGAATCTCTAAATGACAAACGACAACGATCCCGATTATCAAATATTTGATACTTCTGAATTCTCCATTTGCTAGTTTTCATAATTAATTGATTATGATATGCTAATTAATTTGCTATTGCTGATAACGACGAATTAAATACTAACAAATCCATTAGCAATATTCAACACGAGTGTTTATCTTTTTTTTGATAATTATCTAATTTAGATAATTATTTACTTTTTCCACAAAATAATCAATATATAGGATTCCTATTTGATTTTTGAAAAAATGATTTGACTAGAAGCTTGCTATACAAAGGCTTCTTTCTCAGTATACTTAGCAAGATTCAAGTAGGATTCCTATATATATGTTTTTAGACATATATTTCCTTAGTAATTGATAGTATTTTTTATAAAAATCTTGCTAACTTAATAGATATCCTTAGTATCTAGTTTTTATCAGTAAATTTAACTGATAAAAGCAAATAATTGAGGTAATTAAGCAGAGTTTACAACTGATTTATTCAACTCTGGAGAGAAATAAAATGAATCATCTATCTAATAATAAGATGAAAGCATTTACAAAAGTTCAAGTTGTAACTAGCTTTAGTACAAAACAACTAGCAGAAAACCGGAGTATGTCTCAAGCAAATGTTACAAAATTGGTTGATGGATATGAATACATTGCGACTCAGTGGTTTGAAGAACGCCATCGTCAAGCCCAGGCAAGCTTCAATGTCACCATTGGTCTATGGACAGTGACAGCCTTGTTTGGTCTTGGCGTTGCCCTATCAGTCTGCACAAATAACGTTCCTGCAGTGTTGGCAACAACATCTGTAGGATTGACCACTGGTGCTGTTAGTACCCGCTTTTTCAGACTCTATAAAGAAGCAAATCAAAGTCTAGATACAGCTTCCAAAGAACTTCTAGATGAAGATTGATCATAAAAATGCGATGTCTGCTTGAATCCTTCAGCTAACAGACTCAAAAGCCCAGTCACAACGATTGGGCTTTTGAGTTGGGTATATTCCCAAAGTTTTTTGAAGTTTGCTTAGCCCTGTTCTGTCACTTCCGGAAAACAATAATCGTAGCGAAACACTGGAACTTTTATCTAATCAAGCTTTGAGCTTTTATTTTCTAATAGAAACTAAAATTTGTAGCCAAAAACTGAAAATCAAAGCTCCGAAAGGCTTTCAGCGATTGAGTTTTCCCAGTATGACATAAGAGGGTTAGTCATACGGTTATCTATTTTCGTGATTGGCTTCCGCAACAGCAATATAGTTCGTCAACGAACATCGGTAAAATCCATCACCCATTGCATAAAGGGATTACTGTCGTAACCACCATCAACCCAGATAGTAGAAAGGCATGAAACAGTATCTCCCATCTGCCTAACCTTGTTGAGTACTTGTTTACCTCCTGAGCGTTCATCTACACTAGCTGCTGTTACCAGCACTCGCAGTACTAGACCTAATGTATCCACAGTCAAAAAGACATTCACAGTTGAAGATATCCAGAAAAAAATTGATGAATTGTCGTTTCAAAAATATTCTCTAGAAAAAGGCATTAACTGGGGTCAATGTCGCAATGAAACAGACAAAACAATTGCTGTGTACGGCCCCAAACCTAAAAAACCGAAAACACCCTACGATAATACACTCTACTTTTTAGGTGCTGGTCAAGAAACACCAGCAGGATGGGATTGTCAGGGGATTTATTTAGCAAATGATGCTAAAGTTGCTGGCTTAAACACAGACCCAAATCAATCATTAGACGGTGCATCTGCTATCAAAATATTTAAAGGTACACAACTGATAGCTAAAAGCAATCCAGAAACCAGCGCCTTAGAGTTTAATGTTACTCCCAGTAAAGTTTTTAAAGCTGGCGATATCAACTGGTATATTCCTAATGTTGGAGAAAAAATATTGCTTCTAGGCTTCCGGATGTGCCTCTAGGCGGCGAGGAAGAAGCTGATTAAAATTAAGCAATAAAAATGTAGAGACGTATTTAGCGTCTCTACAGAGAAGAAAGTTACTTAAATAACAAAAGGCTAGCAGATGTGAATATTCTGGAATTTTCTTTATTAGTTTGGGTTGGAGCATTTACTGCTGGGTTGATAGGTGCATTAACTGGTTTAGGTGGTGGAGTAGTTATTGTTCCCTTATTAACTTCAGTATTTGGTGTTGATATTCGCTATGCTGTTGGCGCTTCTTTAGTATCTGTAATTGCTACTTCTTTAGGTGCAGCATCTACATACATTAAGCAAGGTTCTTATATCTTGCACCTCTGGGGATAAACCACTAATTAAGCAATAGGAGTGTAAAAAAGTGACTCCAGAAGTGAGAAGGGTTATTAAGTAGAAAAAAGAAGC
>NZ_JACJPX010000041.1 GCF_014696315.1 Calothrix membranacea FACHB-236
ATTTGCTTCGATGTGATCCAGTACGGAACTCATAATTCTGGTGTAAAAAAACATCTATTATATTCTTTTAGCACATAACATTACTATTTCGGAGATGTCTATTAGCAAAATGTAATTTAGGTAAACCTAAAATTGCTGGAATTGTAGATTCAAACTCGATGTTATATGCCAAAGCATCATGATATTTACCGATAAATAATGGTGCAGATGCCATCATGTCAACTTGCTGAAATATTTTAAGTGCTATTTCATAATCTAAATAGTATTTTTCTGCCTCTTGATCACCCTGCACCACTACAATATCAAAAGCAGAGTATTCTATTTTTGGTGAGTAATAAACACCAGTTTGCACAGCCTGCACATGGCTGATAGCAGGGACATCAGGATGGGGATACTCACCACCAAATAATTCTCCATAAATATATATTTTTTGCAACTGAGTATCAGATTGCAAAATTCTAAAAATTTCCTGCGCTTGGGACATTAATTTAGGTTGTAAAGATTGATAACCAAAAAAATCTTCCCCTGGCTGCAAGAACTCCTTTCTTTTGGCAAAGCGTACCTCAAAACCATCAGTACATATCCCAAAGTTCGCACCATGAATTTTCTCCGTTACCACCCAATCTGTTTTGTTAAACAGGCGATAGTCGGATTCTGTCAAACCCAATTTATTGAAGTTTTCGGGAATTTTCTCATAACTGAGATAAGTCCAGTCTGTGATGTTGCTATCCACTGTATTAATAAATAGTAAAACTACGCTTATAATTTGTAATATAATTGTAGTACAAAAGTAGCACAACAAGCAGGTAGGGGCACAGCGGTGCTGTGCCCTCATGGATAATTCATGTTGCGCCAACATTATTTAAATTGGTCTGAAATGCTGGAATTATGCAGGCTATCAAGATAAATCAGAAATACAATGATACCCTTTGGGGTATCAAATACTGCAATTTAAACAGCGGCTTTTTTCACACAGCGCGTATCTTTTCCGCCTTCTTTGCAAGCTTCAAAGATAATTTTTTGAGCCACAATATTTTGCTTTGCACTCAAAGCTTTTTGCTGAACTGCTGACGGTACTGCTCCAAATTTTCCTAAAAATAATATATCTGCTCTTTCTAGACCAATTGTATATATTTGTCCTTTTAATTGTTTTTGTTGTGCTAATTCTGCTATATAAGCTATTGCTAAATCTAAGCGTTTGACGGCGCTAGTTAAAACGGCTTTTGGTGCAACATCTAATTGATCATTTGTATTCCCAAAAGCGTATATTCCTTTTTCACTAGCTGTTTGTAACACTGCGGCTGAGGCATTATCTAACCATTGATATATCACATCAGTACCGGAAGAAATTAAAGCTAAAGTCGCTTCTTTCGCTTTAGCAACATCATTCCAATCGCCTGTAAAAGTAGAAGTAATTTGGATATTTGGTTTCACGGATTTTGCACCTAATTCAAATCCCCTCAGTTCGCCTTCGGTAGCGGGAAACTTTTCGCCGGCGATGTAAGCTAATTTATTAGATTTAGTTACCGAAGCGCCAATAATGCCACATAAATAGCTAGCTTGCAGATGATCTATTCGCAAAGAAGCAATGTTATCTCCCTTGAGATTACCATTCACACCCACAAAAAACGTCTTGGGAAATTGTGAGGCGACTTGTTCTATTGCAGCATCAAATTGTCCGCCGTGGGCAAAAATGAGATTGTAGCCTTTACGGGCAAAATCAGTTAGGACTTCTGTTTGATCAGCTTGTGCTACTTTTTCTACATAAGCTGTTTCTGCACTCAGTTTTTGTTTTGCGAGGTTAACTCCCTCATAGCCAGATTGATTCCAAGCTTTATCGGTAATAATTCCTGGGAGTGCGATCGCTATTTTAAAACCTTCTGTACCGCCTGTAGTCGCAATTGTGGGTGTGGTAGTTTGGTTATTACTACAAGCTTTGAGAAAGAAGCTAGTAGTCAGCGCTGCTGAACCAAAAAAGATAAATTCACGCCGACTAAAATTTGTTGTCATATACGGTATTGAAAATGGGTATAGGGCATGGTGCATGGGTCATGGGGCATGGGAAAGATAGATTTTCATGTTTTGTTGTGGCATTTTCCCATGAGGGGCGGTATTGAGAATAGGGGCTAAATTTGAATTTTGATTTATATTTTTGTTTTCAATACTTTATCTTAAGTTTTGTTGGATGCTCAAGTACTCTGACAACAGAGCATAAATAAAGCTACCATTTTTAATCCATCAAAACCTATCTCATCTACCTCTGCCTTTCATACTTGAGCCTTTATACTTCATCTTTGTTGTTAGCGAACATCTAGATAATGGGAATACTTATTGGAGAAAGTAATACCAGCTTGTGCTACAAGGTAGGTTGAGATGACTAATGAAAATTACACCCCGATTATTCCTGGATATCAAATTGTTTCTCAACTGTATGCAGGTGCTAGAACGAATGTATATCGAGCTATTCGGGAATCAGATTCACTTTCAGTCATCATTAAAATGTTGGCCGCTGAATATCCCAGTTTCCACGAATTATTGCAATTTCGTAACCAATATACAATTAGCAAATACCTCAACATTCCTGGTATTATTCAGCCACTATCACTAGATACATATGGCAATGGTTATATTCTAGTGATGTCATATACAGGAGATATTTCTTTACAAGAATACATTAAAAATACTAATCTTTGTTTATTAGAATTTTTGCATATTGCAATTCAATTAATTACTATTCTTCACGAACTCCATCACAACCGTATCATTCATAAAGATATTAAGCCAGCAAATATTCTGATTAATCCCCAGACAAAACAAGTTCAACTGATTGATTTTAGTATCGCCTCTCTTTTACCGAAAGAAAGCCCAGAAATTAAAAACCCCAATGTTTTAGAAGGGACACTTGCTTATATTGCACCCGAACAAACCGGGAGGATGAACCGAGGTATAGATTACCGTAGTGATTATTATGCGCTGGGTGTGACATTTTATGAATTATTGAGTGGGGAATTACCATTTGTTTGTGATGAGCCGATGGAGTTAGTGCATTGTCATTTGGCGAAAATTCCTAAGAGATTAGAGAACAGTCAAGAGATACCAAAAGTAATTTCTGATATTGTGATGAAATTGCTGGCAAAAAATGCTGAGGATAGATATCAAAGTGCTTTGGGATTAAAGCATGATTTAGAAAATTGTTTATATCAATTAAAAAATCATGGTATTATTACAGATTTTGAAATTGGCAAACGGGATGTGTGCGATCGCTTCCTAATTCCAGAGAAATTATATGGGCGTGAAGCAGAAGTTAGCACTTTGCTGCAAGCCTTTGAGCGCATCGCCAATGGTAATTCAGAAATGATGCTGGTGGCGGGATTTTCGGGGATTGGCAAAACAGCCGTTGTGAATGAAGTTCATAAGCCGATTACCCGACAACAAGGCTATTTTATTAAAGGCAAATTTGATCAATTCAATCGTAATATTCCCTTTTCTGCTTTTGTGCAAGTCTTTCGCGATTTGATGGGGCAATTACTGGCGGAATCTGATACTCAATTGCAAATTTGGAAAACTAAAATTCTGGCAGCCCTGGGAGATAATGCCCAAGTAATTATTGAGGTAATTCCGGAATTAGAACGGATTATTGGCGTACAACCACCTGCACCAGAATTATCAGGTATATCTGCCCAAAATCGGTTTAACTTATTGTTTGAAAAATTCATTCAAGTTTTTACCACCCCAGAACATCCTTTAGTAATATTCTTGGATGATTTGCAATGGGCGGATTCTGCATCGCTAAAGTTGATGGAATTACTGATGGGTGAATCATCCACAGGGCATTTATTATTAATTGGTGCTTACCGAGATAATGAAGTGTTTGCGGCGCATCCTTTGATGTTGACTTTAGATGCGATCGCCAAAGCCCAAGCTAAGGTAAATACTATTACCTTAAAGCCCTTATCACAGCCAAGTTTGAATCAGTTAGTAGCTGATACTTTGCATTGTGCCGCGATATTGGCGCAACCATTAACGGAATTGATCTATCAAAAAACTCAAGGGAATCCTTTTTTTGCTACCCAATTTTTGAAAGGATTACATCAAGATGGATTAATTACATTTGATTCCCAAACTAGATATTGGCAATGTGATATTACTCAGGTAAGCGCTGCGGCATTAACAGATGATGTAGTCCAGTTTATGGCGCAGCAATTGCAAAAACTGCCAGTTGAGACACAAGAAGTATTAAAACTAGCGGCTTGTATTGGTAATCAGTTTGATTTGGGGACATTAGCAATTGTCTGCGAACAATCAGAAACTACAGCCGCTACTGCCTTATGGAAGGCTTTACAGTTAGGGTTAATTTTGCCCCAAAGCGAAGTTTATAAATTTTATTTGAGTGGCGATCGCGCAGATGTAGATACTACAAATAATGAAAAAGCCACCTATAAATTTTTACATGATCGCGTTCAACAAGCGGCTTATTCGCTAATTCCTACTAACCAAAAACAAACTACTCATCTCACAATTGGACAACTGTTACTTAAACATACTTCTACAACAGAAATTAATGAAAAAATCTTTGATATAGTTAATCAATTTAAATTAGGTATTGATTTAATTACTGATTGCCAAGAGCAAAGAAAATTAGCTGAATTGGCGTTAATTGCTGGGCGCAGAGCTAAACACGCCACAGCTTATGCTGCCGCAGTAGATTATTACTGCACAGCGAGAACATTGTTAGCAAATCATAATTGGCAAGAATTTTATGAATTAATGCTAGCAGTATATACAGAAGCAGTGGAAGCAGCTTATCTCAATACTGATTTTGAGCAGATGGAACAATTAGCAGAAATTGTTCTTAAATACATCACCAATATTTTAGATAGCATACCTATTTATGAAACCAAAATTTTAGCTTGTGTTGCCAAGAATCAACTGCGGTTAGGATTAGATATAGCTTTGGTTGTGCTTCATGATTTGAGTATAGATATTCCTGCCTACCCCACACCAGAAGATATCAGTAAATCCCTAGGGGAAACTCATCAGATATTAGCAGGAAAAGAACCATTAGAATTAATCGATTTACCTTTAATGACAGATGCGCGCGCCAAAGCAGCAATTCGCATTTTGTCGAGTATGTTTGGTTCTGCTTATAATGGTTGTCCCGAAATGTTACCCCTAATTATCGGTAAGCAGGTTAACTTATCAATTGAATATGGCAATAGCAGCTTATCTGCTTTTGCTTATGCCAGTTATGGTTTAATTCTTTGTGCTTTTGTTGGTGATGTAAAAACAAGCTATCAATTTGGGCAACTGGCGTTAAATTTAATGGAAAAATTCTCTGCGGAAGAACTACACGCCAAAATTGCCGCCGTCTTCAATAATTGCATCAGACATTGGCAAGATCCTCTTCAAAAAACCCTAGAATCTTTACTCGCAGGTTATCAAAGCGGATTGACAACAGGGGATTTAGAATGGGCGGTTTGGTGTATATTTGGCTATAGTTTCCATTCTTACTGTGTTGGTAAAGAATTAACAGAATTAGAAGCAGAATTAGCCACCTATGGGATAGCGATCGCAGAACTCAAACAAACCACAGCCTTGAATTATCACAAAGCTTATCACCAAGCGGTTTTAAATTTACTAGGTTGTAGTGAAGTTCCTTATCGTTTGGTGGGTAATGTCTACAACGAAGATGTAATGTTACCGCAACACCAAGAAGTTAACGATCGCCCGGCTGTTTATCACGTACAAATTAACAAAGTAATTCTCTGCTATTTGTTTGGCGAATACGAACAAGCGATTGCCCAAGCCACTCTTGCCGAACAATATTTAGATGGTGTACCAGGATTATATGTCAGCGTTTTGCTGCCTTTTTATGATGCTTTAGCGCAGTTAGCAATCTTAAAATCTGTGACTCTTGATGAATCATCTTATAGTTGGCAGCGCGTTCAAAATCATCAAGCCAAACTTAAGCAATATGCAAATTATGCCCCTAATAATCATTTGCATAAATTGCACTTAGTTGAAGCTGAATGCTGTCGCGTGTCGGGTAATTTTTACACAGCAATGGAACTCTATGATTGCGCCATTACGGGAGCAAAAGAAAACGGCTACCTGCAAGAAGAAGCTTTAGCTAATGAACTTGCTGCTAAATTTTACCTTGATTGGGGTAAAGAAAAAGTAGCTGCTGGTTATATGCAGTCAGCTTATTATTGCTATTCCCGTTGGGGTGCAAAAGCTAAAACCGATGATTTAGCAAATCGCTACCCCGATTTACTGCGTCCAATTTTACAGCCAGCTAGCCAAAGCTGGAATCCTATAGAAACCCTGGCAACTCTTGCTACTTCCCGTAACTCAGTTCATGCTTCTACAGGCACCCAGGCTGCTAGTACGAGTCTCAACATAGCTCTAGATTTTGCTGCTGTGCTTAAAGCTTCTCAAAGTCTTTCGAGTACAATTCATTTTGACGAACTACTGCGCCAACTAACTCAAATTATTCTGCAAAACTCTGGTGGCGATCGCTGTGCTTTAATCTTACCCAATAGTGATGGTAATTGGTATCTACAAGCTATTGCAACACCAGAAACTACAGAACTTTGCTCGCAACCGCTAGAGGGAAACCGTAATATACCAGTCAAGCTAATTCAATATGTCAAAAATACCCAAGAAGTTGTAGTAATTGAGCAGCAGAAAACAGATTTACCTGTCATTGATGAATATTTAACTCAACAGCAACCTCAAAATATCTTGTGCTTGCCAATTCTCCATCAAGGAAATTTGATTGGAATTTTATATTTGCACAATTGTGCTACCAGTGGTGTATTTACGAGCGATCGCATTCTGATTTTAGATTTTCTTTGCACCCAAGCTGCCATTTCCTTAGAAAATGCTCGACTGTATCAACAAATCGCCAATTATTCTCAAAACCTGGAAACAGAAGTAGAGCAAAAAACCCAGGCACTGAATCAAAAAGCCCAAGATTTAGAAGATACATTACAACATTTACAAAAAACCCATGCTCAATTGATTCATTCCGAAAAAATGTCATCTTTGGGGCAATTAGTAGCAGGAATTGCTCACGAAATTAACAATCCTATCAGTTTTATTAAGTGCAATATCGACCATTTAGAAACTTATTTGGCTGATTTGATGAGTTTAATCACACTTTATCAGCAAGAATATACTCAACCTTCTGCGAAAATTCAAGCTAAACACGATGAAATAGATATTGATTTTATTTATAAAGATGTAATTGATATTCTACAATCAATGGAATCAGGCAGCGATCGCATCAGTCAGATTGTCTTAAGTTTACGTAACTTTTCTCGCTTAGATGAATCACCAATTAAAGCCGTGGATTTACATAGTGGCATAGAAAGTACAATATTAATTTTGCAAAATCGCCTGCAAGCTTATAAACACCAACCTGAGATCCAACTCATTAAAGAATATAGTAATCTTCCCCCCGTCACCTGCTATCCCGGACAGTTGAATCAAGTATTTTTGCATATACTCAACAATGCCATTGATGCGGTTCGCGAAGCAGGAAAAAATATTGAACAGCCGCAAATTCGGATTCGTACAGAAGTAGTTGAAAATGAGCAAATCAAAATTGCGATCGCCAATACCAGCAGCTTTATTCCTTTGCATATCCAACAACGGATATTTGAACCTTTTTTCACTACTAAACCTATAGGTAGGGGTACAGGTTTAGGATTATTTGTTAGCTATTCCATTATCAAAAAACATGGTGGTAATATCACCGTCAATTCTCTACCTCAACAAGAAACAGAATTTGTAATTTCCATTCCGATAGCACCTTAGTTTTACCTTTAATATTTCATGTAGGATGCGTTAGCGATAGCGTAACGCATCAGCGTCAAATTGATAAATAATACCAATTCAAATAATGTTTACGACACATCAATATATTCTAGAGGGCAAGGCAATGCCTTGCCCCTACAATCTGTCGCGTTCTTTTTTCATAATGGTCTAACCTCTTATTCTCACTGTGGGCTGAAGACAAAATTACATTAATCCTCAAAACTGAAGACAAGTGAGTAATTGAGATTAGGTAACTCAAATGTACAAAAATAAAGAACTTTGGCGCGTTATCCTAGCAGTAGCAATCATTATCGTAGGAGTGACACACTTTTTAGTGCCACAACCATACGTTAAAATTATGCCTCCGCAACTGCCATATCCTTTAGAATTAGTTTATCTCAGTGGCTTTTATGAAATTTTAGGTGGGATAGGTTTATTGGTTCCGCCTGTGAGTCAAGCCGCAGCTTGGGGATTAATTTTATTATTTATTGCGGTTTTCCCTGCGAATATCAATATGGCAGTTAATCATATTAAGATTGAAACCATACCATATTCAGATTCGCCTTGGTTACAAGCAATCCGGCTTCCTTTCCAAGCAGTTTTTATTGCTTGGGCTTGGTGGTATACCAAACCTTCAGATAAAGAAAAACAAGCGTCAATAATTCCTAAGTCACTTATTCCCAAAGAACTTGAATGGGAATAATTTAAATTTTAAATCTTGATAGGTTTTTATATGAGTACATCACAGACAGTCCAACAATTACAAGCTCAATTGGTAACACCAGAAAATTTTCGGCGTTATGGACAGGTGATTTTTGCAAGTGCAGATGGTAAAGCTTTTGATACAGAAGATGCACAATTAAATCTGCAAAATGGCACTCCCCGCTTTTATATTATGCGCTTGCATCGTAAAGGGCACAGGTTTCATAAAATTACCCGTCATGTGCAATGTACTCAATGTTTAGGTTCCTTGGAAGGTAAGGATTGGTTAATTGCGGTTTGTCCTCCTAAGAATCATGTAAATGAACCAGCTTTAGAAGAAATAGCCGCTTTTCGCATTCCAGGGAATTGTTTTATTAAATTAGAGGTAGGAACTTGGCACGCGGGGCCATATTTTGACCATGATTTTGTGGATTTTTATAATTTAGAATTGAGTGATACCAATGTAGTGGATCATTTCACTCATGATTTTATCAAGAGTCATCAATTAGAGTTTGAAATGGTATAAGATGGCAGAGAAAATAAGCATAAAAGCTGTTTAATTACAGTCCGGTGCAACTTTATGAGTTACAGATTATTGTAAAGGCGTAACATTGTTGTGTTACCACCTGTATACTTCATCTACTTGGCACACTGTAATTATTGCTAACTATGACTAGTGACTTTATAAGTAACAAAAAGCAAATTTTTGACATTTGGGCACCCAGCTACGACTGGCTTTTACCGTCTGTATTCTATCAAACTATTCACAAACGGTTACTAGAATTTGTCGATTTACCATCTCATTCAAATGTCTTAGATTTAGGTTGTGGTACTGGACGACTTTTAGAACGCCTTGCTGCGAAGTTTCCCGATTTGCGCGGAACTGGATTAGATTTATCTAGTGAGATGGTGCGCGTAGCCAGACGAAATAATCACCATCGTCCAAGGTTAATTTATGTTGAAGGTAAAGCTGAGTCTCTTCCCTTTGCTGAAGGACAATTTAATGCAGTTTTCAACACGATAAGTTTTTTACACTATTTAGAACCACAACAAATTTTGAGCGAAGTGGCGCGAGTGCTTTCACCAGGCGGACGCTTTTATTTAGTTGACACAACATTAAAAAGTAAAGCTGAAGTGCAAGTAACACTAGGTTCTCTGGGGAAAGTGAGATTTTATAGTCCTCAGCAACGGGAAGTTATGGGCGCTGCTGTTGGTTTAGATTGTGTTGGACACTATTATTTATTAGGGCCTGTTTTATTGACGGTTTTTGCTAAGAAATAATAGCTTTAGTGCTGATGCGTTACGCTAGCGCTAACGCATCCTACTACAATTACTCATCACCGATTCTGATATTGCATAAACACTACAGGAACCCGAATTAGCTTTTTTCCTAATTGCGACAAGCCGAATTTAGATTTTAGCGATCGCGGTAATTCTTCAAAGGCGATCGCAACAAAGCCAAAACGACTGTAAAATTCTGCTAGACGCTGTCCTAGGCATTCTAGATATAACGGTTGCGTGGCTGTAGCGATGAGATGCTGTGTGAGTAAACTCCCCAAACCGCTATTACGCCAAGCTGGTGTAACCACCAAACTACCAAGTTCTTGAGTATCACCAAAGTTGCGTAGCTGTCCGCAAGCTGCTAATTTTCCATTACACTCAATTACCCAAAATTGTTGCCAACGTAATTGAGTCGGATCGAGTTTAGCAGATAACACCAACAACCGAATTGGCCAATTATCTTGAGATGTTGCTTTGCGGATAATACAGCCAGATGGTAATTCTAAATTGCTTTGGTTCATTAATTATTCTTATATGATTTATCTTACAGAAATTTGAATTTTACGGTTATTCAATTTACTCAGAATCTACTGCTAAATCATAGAAGTCATATTTGATTTTGCCAATTAATTACACATCTATATATTTTCTCATCTATTTCCTCTTAAGCATTTAAAATTTTAAATCCTTACCAATGACAGATGACTAATGACGAATGACCGCTGACAAGATTTATTTTTAATTGCGCCGACTACTTAACAACTTAAACATAACCTCCGATAGAGGGATGAAGCATCCTTAACCATATTCTAGATAGATTAAATTCTCGTTCAGATATTCATAAAATAAGGCATAAATTAAATCACAGGAGCTTCATTATGTCTGAACAAAAAAAGCAACCATCTAATAGTGAAGGTACTACCCCTACAGCCTCTGGTGGTTATCAAACCCCCTTGGAGGATAGCATCCGCAAAACTGGTGATGCAGAAAAAAGCGATGCTAAAGAAACTGCTAAACCTGAAGCACCAGGTGAAGATAATGTTGCAGGTAGCCCCAATCAAGGCACTGAATCTCGCTAATTAATCCCAAATCTGGAAAATTGACATCTGAGCAGGGTCTTTTTGTTTGGCACCAATTCAGCAATTATTGAGTGGAGAATTGTACTCTCATAGACAATTTCCACTCATTTTTATTGGTTATATAACAATATATCAGAATCCGATTTGATTTCTGAAAAAATCTTGGTGTAGTGTGGGTTAGGCGTAAGCCGTAACGCACGATAAGCCTTCAAAAATGTGCGTTACTATTTCAAAAATTAAATATCAGTACTATAGTAGTTCTAAATCAAATTTAAATTGTAATCATTAGGGCAAGCTTTAATTATTTCTTGTTCCTGAAAGTATAAATTCTGATTAACATGAACTATTTACGGCTGCAAAATATTTCTAAACGCTTTGGGTCTTTTGTGGCTAACGATAATATTAGCCTGAGTGTGACATCGGGGACAATTCATGCAATTTTAGGTGAAAATGGTGCTGGTAAGAGTACTTTAATGAATATTATTAGTGGACTCTATCAGCCTGATACAGGTGAAATTTATCTACAAGAAACACTAATAAAAATTACTTCACCTCATGCAGCAATTAAATTGGGAATTGGCATGATTCATCAACATTTCATGCTTGTACCCCAGTTGACTGTGACAGAAAATATTATTTTAGGAACAGAGAAAAGCTGGCGGCTAAATTTACGTCAAAAACAACAGGAAATTGCCGCATTATCTCAAGCTTACGGCTTAGAAATTGACCCTACTGCTAAAGTGGAAAATTTACCTATTGGGGCACAACAAAGAGTAGAAATTCTTAAGGTTCTCTACCGCAAAGCTAAGTTATTGATTCTCGATGAACCTACAGCCGTATTAACGCCAAAAGAAGTAGAATCACTAATTGCAATTTTGCGCCAACTCGCAGCTGCGGGTAACACAATTATTTTTATCAGCCACAAGTTAGAAGAAGTGATACATCTCTGCGATACTGTCACAGTTTTGCGACAGGGAAAGGTTGTAGCCACAACCACAACCAAAGCAGCCACACCCCAGCAGTTAGCAGATTTAATGGTAGGGCGTGAGGTAGCTTTACAGTTAAATAAAAGCCCGAAATCAACGGGGGAAACTGTGCTATCAGTGCAAAATTTACAGGTTGCGGATGATAGGGGTATTTATACTGTCCGCAATGTATCTTTTGAATTACGGGCTGGGGAAATTTTAGGTGTGGCTGGTGTTGATGGCAATGGACAGCGAGAATTAGCAGATGCGATCGCAGGTTTACGCACTATTGCCCAAGGTAAAATCGAGTTTAGCCACAATCCTTGCGTAGTGGGCTACATCCCAGAGGATAGGCAAACAATGGGCTTGGTGATGCAATTTAGTATTGCCCAAAATTTAATTTTGAAGGCTTTTAAACAATTACCATTTTGTCGCCATTTTTTGTTACAACAAGAAGCGATCGCCAATCATGCCCAAGCTGCAATCCAAGAATTTGATATTCGCGCCACAGGTAAAGATATCAAGGTAAGCCAGCTTTCCGGCGGAAATCAGCAAAAGGTGGTGCTAGCGCGAGAAATAGCCCGCCAACCAACTTTAATTGTCGCTATGCAACCCACGAGAGGCTTAGATGTCGGTGCAACCGCAGCCGTCCATACAAGATTATTAGCAGAACGCGATCGCGGTGCCGCAATTATGTATATTTCTACTGAGTTAGAAGAAGTCATGGCAATGAGCGATCGCATTGCTGTAATCTACAGAGGTGAATTTATCGCCATTTTAGATGCAGAAACGGCGACAGTAGCGGAGATTGGTTTGTTGATGGGTGGGGGAATGGGGATTGGGGGATGAGGAAGATGAGGGGGATAAGGGAGAAATTCTTATTACCTATTACCTATTACCATGCCCAATGCCCAATGCCCCATGCCCAATTACGCAATACACTTAATTTCCCACTTTTCCCCATCACATAAATCTAAAACTTGTTGATGATATTTGAAGAGAGTCGGGCGATGTCCAACACTAATAAAAGTTGTTTTTGTGTTGTACAAATGCTGATAAAGATTCTCTTCATTTTTAATATCTAAAGCGCTAGTAGCTTCATCCAAAATTACATACTTTGGTTGAGATATTAAAATTCTCGCGAACGCAACGCGCTGTTGTTCGCCTAAAGATAGTACATCAGACCAATCTTTTTCGACATCAAAACCGCCAAATCTTTCGGCTAAATTTGGTAGATTGACTTTTTGTAAAACTTGATGGAGTTCTTGGTCGCTGATTTTAACATCAACTTGGGGATATATTAACTGCTCGCGGAGAGTTCCCAATATCATATAAGGACGCTGAGGTAAAAATAGGATTTCCTCAAGGTTGGGACGGTTAATTGTACCAGTACCAGAATTCCACAAACCTGCGATCGCTCGCAATAAAGAACTTTTTCCACAGCCACTAGTACCGACAATTAATAGCCCTTGTGCGGGTTGCAAGGTCAGCGAAACGTCGTTAAATAATATTCTTTGATAGTTTGGTGTATACAATGTCAGGTTGTGAATAGCTAAATGGCTATTTTCGACAGTCTGAATTGTTGAATTCGGAATTATTTCACAGGAAGCACTATTTTTAGGCTGTTTGAGAAAATAATTTAATTCAGCTAACCGTTCAATTGCTGCTGCAAAACCTGTTAATTCATTGAATGTTCTGCTAATCACATACAATGCCCAAAAAAGGCTTAAAAATGCTCCTTGGGCTTCACCAAATTTACCAATGTCTAGTTTTCCAGAGATTACTAATGGCGCAATAATGATTGCAGGTATTAGTTTTGGTACAAATTCATAAATTTTGACAAATACATTTAAATATAACTCTTGCCATAGCAGCAGGTAATTATAATTTTTAAATACTTGGTTGAATAAAGATTGAAGGTGACCTAATTCTTGTGTTTCTCCTCGATAAAAAGCCACAGATTCCGCATTTTCTCGCAGTCGGACTAAGCCAAAACGAAAGTCAGCTTCTTTTTTATTCTGGTCAAAATTGATTTTAACTAGCTTTCTCCCAAAGAAACCTGTAGTTATAAGAGTTCCACTGACAGCATAAATCACCAAAACCAGCATTAAATTTGGTGAAATGAACCACAGGACTGCACTAAAAGCAATCATCTGTAAAGTGGCGTGTAACAAATCAAAAAACAAAGAAAGAAACCCGTCAACAAAGCTAAATACATCTTGAGATATCCGTTGATCTGGGTTATCAAGTTCTCGTTGTGATTGAGTAAGTTGATAATAAGACCGATTTCTAAAATAGTGATTGAGAAAATGCTCTGTTAACCAACGTCGCCAGTAGAGAGTTAACTTTTTTCTGATATAGTTGTAAGCTGCCCAAATTAGCACTAAAGAAAGATATAGACCCAGCAAATAACTGACTGTTGTCCAGAATGTACTAGAATTTTTCGCCGCCAGCGCAGATAGTAAATTACCCTGTTGACTGTTAACAATAACATCTATTTGGGTACTACATAAAACAATCATGATGAGAATTGAGAGTAAACCAATTCCCCCAAGCTTCTCTTCGCTGTACCAGTAAATTTTTCCTACTTGCCAAAATCTTTTTAAAAAACTTGGGTCAATATTTGTGATTTTACTCAGCCTCAATAATATATCTTGCTTATTCATAGGCGATTTTGCTCGTCCGGAGGCGAGTTATTAAATAATTATTAAAACTAAAAATATCACTATAAATAGACAGATAAATATAAAGTTTTAATTGAAAAATGCAATATTTAAGCTAGAAATACATAAAATTTAATTATGCTTAAGCGCGCTAAGTATTTGATGATGTCAATCTAGTTGCTGTTCATGTTGATAGAGAATAATCTATAAATATGATTGTTACTGGCTTTGGCTAGTGATTAGTTGAAATGAAAAATAGTAATGCGATCGCATTATTTAATTTCCTATCCTAATTTGAGGGAAATTAGATTTTTTTTTGTTCATTTAGTGATAAAAAACAGTAAATTGTAATACTAATTGAGGAGATATTCGTGAAAAAGATTAGTTTACAAATAACTGCGTGTAGTTTATTCCTTAGCTTGTTGACTTTACAACAAAGCAATGGCAATACAGCCAACAGTATCCAAACATTGATGGATAGTAACGCCAAAGTCGAAAAGTTAGCCGAGGGTTTGAAATTTACAGAAGGGCCTGTCTGGCATCCAGATGGCTTTTTACTCTTCAGCGATATTCCTGGCGACACTATTTATAAATGGACAACTGACGGTAAACTTGCTGTATTTCGTCATCCAGCTGGTAACCCCAACGGCAACACTTTTGATCGACAAGGAAGGTTAATTACAGCCCAACATAATCGCCGCCTTGTCCGCACAGAAAAAAACGGTAAAATCACAGTCTTGGCTGAACGCTATCAAGGCAAACGCCTGAATAGTCCCAACGATGTTGTAGTCAAATCCGATGGCAGCATTTATTTTACAGATCCACCTTACGGCCTCAAACAGGAAGAAAAAGAAGAACTCGGATTTTATGGTATCTATCGTTGGCGACCAAATGTCAGGCTGACTTTACTCAATAAAGAGATGGTGCGCCCAAATGGAATAGCGTTTTCACCAGATGAGAAAAAACTGTATGTGAGTGATTCGGAAAAATTACACATCAAAGTTTTTAATGTGAAGCCAAATGGTACTTTAAGCCCAGGAAAGGTCTTTGCAGAGTTACCAGGCCCCAACGAAAAAGGTATACCAGATGGCCTGAAGGTGGATAGCAAAGGCAATATCTACTGTAGCGGCCCAGAAGGCATTTGGATTTTCTCGCCTACAGCTCAACTGTTGGGTAAAATTATCGTCCCCGAAGTAGTCACAAATTTGGCTTGGGGCAATAAAGATTACAAAACCCTTTACATCACAGCAGGTAAGGGGCTGTATCGTATTCCGTTGAAGATAGCTGGCGAAGTACCGGGGAGATGAGGGGATTGGGGACTGGGGGGATGAGGGGACAAGGGGACAAGGGGATGAGGGGACAAGGTGAAAAATTCTGATTACCAATTACCAATTACCCTATGAAAAATAAACTTTTACACCTATTTTGTGCTGGGTTGTTGGCTGTTGTGATTGTAGGTGGAAAGCCTTCACCAGCAAATGTTTCTCAGCAAAAAGCCCCATTAGAAAATGCAAAACTTACAGTTACGAAAACCAATTACCAAGGCTGGAAAGATTCTTGGGTGTTGAGTAATGGTGAAGTAGAGGCTGTGATAGTCCCAGCTATAGGCCGAGTTATGCAGTTTCGGTTTAAGGGGGAAGAAAATACATTTTGGGAAAATGCCAAAATTGCTGGTAAAGCGCCTAACCCAAAAGCGCAAAAATGGGAGAATTTCGGCGGCGATAAAACTTGGCCTGCACCTCAGTCAGATTGGGAAAAAATCACCGGTAGAGGTTGGCCGCCGCCACTAGGATTTGATTCTTTTGATTCTGGTTCAATTCAGTCCCAGGTTAAGGGCAATGAGGTAACGTTAATTTATCCTGTAGACCCGTTTTATGGTATTCGGACTTACCGTCGAATTAAACTTGATGCCAAAAAAGCGGTGATGACCATTTCTACAACTTTTGAAAAAGTCAAAGGTGAACCCAAAGATGTTTCTGTTTGGGTGATTACGCAGTTGCGCGAACCAGTAGCGGTATATGCGGCTTTACCGCAACCTTCCATATTTCCTGAAGGTTATAACAAGCAATCTGAGGAATTACCAGCAAATTTGAAGGTAGAAAACGGTATAATCTCCCTGACACGCGACCCAAAAAAATCGCACAAAATTGGCTGTGATGCTAGTAGCTTGTTATGGGTTGGGGAAAAGGTTGCAGTCCGCATGGATTCGCCCAGAATAGCTGGGGTGAGTTATCCCGACCAAGAAAGTAGTGCGGAAATTTTTACCAGCGCTGACCCAGATGCTTTTATAGAACTAGAATTTCTCAGTCCTCTGAAAAACCTGAAAGTTGGGCAGAAAATGGATCTGACAACGACTTATACTTTAATCCGGCGTAAAAGTGCGATCGCAGACCAAGAAGCCAGAATGATTTTCGGTAGATAATGTCATAACTGTTGACTGTTGACTGTTGACTGTTGACTGGTGACTGTTAACGGTCAACGGCACCATGAAGAAATTATGGGGCAGCAGAGTCAGAAGAATCCATTTTTCATCCCTAGAATTTCCCTGTTCCCTTATTTTTTGAAACATAGCCAGAAACAATGGCTTGGTATACTTTAAAAAAAATAAACAGTCTAAAAATCTTGGCACTAAACAAGATAAAGTGAGACGCAGTATTAGTAAGTGAGCCTGATTAAACTAAAGTATGTAAAGTTTTGTATGGGCAAAGGCAAAAGCTTAAAAGTTAAGGCTTTTCTCTGTTCTCCAGCATCTACTGCCATATAGTTTCGTTTATTGATCAGCATTTACTGAACTGCACATTTAAGCATATAAGCTTCCAAATACCGCTTTTAGGCGCAAGCAACAAATACTAGACACACCTGGTTCTCTGTCTCTCCTGTTATCTTGCATCTTCAAAGCAACCCCACAGGCGACGCACTACCTGCTATGAATAGAACAAACACAAGCCCCTAGACCCTAAACCCTGGTTTCTTAGGAGCAACTAAGAAGAAAGTTAATAGAGATGTATAATTAGCGCGTCTCCTCCTTTTATAAATAAAAGCATAAAGTTAAAGGCTGGCCGGATTTCTGTTTTCTGTACCCTGATAAGGAGCATATGCGGCAACAAGAAAAAAAAGATAGTGCAATAGTCCGACTGGCATTACTGCTGGCCATAGGAACTACGCCTATGACAGCAACACTCTTAGTGCCAACACCGATACAGGCACAATCTGCAACTGATGCTCCCGCTTTTCCTCTGCCAAAAACATTGGAGAATGGGACTACAGTGCGGATTGATGGTTCAAGTAGCTTGAGTGTAATTAATCAAAACCTGAAGCAAAGTTTTGAGAAGCAGTACTCTGGAACAAAAGTAGAAGTCGCGGCTAATGGTACTGATGCAGCACTGAAAGCTGTGCTAGATGGCAAAATTGATATAGCAGCCCTAGGACGTGGCTTGACACCACAGGAACAAGCACAAGGTTTAGAGCAAGTCCGTTTGTACCGCGAAAAAATTGCCATTATTGTCGGTGCGGAGAATCCTTTTAAAGGTAGCTTGACTGGTAGGGAATTCGCCAGAATTTTCCGAGGACGCAGCATTACAGATTGGTCGCAGGTGGGAGGGCCAAAGGGTAAAATTCGCGTCATCGATCGCCCCGCCACTAGCGACACCAGAGAAAATTTGCGTAGTTATCCAGTATTTAAGGCTGCTAACTTTACTACAGGTACAAATGCAATTCAAGTACCGGAAGATAACACCGCAGAAATCGCTAAACAATTGGGTAAAGATGGTATTAGTTATGCTTTAGCCAATCAAGTATCGCAACTTTCTGGGGTGCGATCGCTCAAGGTACATCAAACCTCTCCTACCGATCCCAAATATCCCTTTTCGCAGCCATTGGTTTACGTCTACAAGAAAAACCCCAGTGCTGCAACAGCCGGATTTCTCGGCTTTGCGATCGCACCTCCAGGTAAGCAAGCTATAGAACAAGCCAGAACAGCCGAAGCCGCTGCGATCGCTAAAGGTGGTATACAAGCTTTGGTAGCAACTACTACTACTTCCCCAGCAGTTGCAGCGGTAACAAATAATACTATTTCTCCCACAATTGCTGCCGCCACAACTGAGGCGACAACAGCGGCAACTACTGCCCCCGCAACCGAAGGCATAACTAATACTGCAGACCCTAGTGTAACTACTGCCCCAGCAGCCACCGAGGGAACTGCTACTGATAACAGTGCCAGCGTGCAGCGAGAAGCACCATTTTGGTTATTATTGCCTTTGTTGGCGATCGCACTTTTAGGCGGATTGTCTTATTGGTGGTTCCTGAAAAGGCGCTCATCGGCAGAAGACACAACAGATAAAGATTTACAATCTACTCCCACAGCAGCGCCTTTACCAGCAAACCCTAATGAACCAACATCAGGAGTAACTAACCCCACTTTAGCAGCAGGTACAGGAGCATCTCTATCTTCTGAAGAGATGAAAAATAACGGCGAATTTGCCTGGGATACAGAAGCACCCGCGGCAGTGGTGAATACTTCTTATCCCAACCTAGCAGATGCCTCGAAAGTTACATCTCCCCAAGAATTGCCTCAAGAGCAAGTATTATCTGCTACTTCTGAATCTGGGAGCGTCAATGGCATAGAACAACCACAGTCAGAATCAAATATTGGTGAAAATATCTCTACAGCAGGCGCTACAGCCTTAGCTGGTGGTGCAGCTTTAGCCGCTGGTGCTGCTGCTTGGTCTGTGGTTGATGGTAAAGGACAAGATAAAGATGATACTACAACTAGCATCCCAGGCAGTGATTATGGTATATGGGATAACCCTGCAAATGATGAAGTAGTATCTGAGATAGAACAGCCAAGTCTGGAAACTACAGAGGCAATTCCAGATTCACCAATTGTTTCTGAACCAACATCAGATGTGATCTCAACAGTTGAAATTGCACCAACAGATAGTGATTCGCTAGAAGTAGGCGAACCAACATCGGATGTAGAATTACCAATCATTGAAACCGCAGCCGCACTTCCCGATTTACCAGAAGTGGGGGAAGCAACATCGGATGTAGAATTACCAATCATTGAAACCGCAGCCGCACTTCCCGATTTACCAGAAGTGGGAGAACCAACATCGGATGTAGAATTACCAATCATTGAAACCGCCGCCGCATTTCCCGATTTACCAGAAGTGGACGAATCCACATCGGAGTTAGAACTGCCAGAAGTTGGTGAACCAACATCGGATGTAGAATTACCAATCATTGAAACCGCAGCTACACTTCCCGATTTACTAGAAGTGGACGAATCCACATCCGATGTATCACTGCCCATCATTGAAACCGCAGCCGCACTTCCCGATTTGCCAGAGGTGGACGAATCCACATCAGATGTCTCACTGCCAGATTTGGGGGAACCAACATCGGATGTAGAACTGCCAAATATAGAAACAGCAGCTACACTCCCAGATTTGCCAGAAGTGGGCGAACCAACATCAGAAACAGTCGCCACACTTGTGGATTTACCAGATGTTCCAGAAGTCGACTTAAATGCCATAGCAGACGAAGCCGAAGCAACTGGCGAAGGTACAGAAGAAGAGATCGTGGAAATTGTCTCGAATCTGCCAGAACAAACCAATGAACTAACAGCAAGCTTACCCGCTGAGGATTCTCTACCTAACTTAGGGGCAGTAGCTGCTGGTGCAGTAGCTGCTGGTGCAGGAATTGCTGCTTGGTCTAAAGTTTATGGTAGTGAAGAATCTACAGAATCAAACACGCCAACTCCGGCAAATGATAGCGACGCAGCAGGGGGAGAAGAAGACAACTTTGAGAACAGAGTAACCCTCAGATCCCACACACCCAAATGGGCTTATGCGGCGTGGCAAATTTCTGATGCCAACCAGCAAACATTGGCAGATTCCGGTTCCCCATTAGTACTGCGGCTATATGATGTCACAGGAATCGACCTGAGTTATCAAACTCCGCAACTGGTACAACAGTATGAATGCGATCCCATATCATACGATCGCTTTGTGGCAATTCCCGCTAGCGATCGCAACTACATCGCAGAAATCGGTTATGTTGCCGCAGATAACTGGGTATTAATCGACCGTTCTGAGGTGGTGCGTGTCTTTAGCAGTCCCTACACAACAGACGAAGAACCAGACACCCTAGTGGCAGATAAGGTAACCATTTCCCCCCAAAGTTCACACTCAGCCATTATTTCCTGGCAATTTTCCGACACAACCCAGCAGCAATTGCAGGATTCTGGTTCTCATTTGACCTTACGCTTGTATGATGTCACGGGAATTGACCTGAGTTACCAAACTCCCCGGTTGATTCAGCAATATGAATGCCCAGCCAGCACAAATGAAATTGTCGTGACAATTCCCGCTAGCGATCGCAACTATATTGCAGAAATCGGTTATGTTGCAGCAGATAACTGGGTATTAATCGACCGTTCTGAAATGGTGCGTGTCTTTGGCAGCTACTCCATAGTAGAAGACGAAACAGACACCAAAGTTCAAGACAGGGTAACTTTTACACCCCTAAATTCAGAATTAGCTCATATTTTATGGGATATTACCCAGGTAACCCAGGAAATACTGCAAAATTACGGCTATCAACTAACGATACGCTTGTACGATGTTACAGGAATTGACCTGAGTTATCAAACTCCTCAGTTGCTTCAGGAGATAGAATGTCCAGACGGCACAAATGAAACTGTGATGGCAATTCCTAGAAGCGATCGCAATTACATCGCAGAAGTCGGTTATCTGACAGCAGGCGGCTGGGTATTAATCGACCGTTCCGAAATAGTACGTGTCTTTAGCCCCTACAGGCCAGAAACTCCCACACCGGAACCAGCAGATATGCATGAGTCAACTCCTGTAGCCGCAACCCCCACACCAGAACCAGCTGCAAATCATGAAAGCAGCATTACTCTCTCACCCCGCACTCCCAAATGGGCTTACGTCGCTTGGCAAATTTCTGATGATGACAAGCAACAATTACATAATGCTGGGATTTCCCAATTCATTATTCGGCTGTATGATGTCACCGATATCGACTTAAGTTATCAAACTCCCCATCTAGTACAGCAATATGAATGTGAGGAATTAGTCAACGATCGCTTTGTTGCCATACCCACTAGCGATCGCGACTACATAACCGAAATTGGCTATATTACAGAAGGCGATCGCTGGCAATCAATCACTCGTTCTGCCACTATTCGCGTCTTCAGCCGTCCTCACCCAGATTTCTGGTTTGTCGCGGATGCTGAGTTAATTATCCACGGCGCAACTGAGCCAAATGCAACCGTCACCATTGCTGGCCATAACATTAAACTAAAGCCAGATGGTACTTTCCATTTGCGTATCCCCTTCTCAGACAGCTTAATCGACTATCTCATGACGGCAAATTCTGCTAATGGAGAACAAACTCAAACCATTCATAAAAAATTCTCCCAGGAAACTCCAGAAGCATAGAAGCCACTGCTGAGAAGCCAAAAGAATTTTATTTTAAAGATAAAATCTAGATTCCCGTTTTCCTATCTTTTAAGAAAACGGGAATCTATTTTTTCATAGCAGTGATAAATAATCTGTACAAAACATACTATATTTATAAATCTTCTTCCCTGTTCCCCTTATAAGCAAATACAGTTCATTTAAGAAAATGAATTGATAACAAAACCAAAAAAATAGTACAGCGCGGCGTAAATACAGCTATCCTTTCAAATAGTCAAAAGCCTTGATATATTAACCTTTTGACTTTTGACTTTTGACTTTTGACTTCCGCGCAGCGGTACTAGTTACTTAACAAAAAAACAGAAAAATAATTTTGGAGGGGGTTTGGGGGACGCAACCGTCACCCAATCGGGGGTTTGGGGGAGAATCCCCCAATTGATCTGGCTTCTTTATATAAGTGACAAATCAATCACTAATGAGCTTAACCCAAGCGTATTGCTTTATAAGCCAATAATTTCTACAAATTAGATTTAATTTGTATATAACTCAACTGACAAAAATATAAAAATAGTTTTCGCTGATTTAATCATGAGAAAATATCTCTTCTCTAGACCATAGTTTCTAGTCTATAGTCCCTATTTTAAATATAGATGTACAATAAAAATAACTGCTGATAGCTCACTACAGCCTGTTCCTTAATAGGAATCTGTACGCATTGACTCCTGATTGTTTTGTGCAAAGCCAACATTCAGTAGATTTGGGTAAATAGTGGGCTATTTATAAATATTGGGGATATCTTGTTAAATCTGTTTTGATACCAGCTGAGATTCTCAGCTTTACACTTTGACATCTGCACAATCAACAGCCGTAATCATGATTCGCGGCTATTAACTGCATATCATTGACTGTGCCCGTTTTAAATTTTAGATTGCCGATTTTAGATTTTTTTGGTGCGCCTCTTGTTCAATTAGGGCGTAACAAATCCAAAATCTAAAATCGATTAACCGTGATGCTGTGAAATCAGCACAGGGTTAGTACTGCCAATTTGTCCAGCACTTTTTGACATGGATAATCCAGAGGAATAGACCAATGAATCCTAGTAATTTTACCCAAGAGAAAGAAAAAGATAAACACCTTAAACAGGGATTGCATTGGCAAGAAAAGCAAATAATTAATAATAGTAAAGAACCTGAAGACGACAACAAACAAGCCTCTGCAACATCAAGTTTACTTTTTCAAGGCGTTCATCGTGGTAGAGTTGCTATTTTTATTGATGGATTAAACCTATTGCAGGCAGCATTGCAACTCGGTCTAGAAATTGACTATCTCAAATTACTTTGTCGCTTAACAGAAAACTCACGATTACTGCGTGCTTTCTTTTATACTGGCATAGACAACTCTCGCACACCTGCTATGCGTCTCCGTTCTCATGAAAAGCAACAGGGCTTTTTATTTTGGATGCGTCGAAATGGCTATCGTGTGGTGACGAAAGAATTCCAAATTTCTGAGAATTCTAAAAAACCTAATTTAAATGTAGAAATTGCTGTAGATATGATCAATCTAGCTCCTTACTATGATACTGCTGTCTTAGTAAGTGGAGATGGAGATTTAGCTTATGCTGTGAATGCAGTTAGTAGCACAGGAGTTCGGGTAGAAGTT
This sequence comes from Calothrix membranacea FACHB-236, assembly GCF_014696315.1. Classification (GTDB taxonomy): domain Bacteria; phylum Cyanobacteriota; class Cyanobacteriia; order Cyanobacteriales; family Nostocaceae; genus Aulosira; species Aulosira membranacea. The sequence continues at coordinate 23,613 of NZ_JACJPX010000041.1, forward strand.
GTCAGTTTACGCGCTCTGACCAGTGATATCTTAATTGATGTAGCTGACTACTTTGTTGACCTAGATAGCATTAAAAAATACATCCAAAAGGATTCCAAGTTTGGCTATAATTATCGCCATCTATCAACCTCTGGTCTTTAAATTTCACCAAATCAAAACCTGAAAATGTCACAAACTAGTAAATGACCGCAACCGTAAAAATTGCGCCGCCCAAATACAAATAATTTATGGTGGCCGCAATTTTATTTTGAATTGTGAATCGTAAATTTTGAATTGCCCCTTGGGATTGACTCTGCGTATTATACCTACATCTAATCGAGATGGATATTTTAATTGTTGAAGATGAAGTAGAAATTGCCCAATTAATCCAACTTTCTTTAGAAAAAGAAGGATTTATCTGCCGTATTAGCCGTGATGGTATAAATGCCTTGCGGATGTTTCAGGAACAACCACCAGATTTAATTATTTTAGATTTAATGCTTCCTGGTTTAGATGGGCTAGAAGTATGTGCCAGAATTCGCCAAAAACCAGGTGTAAAAGACCCTTATATTTTAATGCTCACCGCTAAAGGCGAGGAAATCGATCGCGTTATTGGCTTATCTACTGGTGCTGATGATTACATGGTAAAACCCTTCAGCCCCAGAGAATTAGTGGCGAGAGTGCGCGCATTGTTAAGGCGTAGCCTTCGTCAAGGAGGGCAAAATCAAGTTAATCGTAGCCAACACTTTATTGTAGATATAGACCAGCGTACTGCTAGCCGTCAGCTAGATGATAACGCACCAGAAATTTTAGACTTAACTACCTTAGAATTTAACTTGTTAAGCACCTTTGTCAGCAATCCTGGCCGAGTTTGGAACCGTACCCAACTAATTGATAAGCTTTGGGGCGATAATTTTTTTGGTGATGAGCGAGTAGTCGATACTCACATAGCTCGATTACGCAAAAAAATTGAGCTTGATCCCGCTAATCCCATTTTTATTAAAACTGTGGTGGGAGTAGGTTATAAATTTGATGACTCAACTACAACCTAATAAAATTTTAGATTTTGGATTTTGGATTTTAAAACGAAACAGTCCATAATTTGAAATTCTTTTTCTCCCTCATCCCCCTCATCTCCCTCATCCCCCTTACCCTGCTGCTTGCCAAATTCATCAAAACTTTTAGTAAAACGATATAACAGCTTATGAAAAAGGACAGGCGTTGGACAAAGCCCTTACCTTTGGCATCGCGGCTATTGTTCTCCCACTTGGTAGTGATGGTAGTGGGAGTATTTAGCCTAGTAATCATTAGTAAAATTTCTTCTCCTCGCTTCTTTGTTCTCCACCTAGAACGACTAGAAAATGAAGGGTTAAATTTAATTGATATTCGCGCTGAATTAGTACAGGGATTTGAAACAGCTTGGCAACGCAGTACTGTTTGGTCGGTAATAGTTGGAACCACAGCCGCAGGCGGATTGAGTTATTGGGTATCTAGACGGATTATGCAGGGATTGACCAACATGGAACAAATTACCCGCCAGTTTGCGGCTGGTAATTTTGAAGCACGCCTACCAATGTCTGATATTCCCGAAATTAACCAATTAGGTGCAAGCTTTAACCGCATGGCAGACAGTTTGGAAGGAGTGGAAGCACGACGGCGGGAGCTGATTGGAGATATGACTCATGAACTGCGAACACCTTTAACAGTTGTACGCGGTTACTTAGAGCAACTAGCCGATGAGGAAATTGAACCTTCACCTGAAATTTATCGGCGGTTAGCAAAAGAAACTAAGCGTTTAGAGCGTTTGGTCAACGACTTACAAGAACTTTCTAAGGCTGAAGCAGGTTATCTGGCAATTAACATACAACGTGTAAATTTACGTCCTTTACTAGATTCATTAGTAGAAAAATTTACAGACCAGTTATTAGAAGATGGCCCAGTTTTCAGCTTGGACTGTCCATCTCCCATGCCTTTGGTCTTAGCAGATCTGGATCGTACAGAACAAATACTGATAAATCTCTTGGGTAATGCTATGCGTTATACATCTAAGGGAGCAATTACTATTCGTGTTTGGATTGAGCCATCTCAACTTTGGATTGCTGTTTTAGATACAGGTATTGGCATTGCTCCTGAAGATTTACCCCATGTGTTTGAGCGTTTTTGGCGTGCTGACTCATCCCGCGCTCGTCAATCTGGAGGAACAGGTATTGGTTTAACAATCTCCCAGCGTTTGGTGGAATTGCAAGGCGGTAAAATGCAAGTAGAAAGCAAACAAGGGTTTGGCAGTACTTTTAAATTTTCTCTGCCTTTAGCTTAAATTAAAAATTGCGCTTTATATATCTACATACAATTTATTGTCACAAGCTGGTCATGACTGCGTAATATGCAATTGCTAGCCTAAAATTTAGCAAAATATAGTTTTCTATTGATTTCACTTTGGACAATTATTCTGTCATTCTCAGCAGAAAAATAGCTGGGAGTAGAAACTTATACCCATTTCTGCCTTGACAGCAAAAAACTATTCTTCTTCTACTCCCTTGATCAATATGTCTACTTTTATTCTGGCTGGCTTTTTGGTAAGTTTACTCACTGTATCTGGTTGTGCTGCGATCGCTTACCTGTTCCCGCAAAAAAATTTTCACGACTAATACTTATTTTCCACAATCATACGACAGATGAATAAGGGCACAGCAATGCTATGCCCTGCCAAATAATTGATGTATAGCCAACATTATTGGAATTGGAATAAGTTTATATCCAAAGATTTCTATCCTGAATAAGGATCAGAGTTTGGATCTGTTGGTGGTGGCAATTGTGGTGGTGGTTCAGTAGGAGGTAATGGTTCAGGTGAGGCAGTCTTAATTTGTGATTGCAAAGCTTTGCCAAGAACGTAAGATGTACTGCTAATCCCCAATAATCCTAAAATTTGATCGGGAATAGAGGCGGGAAAAGATGGCGGTTTGTTACTAGTAATAATCAAGACTAAACTCATGGAAATCACAAAAGTGAAAATCAAAAGCTGAAACCTAGCCAAACTTGCATCTCCCGTGCTTTCGCTAATCAGCTTATCTAGATTAATTCCTCGTTTTTTATGAGTTTTTGAATTCCAGGTTCCTTCCCAAATGAATATGAGAATAAATATTTCTAAAACTGCAACAAAAATCGTAATAACACAACCGATAACCAGCGCCAAAATTACAAAAAGATCATTAATGCTAGGCACGCTCTGACCTCCGTTCTTTAATAAGTGAAGTCAACTTGCTCCACAGATAGGCAAAGTTGCTCCCTCCCAATGCATACAGAAATTCTCCTCGGATTTGTGGCATACTACATGGCAAGCTTGAAACTTTGCAAGTATTCAAATTTTGCCTAACATCAAATAGGTAATACCCAACAAATATTAGGGTGAATAGCAATAATTGCAATCGCTCTGGACTATAGTTTTGATTATTTGTCTTGTCAAAAAGTAAGCCTCTAAGATTAATTTTCTTTTTGAGGATCAGAAAAAATACAGAGGACATTAACCCGACAAGAAATAACCAAATTTCAAACTGAATAAATTTAGATAAGAGATTAAATCCCCATTGCACTTCCAAAATTTATCCTCCACCTCAAATATTTTGTAGATTCAATATCTGCTAAGACAGTCAATATATTAAGGTGTGATTGTTATTTATAGCATAACTGATATAAAAATTATTTTTATATCAAAAAAGTTAGGGAATTGTAAAAATTATTCACTCAAAAATTTATTTAGAAGTATATTTTGATGTTTGCCAAAAAATCATACCTCTCTAGTTCTCTTCTTCCCTACATTGAGAGCTATTTCAGGAATTAAATTCAGCTTAACGATCAATAAATCTGGGATTGGCTAATATTCCTTGACGGTACATGAAAAGGGGATGTATCAGTGGAATGAATAAAAAATCAAAAATTGTCTGATCCCAACTATCAAAGCTATATCAGCAAATAGTAAACCAAAAAAATATGGATGGGATTTTAATCTCATCCATATTCTCCCATATACCTGAATATGTAGATTGCAGCCATGTTGTGTTGCACTCCAGATATTCAAGTAGAGGAATTGTTAGGATTGGAGCATTAAATATTTTATGTAGATTGGGTAGCTTCTTCCGGCTCACTGGGTGGAGTTGTTTCTTCCGGTTCGGCGGTTGGAGGTGTTTCTTCCGTCTCGGTAGTTGTTTTTTGTGGATCTAGATCAGGTAATAAAGGCTTAGGATTAGGTGGAGTGTAAGTACTTTTAACTGAGGTGCTTGCTCTTTCTAATGTAGAAACCATGTAAATTTACCTTTTGCAAAATAAATAATGAGCAGAGTCAGGTTAGGGACTATCTAAATGACAGTCACTCCTTCGCTTAAGTATCTGTGTATGAGCTGAGTTTTATGCAAGCGGCTAAATTTGTTACAAAAGTTAAAAAATTGTGGTATCAGTGTTAATTATGCAAGATATGTGGGAACTATAGGATACGCCACTCCCACAGATATTGTCAGTCCAATAGCCAATGGCTGAAGGGAGTCGGTAAATCTGCGAGCAGTCTCATGCATCTTCCAGTTGGACTTTCAATGGCTACTTTAATTACCTCTGATGTCCCATTCTGACTAAGTACACCAATCTCATTCTCAGACTGGGTTACGTATGTAGTATAGAGTTTGCCGATGAAGGTCTACAAAATTCTTCTAAATTTATAATCTGTTGGGAGAAATTTACTAGATATGTCAAATCCCTCTCTTTACAGTTAGTCTGAATTAGGGTATTCCTTGATTGTCCTTTAATTGTGGAGAAACCAGGTGGTCAAGAAAATTGGTAGATGGATCGCACAAGGAGTCAAAGCGTGGGAGTAACTTGATTTTTATATTGTATTACTGGCTCTGTTGCAAGTTTGAGAAGGTGGATACTGCTGAACTTGCGCTCAAACCCTGATTTTTGGCTTGTAAGCAGGATCGCTCCTAGTTTGAGGGAAAATGGTGTAACATATCAGCCACTAGCGCTTTTAAACGCAAGCAACGAATTATAGAAAAGCCTCTTTGCTTTTTAGCCTGAATCCTTACGTTTATTGATTATTTACATAAGTAGAATGTGAATTTGATATTATTAATCTTCCCCAGATTTCCACAGGATGACGCTAGCTTAACAAAAGATTAAACTGTGGATAATGTCGAGCGATTGTTGCTAATGGCAGCAATTAAATACATTCTTAAAATATATTCATCATCTATAAAAAGCTAGTTATGTCATCGCATCAACATAGTTTTGATGAGACTGCCGATTTAATTATTGGTGTTCGCCATTCAGAAAATGGTTATGTACAAGAAAATAATGCTCCTGTAGGTGTACTTGCTAAAAGACAGGGAACTATTTCTAGTTTTTTGGCTCCCTTAACCCAGGAAACTTTTAAACAAGTTGTTAAAGATGTCGAACAGAAATTGCAGATTGTGCATCAAACTCTCACGAGGTTAGATTCTCATGGGTTTGACACAATTCTCGAAGAAATGCTGCATTCGATTACTTTAAAAACTGGAGAATTATTAGGAGCAGATAGAACAACTATATTTTTATTAGATGAAGAGAAGCAAGAACTCTGGTCAATATTAGCAGAAGGAGAAGGCGATCGCTCTTTAGAAATTCGCATTCCCGCAGATAAAGGAATTGCTGGGGAAGTGGCTACTTTTAAGAAAGTTGTCAATATTCCCTATGATTTTTATGACGATCCTCGTTCAGTATTTGCTCAAAAGCAAGAACAAATTACTGGCTACCGTACCTATACAATGTTGGCTTTGCCATTGTTAAACGAACAAGGGGAATTAGTTGCAGTTGTACAATTACTGAATAAATTAAAATGTCCGCATAATCCTAACGCTCCCATTGCAGAACGCGTTGATACTAAAGGATTTACTTATGCTGATGAAGAATTATTCCAAGAATTTGCTCCTTCAATTCGGCTGATTTTAGAATCATCACGCTCGTTTTATGTCGCTACGCAAAAACAACGAGCCGCCGCCGCATTAATGAAAGCAATCAAATCGCTTTCGCAAAGTAATCTGGACTTAGAAGATACCCTCAAAAGGGTAATGGATGAAGCCAAGGAATTAATGAATGCGGATCGCAGTACATTATGGCTGATAGACCACGATCGCGAAGAATTATGGACAAAAATTACTCAAGATAATGGTAAAACTAAAGAATTACGCGTACCTGTAGGTAAAGGCTTTGCTGGTATAGTAGCTGTATCAGGGAAAAAGCTGAATATTCCTTTTGACTTGTACGATCACCCAGAGTCCGATACAGCTAAAAAACTTGACCAGCAAAATGGTTACCGAACTTGTAGTTTATTATGTATGCCTGTATTTAATGCCGATCAACAATTGATTGGTGTGACGCAATTAGTAAATAAAAGAAAATCAGGGGATTTCCCAGCTTATAATCACGAACATTGGCCCAAAGCTCCCGAATGCTTCCAAGCAAGCTTTGATCATAACGATGAAGAATTTATGGAAGCCTTTAATATTCAAGCAGGGGTAGCGCTGCAAAATGCTCAGTTATTTGCCACAGTTAAGCAGCAAGAACAAATGCAGCGAGATATTTTGCGTAGCCTTTCTAATGGCGTAATTTCCACAGATAAATCTGGTTTAATTATTGCTGCCAATGAAAGTGCCAAACGCCTATTAGATTTAAAAGAACAAGACCGTTTAGAAGGTCTTTCTATTCAAAATGTTATCAATATTAAAGAAGGTAACTTTAGTAAATGGTGTGAGAATGCTTTAAATGCAGCTAACTACAAACACCGACAACAATATTATCCCGATCGCACTTTATTAACTACAGGTACAGAGCAACATAGTATTAATTTATCAATTAACACAATTGCCGATGCTAGCGACCATAAACAAGTGCGTGGCGCGCTAGTAGTAATGGAAGATATCAGCGATGAGAAACGCCTGAAAAGTACAATGTACCGCTACATGACCCAGGAATTAGCGGAAGAATTACTCAAATTAGATGATGCTAAATTAGGAGGCGATCGCAAAGAAGTTTCGATTCTATTTTCTGATATTCGCGGCTATACAACTTTAACGGAAAATCTCGAAGCCGAAGAAGTTGTGAGTATGCTCAATGAATATTTTGAATCAATGGTAGAGGCTGTTTTTAAACATAAAGGCACCCTAGATAAATATATTGGTGATGCCATTATGGCTGTGTTTGGTTCGCCTTTACCATTACAAGAACACGCTTGGATGGCAGTACAAACAGCTTTAGAAATGCGCCATCGCTTGCAAGAATTTAATCATCGCCGTTACTTAGCTAATAAACCCAGAATTAACATTGGTATTGGCATTAATTCTGATACCGTAATTAGTGGCAACATTGGCTCTAGTAAAAGAATGGAATTTACAGCCATTGGTGATGGCGTTAACCTGGGTTCCCGCTTAGAAAGCGTCAGCAAACAGTATGGCTGCGACATTATTATTAGCGATAATACTTATAATCCCTGTCGTGAAAATATTTGGGCTAGAGAACTAGATTATATTCGCGTTAAAGGCAGAAATGAGCCAGTTGCTATTTATGAACTACTAAGTTTGCGTTCCGATCCCATTAAGAGTGAAAAATTAGAAATAATTGAGTTGTATCACAAAGGGCGTGAATATTATTTAAATCGCCAGTTTGACCTAGCACAAGCTAAGTTCAATCAAGTTTTAGGGATTGATAGCCATGACAAAGCGGCTTTATTACATCTGCACCGCTGTCAGCACTGGATACAATCACCCCCATCAGATGCAGATTGGGATGAAGGTGTTTGGACTTTTAAGGAGAAATGAGGGAGGGTCAAAAGGTCAAGGGTCAAGGGTCAAGGGTCAAGGGAAATATTTACTTCTTCCTTATCTCCCTCATCTCCCTTATCTTCCTCATCTCCCTCATCTCTCGTCACACTCACCAGCCGAATCTGTTGCTGTAGAAGGTTAATCGTCCAAAACCGAGAAATTGTCCGTGGGATTTTTCGCCAGGGGGAAAGGCTGTTACGCCAAATAAATAAACGCCTGAAACTGAGGGGTTTTGGCGGGGTTTGAGGGCAATTGTGATGCTTCTACCTGGGGGTACTGGGGGATCAAATACTAGAGTTGTTGTTTGAGTTTTGCGTTCGCTTGTGGCATCTTTTAATCCTAGTTTCTGTCCTTCACTGGAGCGTGTTCCTTCAAAGGCTGAAGTGTCTTTAAGGTCAAAGCGAACGTAGTCTACTCCCTCACGCTGGTTAATTGTGACTCGTTGCAGCGGTTCTCCAGCATTCTCTGGTAGGTTGAGAGTAAAGTAATATGTTGCACCCCAAACGTAAACTTCTTTATAGGTAGTAACTGCTTCCACTAAGCGCGGTGGTTGGACAAAATACACCGTACCATCTCGCAACTGAACGGCTGGACTTGGCTTTGAGGTATAGCCTTGAATACCAGCTACCATTGCGATCGCCATACCTAATATCACTGCAACGCGCATTGCTCTACCTAGATAACCTAACTAATACTGCTGGGGGAACTCAAAAGTCAAAAAGCTTACTGAATAGACTTTTCGTCTATCTTGAATAGTAGCTTTATTTCCCTTGTGCTGTACTCATCCTATGGGTAATCCGTAATTTAGAAATTTTTGTCTAAGCTAAAGAAAGGTTCGCAGAAATCTATTTGATATGGCTAGTCCTCTGCTAGTGACTAAGTTGCATATTCCCTCGCTGCGATCGCCTTTGGTGCAGCGCGATCGCCTGTGGGATAAATTAAATCAGGGGTTAACTAGCAGACTGATTCTCATTTCTGCGGCTGCTGGCTTTGGTAAGTCAACTGTGTTGAGTGAATGGGCGCATCAAACCCCAGTTTCAATAAGTTGGCTTTCTTTAGATGAGCAGGATAACGATCCCAGCCGCTTTTGGAAATATATTGTCGCTGCTTTACAGCAGAATATTCCCGAAATTGGCGCAGCTACGCTGGCGATGTTGCAAGCCAGCGAACCGATGACATTTGAAACTTTGTTAACACCTTTAATCAATGAATTAGCTGAACTGGAAACTGATTTAATTCTCGTTTTAGATGATTATCATCTGATTACCAATGCTGCAATTCATCAAGCAGTAACTTTTTTTCTGGAGCATTTACCAACACAGATCCATTTAGCGATCGCTACTCGGGTTGATCCACCCCTACCTTTAGCTAGATGGCGTGTCCGCAACCAATTAACAGAATTACGGGCAGATGATTTACGTTTCACTGATGCAGAAGCCGCAACATTTTTGCATCAGTTTATGCCAGTGCCATTAACAGAGTCACAAATAGCAACCTTGCAAACACAAACTGAAGGATGGATTGCAGGGTTGCAGCTAGCCATGCTTTCATTGCGTGATCATCCTGATACAGATGTGTTTATTAAATCCTTTGGAGGAGATAAACGCTATATCTTAGATTATCTAGTCGAGGAGGTTTTACAAAAACAATCACCGCCTCTGCAATTGTTTCTCTTGCGAAGCTCTATTTTAGAGCAGATGTCTGGTTCTCTGTGTGAAGCTGTTGTGGGCGAAGATGGGGTTAATGGAGCCGAGATTTTAGAGGAATTAGAGCGTCAAAATTTATTTGTCATTGCCCTCGATGGTAATCGTACTTGGTATCGCTATCACCATCTATTTGCGGAATCCCTGCGTCACATTTTACACCGCATCGAACCAGATTGTGCCGGGAAATATCATCATCGTGCTGCCCAATGGTACGAACAGCAGGGATATATTGCTGATGCCATTCAACAAGCTATCTCAGCAAAGAGCTTTGAGTATGCAGCAGCTTTAATTGAGCAGGAAATTCAAACCAAAGAAAACCCGCGGGTTGATGCAGTCTTCCTGCGAAATGCTCTGCAAAAATTGCCTAATGAACTGACTGATAGCCGTCCTTGGTTACTTGTAGCTCAAGCCTGGGCAGCATTTACCTCTTCCCAATTTGCAGATGCGATCGCAGTTATTCAAACCCTGGAACGATTGCTCAATCAAGGTATTGATGCCACAGAAAATAGCGATCGCCTTTGGGGTTTAGTTGTCGCGCTCAAAGGAATGCAAGCCCGTCAGCAAGGAAATACGGCGGAATCAGTCGCATTTATGGAAAAAGCCTTGGAATTATTGCCTTCAGACAATTCCTGGTTGCGATCGCTCATCTTGCTAAATCTCGGTGTCACATATTTTGTGGCTGATAATTATGAGTCTGCAAAGCAATTACTCCCAGAAATTAGCGCCATCGGCAAAGTAAGAGGGACAGCAGATCCGGCGATCGCAGGGCTTTATTTACAAGCACAGTTTCTCGCCTTGCGGGGACAACTAGATTCAGCAACTTCCCTGTGTCAGCAAGGCTTGGAACTAGCAACAGAACGGCGTTGGTTAGCCACCTATGCCGGAGTATTGGTAGAGGTAGCATTAGCCGATTTATTAAGAGAACAAAACCAATTAGAAGTAGCCGCACAACATCTCACCCAAACCATTGAGCGCGCCATCCAAAATCAGCAGCCGGGATTGATGATGGGGTACATTACATTGGCACGAGTGCGCCTTTCTCAAGGCGACTTTCAAGCAGCATGGGCAACAATTCATGCAGCCGAACGCTGTCAACCCTGGCTTTGGCCTACAATGCTGTCAGTTGCAGCCTGTAAAGCGAGATTGCATTTGGCAGAAGGAAATTTAGATAGTGCGATCGCTTGGGCTGAGAAAAGTAATTTGAGTGTAGAAGGTGAGCTTTACTATAGCCCAACTGAACAATGTCCGCGATGTTCGGAACTCGATTATTTAACTTATGCCAGAGTGCTACTAGCTTACGGTAAACAGAAACTATCGCCATCTCATCTACAAGATGCCTTGCGATTGCTCAAGCGATTATATAAATTTGCTCAAACAGGCGGAAGAACTATCCGCGTTATGGAAACGTTGCTATTACAGGCGTTAGTTTTCCAGGCGCAAGGAGATAAAGCACAATCTCTCAATTCCTTGCAACAAGCCCTGAATATTCCTCGCCAAGGCAATTACATACGTTTGTTTTTGGATGAAGGAAAGCCAATGACAGAGTTATTGCAAGCGGCTGTTTCTCAAAACATTCATTCTCGGGAAGTGAATAGTTTGCTAGCTGCATTTGGTTCCGTTGAGTCGAAAAAATCAGCTGCGGTTCCAGCGTTGATTGAGCCATTAACTGAGCGGGAATTGGAAGTTTTACATTATCTCGCAACTGGGATGTCAAATCAGGCGATCGCCGATCAATTATTTGTTAGCCTCGCAGCTGTAAAATGGCACGCTCGCAATCTTTACGGCAAGCTGGAAGTGAACAATCGCACTCAAGCGGTAGCAAAAGCTAGAGAATTGAGGCTTTTATCTTAATAACTTAACCTTTTGGGTAATAGGTAATAGGTAATAGGTAATTGGTAAGTAGCTGGTGGGAATTAAATATAAGATGGACGTAGGTTGGGTTGAGGAACGAAACCCAACACCCGCATGGGTTACGCTATCGCTAACCCATCCTACAAATAATTATGCCTCCCTACTTAATTGGTAATTGGTAATTGGTAATTGGTAATTGAAAACACTGAAATTGCTTAGTAAAAACAGGAGTTATACCATTTTGAAAAAAGAACGCGACAGATGGGTAGGGGCACGGCATCCACAATCTTTTGGTATATCAAATATCTTACTTGTGCCGTGCCCGTACAAAGAATTTATCTGTCTCTAACTCCAATATTAATTTGAAAAATGATTGTGACAGATAAATGACCTAAAAGCTCAATTAATCTTTCACAATCCCAAATCCAAAATGCTATAAAACCTATCCTTTCGGCTAGTGAAAGAAGCACAACACGCTTGTTAAGCTGAGGGATCTGGGGAAGTTGGCGAATAACATAACTTGATTCGACCTTTGCAGTTTATGGATAAGCAAATCGTTCATCTGTTCGTTTTTAATACCCTTGCTGATTGGGAAACTGGTTTTGCCGTTGCAGGAATCAACAACCCGTCATCTCAAAAACATCCTGGACGCTATCGCATTCAAACCGTTGGCGTAAATGCTGAACCTGTTACAACGATTGGAGGTGTGACAATTCTCCCCGATATCACTCTCGATGAATTGAACTCAAGCGCCATGCTGATTCTGCCAGGAGGTGAAGCATGGGATACAGGCGAGAATACCGAAATATTGGAGCCTGCGAAAGAGTTTTTGGCCGCAGGTATTCCAATTGCGGCGATTTGTGGCGCAACCGCAGGGTTAGCACGTGCTGGCATTTTGGATGACAAATTACACACCAGCAATGCTGCAGAGTATTTGCAAGCAACAAACTATCAGGGAGCAGCTTTTTATCAAAATCAACCAGTGGTGACAGATGGTAATGTGATTACTGCCAACTCAACCGCTCCACTTGAATTTGCTTATCACATCTTTAAAAGACTTGACCTTTATGATGAGCCAATTCTTGATGCCTGGTACGGACTTTTTAAGACAGGTGATGCTTCTTATTATTCCACCTTAGAAAAACTGACAAGCTCATAAACTGGTGTGCATTCAAGTGGTAGATTCTCTGTTTGAGACTGTCATTTGTCATTTGTAAATATAAATGACGAAGGGATACCTTTAATGGTAGTTATGTAATTTAGATGTGTTTTAGCTTAACAGGAGGCGAGTCAGATGAAAGCAATTGTATCTGAACATTTCCAATCAGAACTTCATAGAGCAAAAATAGCCATTGCAGAGCAAGACTTTGAAACCGCATGGATAGCCCTACAACGCGCTCATATTCTTGGGCAACAAGATGCGATCGCTCATACGATTGCCCATTGGAATATGCTGAAACTTGCCTGGAGACAGAGAGACTTTCAGGAAATTATTGGACAATTAATATCAACACTTTCGGCATTTCCTTTAACACTTTTGTATGGCAAAAATAGATACCTCAGAGGTGGTAAAGCCAATGTTAATGACTCAGAAAAAATGTCTATCCCAGAAGATATTCAACAAATCTTGAATCAGTAATTACAAATTACAAATAAGACTTACGCAACTGGCACACCTATCTTCTGCTATAAGAGTCAAAGGTCAAGGGTCAAAAGTCAAAAATCAAGCAAGGTTTTTGGACTTTTGACTTTTGACAGCCCCCACGCAAAAAATATGACACGCAGCTTTATCCTTAACGAAAAACTATCCTTTCAACTATCCATTCGGTGAGGGTTGAATTTGAACTTCCAAGCGACTGTGAAAGAACAGTCATGCATCAAGGAGGTTTCACAATGGAATGGACGATTGGATGGTGGCAAATCTCAGTTCAACGAGTTTATCCCAGCAAAGAACAACTATCTCAAACCTATAATCAGGCTGCTTCTTGGTGGCATCAACATCTTCAGATTTTGGGTTACAGCCACGCTTATAGAGAATTATGGCGATCGCTCAAAAACGCTAATATTCTGCCTCACAGTCAAGATAAATTAAGCATTTGTGATTGCGGTATTGGCACAGCAGCCTTCAGTCTGGCATTTGCTCAAATCATTAATCCCAAAGCCCATGTTATTGGAGTAGATATTTCATCCGAGATGCTGAACAAAGCGCATCAAAAATTATCTCAGGCAAATGTTAATCATCGAATTTGTCAAAGTGATTTAAATGCTCTGCCATTTGCAGATTATAGTTTTGATGCTGTTATTTGTGCCCACACGTTTGAACACTTACCAAATCCAGAACAAGGATTACGAGAAATAGTCAGAGTCCTGCGTCCCGGCGCACCATTGATTTTGGTTGTGACTCAGTCTGGACTATTAGGTTGGTTAATTCAGTCGCATTGGGGAAATAGATGTTTCAACCAGGAAGAACTATCAAAACTTATACATGAAGTCGGGTTAACTCAGCTGCAATTTGTACCTTTTCCCCTTGGGCTGGCTCGCTTCACCAGCATTGCTTGTATTAGCCTTAAGAGGTAACAATGTTTCTCAAAATTTGGCGTTTAATTACACTCATGATCGTCGCACTATTTATGGGTTTAGAATTTGCCCATGCTTTAGAACTGCCTCCCAAAATGCAGTACGATGGAGCGCTGTATGTGACGATTCAAAATAGCCTGTACCGTTATTTTGGCGCGCCAGGGCCAGGGGCCTTCATTACAGTGGGTGCAGTGCTGTGTGCGATCGCACTTACAATTCTGGTACGAAAACACCGCGTTGCTTTTTGGTGGACATTAGCAGGTACGCTTTGTTTAGCGATCGCCTTTCCCCTCATCTATTTTCTCCGAATTGAGCCTGTGAATGTTGTGATTGAACAGGCTAATGCAAATTCACTACCAACCAATTGGCAACAGCTAAGAAATCAATGGGAATATGCCCACGCTACAAACTTTATTTGCAGTTTAGCTGGCTTTAGTGCATTGCTGATTTCTGTACTAGTTGATGTTCCTCAAAGGACTTCTAAATAAAAAAATATTCTATCGCTGTGTAGCAGAGGGAGATGAGGGAGATGAGGGGGATAAGGAAGATGAGGGAGCAGAGGAGAAATATTATTCCCCATTACCCCATTCCCAATTTCCTCGTTCCGCTAGCTCCTTCTAATGCTAAAAATTGGTAAGGAGCATGAAAGGGGTAAACGAACTATGAATGCACAGGGGTCGCAAGCAGAAAAAATGCATCCGCGTGATTGGTCATGGCCGTTTTGGTTGACTGTACCTCTTTACCCATACAGCAAACGGCGGACGGTCTGCACTGAAGTAGTTAAAGATACTATCTGGACATTCGACCAACTGCACGGCATTCTCTACACTATCGTGCCGATTCGGATGACTGTGGTGAAATTAGAGGCTGGCGGTCTATTGGTTTATGCACCAGTTGCCCCCACAACTGAATGTATCCGTTTAATTAATGAATTAGTAGCAAGATATGGTGATGTTAAATACATTATTCTGCCTACAAGTTCAGGTTTAGAACATAAGGTTTTTGTTGGCCCCTTCGCTCGCCGCTTTCCTAAAGCGCAAGTGTTTGTAGCACCACACCAGTGGAGTTTTCCCTTAAACTTGCCTTTGAGTTGGCTAGGTTTTCCCCAAAGTCGCACCCAAGAACTACCCGCAGACAAGAGTCAAGTACCCTTTGCGGATGAGTTTGACTATGCGGTGTTAGACATTAACTTAGGGCGGGGCTCGTTTGGAGAAGTTGCAGTATTTCACAAGCGATCGCATACTTTATTGCTGACTGATACCATACTCTCGGTACCAGAAGAACCACCTGCGATCGCCCAAATCGATCCGTATCCCTTATTATTTCATGCCAGAGACAATGCCCAAGAAGCGATCGTAGATACTCCAGCTAATCGCCGCAAAGGATGGCAACGCATTTCATTATTTGCCATATACTTCCGTCCCGGCGCGCTAGAAGTTGCAGGTATGGGTGAGATGTTCCGCGATGCTTTCAAAGCAGCAGAAAAGTCAAAAAAAGCTTATTTTGGTTTCTTTCCTTTCCGTTGGCGAGAAAACTGGCAACAGTCATTTGCAGCCCTGCGAGGTAACGGACGGCCATTTGTTGCCCCAATTCTGCAAACCCTGATTCTTCCCCAAGGGCCAAAACAAGTCCTCGATTGGGCAGATAAAGTTGCTAGCTGGGATTTTCATCAAATTATTAGTTGTCATTTTGACTCCCCCATCAACACAACTCCCTATCAATTTCGGCAAGCATTCGCCTTTTTAGAAAAGAATCCGTCTTTTAGCCACTCTCTACCCCAAGAAGATTTGCAATTCATCACCGGACTGGAAGCAGATTTGCTCAAACGCGGTATCGCTACCCCAGCGAAGGAGAGGGTGTGAGGGGATTGGCAAAAGGCAGGGGGGCAGGGAGCAGGGGGGAGGGAGCAGGGAGCAGGGAGCAGGGAGCAGGGAGCAGGGAGCAGGGGAAAGATTTTCTAGTACTCGGCAATTGGGTTGAGAGCCGCTAAATGTATTGATGCTCAAAGCAATAATTTTCCTTCACCTGGTTGTTACGCCAGAAATCTTGCTCCAAAACCGCACAATCCAATACGCCTTTATGCAATTCTCTCCCTTGCTCCCTGCCCCCTGCCCCTTTTCCTCTTATTTGACTCTTGTACAGACGCGATTAATCGCGTCTGTACAACTCAGCACTTAATGAACACAGTTAGTTTGCTTCTGCCAAGAACTATGGGGCATAACATTGGCTGTATTAACTGTAAGAACTACCTCACCTTTGGGATTAATTGCCCAGCCTGTAGCTTCGACAATTTTTGTAGGTGCAGATTTAGCAGAAGTTGGAATCACAGTCCCGCCAGAAGCGGTTTCACCAACTTTATCAACAGCAATCCAATCTGCTAACACAGCATCACTATTAAGGGTTTCTGTGGGGCTGGAAGGGATACCACCACGGCCAGTAACAGTAAAGCTGCTTTGATTATTGTCTGCAATTACTCGACAAGTTTGATCGAGTGTGAGTTCTACTGGTTGGGTGGGCAAGTTGACTAACCCATTATTGGGGTCAACATCCGGTGTGTCTATATTTACTATGCCGCTTAAATTGGGGTTGCTCTGGGAAATGGCTGTGATGTCGTTACTTAGTAGCAGTTGGGGGTTAAGTTTTGTTGGGTCGTTGGTATTGAGTAATCTCACTAAGTCCTCTCGACTCAGCTGTTCTATCCCAAAAATGCCAAAAGCGTTGATTTGGACTTTACCACCAGAGCCAGTAAAGGCATTGGCTGTGATATCACTATTTTCTTCAGGAACACCAACAATAAAGCCATTAGGGGTATTAACGGTGATATTGCCACCATTACCACCACCACCAGTTGTCCCTGCTGTAGTAGAAATTTGACTATTATTGCGTAATAACAGTAAGTTCTGGACTTGCAGAATCAAGTCTCCACCATTACCGGATACTGTTTCAGCAACTATTTTGCCTTGTCTATCCAAACGAACTTCACGGGCATTAACTTCTAATTGTCCGGCATTACCGGAGCCTAAGGCTTCTACGGTAGCTCTCGCCCGATCCTGTACAATCAACCTGTCTGTAGTTACAAACAACGAACCAGCCTCTCCACTACCGCGGCTACGCGCAAATAAGCCGCTGGGGTCTTTATCAACTGGCGTTGTACCACTCAGTTCTATTAACTCAGAAGCGCGTACTGTCAAATTGCCACCATTACCCTGGCTATTGAGGTTAGTACCAGATGTTACTACTCCCCCACCTCGAGTAATTAATTGCCTAGTATCAATGATTAAAGCACCTGCGTTTCCTACATCGAGCGTTTGAGTAAATAAGCCACTAGGGAAATCTAAAAAAGATGCGCCTTTAACTTCAATCGAATCAGCAGTTACTTTTAAGGTTCCGCCATTACCTCTACTACCTCGCCTAGCACTAGTTGCTATATTTGCGCCACCGTCAACAATTAATTTTCCGGTTTCTATTGTCAAGGGGCCAGCTACACCATCTCCAAAAGTTTGAGTAAATAAACCACTAGGAAAACCTTGAAAAGGCTTACCTTGGGCAATAGTGCCACTGACTTGCACAAATTCGGTGGCTTTGATTGTCAGACTTCCACCTGCGCCTGTGGAACCTGGAGTAGTAGCAGCTTTGATTTGCGAACCATCCTGCAGAATTAACTGTTCTGCTTGAACAGATATACCTCTACCATTTTCGCTACCTGTTGTTTCTGCTTGGATGATAGTACCATCGCTAACTTTAATTTGCTTACCCTGCAACTGGATATAACCACTGCCTGGCCCATCCGCTAAGACAACAGCGAGATTATTAAAGGAGATATCTGCGGGGGTGACATTAGTAGGAAAGTTTAAAGGCTGGATGTTGCTATCCAGGTCAATTCCTACTGTTCCGCTTCCTAATATTCCGCCGACAGCAATTTGTCCGCTAAGGGCTTGCAGTGTTCTACGAGTTTCTACTAATGTGCCGTTACCACTGAGGTTAATATTGCCACCCACCAACGCTAAAGTTTTACCTGCGGGAACTTCTAGCGCGCCGAATTGATTGATATCTTTCCCCGGTTGATCGAATTGCAAACCAATGGGTGTACTAATTGTCAGTAAAGGTTTTGTTTGGGGATCTGTAGCACTAAAAACACTACCATCGGCAAAGTTGATTCTGTCGGCTGTACTCGCCACAAATGAACCACCTACATTTAGGGTGGCATTTGCGCCAAAAAAGATGCCATTGGGATTAATTAAAAATAAGTTGGCGTTAGAACCAGCAGTAGTTAGCCTACCTAAAATTTCTGAGCGATTATTACCTGTAACGCGCACTAAAATATTCTGTAGATTAGCGCTAGGACTTAAAAAAACTGCTGAACGCCCTTCGCTAATGTTAAATTCTAAAAAACTGTGAAATAGATTATTACCACGAGTCGCTCCACCTGCGATCGCTTCCGTAGGATTACCTTGGTAGTTTTGTATAACTTGAGAACTTTCATTGCCGAGTTGGCTATCAGGAACAATCGCACTCTGGGCGAATACAGCATTTGTCATCGCCAAGCTAATGCCAAAGGTGAATCCGCCAACCCCTGCTAAACCCAATTGCCAAAAACAATTTTTGCTACTTTGAGCCATCTCAAGATTTGCCTCTGCTCTATAACTACCAATTCAAAACGCCATCAATAGCGTTTGGTATGGTGATTGTGTATCAATTTATCTCTTAAAAGAGACAAGAAATTTTGTAGAGGTGCTATTACTAACATCTCTACCCATGAAATAAAGATAATCAATGGCAGATTGGCATTATACCAATTAACGTTTAATGAGAATTAAGTCTTGAAACCCTGATAATTTCGTACCTAGCTACAAAACTAGCTTGAAAATGGGCATGGGGCATAGGGCATAGGGCATGAGGCATGGGAAAGACAGATTTTCATCCTTGGTTGTGCCAAAACCTGGTGTGAATAGCTAGCTTGAAAAAGCAGGGAGCAGGGAGCAGCAAGCAAGGGGGATTAATGAATTTTTCATGTGTTCTGGTGTACGCAGTTCATGATGGCTACGTTATATGACCCTTGATTGAATCCAGATCTCAAACACAAAACTTGACAAAAAATGAGTATTGCTCATATTATAAAAATGAGCATTGCTCATGTATTTAGCTTAAGAATTCACAAACAAACTTGCCATGATTCAGGATTTACTGCGCTTGGCTAGCCGGAAAATCCGCTCTGTCTGTGCAGATATGAGTTCTCACAGCCTTTATAAATGGGGCTACATTAGGTTGCGTATCTTCAAATCCAAGTGTTCTCCTTGGTTGACTTTGGCGATCGCACCCTTTAAGTTACTCTGTTCATCTGGTAATCAGCGTACCTATGAATATATTCGCTATCTGAGCGCCCTCAGCAAGATTGATTTTGTTGGTTTGTATGGAGTGCTGAATGATTTGCTTTGGTAAATAGGGCGATGCAATTACAGATAAAAGCCCAGTTGTCATTTTTCCTTTGTTACAAAGCAATGGGACATTTTTGAGTTGAAAGTTCTTAGCTTGAAAATGGGGGGCATAGAAAAGACAGATTTTCATCCTTGGTTTTGCCAACAACTGGCGTAAATGGCTGATTTGTAGCAATTCAACTTAATTAACAAAACTTTCCTTTCTTGGTAATTTTTTTGTTCTCAAGAGGTATTTATGATGCAACTCATAGATTTATTTAAGACTCATCAACCCTCGGACTACGAAATTCAACAGCAAATACATTACCAAATGCTAATTATTTTCAAATCATTCTTTTCTATGTTGGCGGGTGACACTAGCCTAGAATTGGTGGGCGAAATGGCAGAGGCTTTGGTAGAGACTCCTGCATTTGATTTAGCAGCGCAATATTTAAAACGTCATCCAGCTTGTGCAGCACTAATTGGCGATCGCTATATTCCTTCTAACTATGACCTCGACAAACTACTCACCTATCCTCAAAAATCTTTAGGCTACATCTATGCTGCAACCATTAAGGAAAAAGGCTTCGACCCTAACCTCCATACAGGGATGACAGCAGAATCCGATGCCCAGTATGTAGAACTGCGGTTGAGTCAGACTCACGATCTCTGGCATATCGTGACGGGATTTGACACTTCACCCATTGGTGAAATTGGTTTACAGGCGTTTCATCTGACACAATTCCCTTATCCCTTAGCAACAATGTTAGTGGCCAATAGTTTGATGTCTAGTACATTGTTAGCACCGGAAGAACTACCCCAATTATTAAGTGCGATCGCTCAAGGGTTACAAATGGGCAAAAGCGCCAAACCATTATTTGCTCAGAAGTGGGAAGAGGGTTGGGAAAAGCCTCTAACCCAATGGCAACAAGAGTTGAATCTGCAGCCCATTCAATAAATGGATTGATGAAGATGAATGTCTTCATTTTCAGAATCTGATTTTCTTCCCAAATCCATACTCTTTCCTATTTCCCAACCCGATCATAATATTTCTGTTGTAGCTAGTGGCGTGGAAACTCTCTGGGTTCCCGTCACTGCTTCACCTATTGCCTTTGGCTAATCTGTTCCAAAAAATGGATATTCAAAGCTAGCTTATTTCCTAACCATAAAGAATTGTCTGTATGATCTGCAACATCATCACCAGTTGAAGGGTGAACTAAAATATCTAATCCTTCACGATTGAGCATCAACCAAGGTACAACTTTGCCAAACTGCTCTGGAGAAAATGCAACTTGATACATGGATTTGGGATGTGGGCCGATAGGCTTGTCATGCCAACGTCCGAGTTGTACATCAAAATTAGCGCCTAATCCTTCCCGTACACGAGAAGCCACCTCACGAGTGGCAATATCGAAGTAAACATGAGCGTGAAACCCAGTAATAGCAACAATATTTTCTGTCATTACCTAAACTCCACTTAGGTAGGGGCTACCAAAATTATGCCCTCAATGAGGGAGGAGTCTTGATCAAATAAGTTTCACTGCCAAGCATATATAAATGAGACTCAATACTACTCGGTTAAGAGTTTTGAATTCAAAAATGCTTTTGGGGAAAAGGCTAAAGGTTAAGGGTTAAAGGTTTTTTCTTTACCTTTTCCCATTCCCCTTTTTCCCCTTAACCGACAAGTATTGAAATGAGACTGGGATTTTTACTCAGAACTCACGGGAATTGCTAATCCCCCAGGATCATAAAACTTAACTTCTTGCAAAAACTGAATTTTTCTACGCTCTGTAGGTTTTGGTAACAGAACTTAGCGAGTAAAAATACATAGAATAAAAATAAATATTACATTCGCCAGAAGAAAAGACGAAAAAAAGATATTGTCTTTAATGGTTAATAATCAGGTTATAAAGCAGCTTGCAGTTTGGAAAAAATTACCCAAAAACCTTCTCAGCATTACTCTAGTCACTCTAGGGTTTTGCGGAAAAGATATATAAATTTTGTAACAATCTTTTTAAAATGTCATGGGCATTTTTCTATACAAATGCCCTAGTTTAACTAGCTACTAGTACTTATGTAGATGAAAACGTCTAGGCATCTGCTGATTCATTCACCAACTTCTTATGATATTTGATGCAATGAGGTTGATACAGGTTGCTTTGCAACGCTACATCTTGGAGATGGAGCCAGAACTTGGAGCCGGGCCGATTGTGCTTATAGATAACATTGCTATGGCTGAAGAACTAGGCGGGCCAAATAATCAATTGAATGGCCATGTAGTCATGAGTTTAGTAAATCTCCAAGAGGAGACTACCCTCAAAAATTCTCCTTACTATCGGTTGGAGAACAATCGCACAGTTTACCAAAACCCACCGATTAACCTCAACCTGTTTATTCTCTTTTCTGCACTACACAATAAGTACGATACAGCCCTCAGGCTCTTGTCGCGAGTGGTGGAGTTTTTTCAATCGCAAACCGAAATCTCGTTTAATGCTACGCCTGGAACTGGCATTGGTTCAAGGGATATCAGGATAGTACCAGACCTTTATTCCCTCTCTTTTGAACAACTTAACCATCTGTGGGGAGCTTTAGGTGGCAAACAGGTGCCTTTCGTTCTCTATCGGGCCCGTTTAGTAGCCGTAGAAGCGCAAAAACGCCAAGCGGAAAGCGAAGTCATCTCTGGAATCTCTATCAATGAGTGAGGGGATAAGTGGCGATGAATTTATACAAAAGACTCCTCAATTTAGAACTCTGGCATGACTATTATTTAGGTCAACCCGACCCGCCAGAGACACTACCGAGCAATTATGACATCTCTAGTACGTTGAGTTTAGTTCCCACGTCGGATTGTCTGCGATCGCTTCGCAATCTGCGTTGGGTTTTTCGTCCCCAGCCTCGCGGTGCAAGCATCTTTGCTCAGGTAGTGGAGGTGTCGCCTAATGTATTTAAGACGGTGCTGAAAATTGAGCGCCCATTAAGGCTGACATTTTGGTTAGTAGTGCGCGATCGCTATTTTGCCAATTTCACAAATTTACCTCTGACGACAACTCGCAAGCAGATTTATTATTTCTCCAATACTTCCGGCAATCAAGGACAAGCTTTATTTCTGACGCAACCTTTATCGGCTTATACTGCCAATAGTGAATATCGTCTAGGGCAATTGGTGAGCCACGCAGGTAAAACCCTGGAAGCCTTGCGTTACCAAGCTGCGGCTAATACTATTCCTAATGATAGTGATTGGGACACTTTACCTAATAGTCAGTATGTTTCCGAACTAGACCTGCTACCTCGTCAGGGACTATATCGCACATATAACATTACCAATGCCAATCCAGGCGATCGCTTTCGCTTGACGTTGGTAGATGTGAATCAACAAGAAACTTACGCCTTGGAAGCCACGATTCCAGATCAGCATACTTCTGGTAATGACTTTGCCGTTAACTTAAATTTTGCGGGGCAAATTCCTGGACGCTATCGGCTGTTACTCAATGGTTCAGAAGTTGATGATTTTGTACTATTTGACCCTTTGGCTGGAAAAGATGCATTTGCCTTAGTTGAAATCGCTGTCAATTCCAATGCCGTATCTACAGCTTTTAGCCTCTTGCAAACCAACACAGGCAATACCCTAATTCAACCAAAAACCTACGTCATTCGCTATAAAAATCGGTCAACTCGCTGGCGCTATCGCTACGAGAAACCGCATGGCTTTACTGCCGACAAACTACCTGATTTTGAATTAATAGATGTTAAAACTTATGCGACCAAACGACCATTGGGCTTACGTTTACGACCCGATAGTTTGCTTACAGACGGTAAAGATAATCCACTACCAGCACCAGGAGTAGCTTTAATCAAACCCGAAATTAAGCAACCATCCGATATGACCATTTATTCTGACATTCATTTGTAGAGTACAACTTATTACCTAATTAAAACTATGCCAAGCACCTACAAAACTCCAGGGGTTTACATTGAGGAAATCTCGAAGTTACCGCCCTCTATAGCTGAGGTAGCAACTGCGATTCCCGCTTTTGTGGGATATACCCAAAAAGCCGTCATCGATGGTCGTGACTTACACGCCGCCTCTGCGATCGAACCAAAACGCATTACTTCGCTGTTAGAGTACGAACAATACTTTGGTACGACTGAAGCAGAAACCGGAATTACAGTCACCATTGAAGAACAAGTTGATGACCAAACTCCACCCAATGTTATTGATCGCAAAGTCACCGGTAGCATCAGCAAACCTTCGCCGCACAATATGTACTATGCTCTCCAGGCATTCTTTAAAAATGGTGGCGGGCCTTGCTATATCGTCTCTGTAGGTAGTGTAAAGACAGCTAGCGGTGTAATTTCAGATACGGCTTTGCAGGCGGGTATTGCTGAAGTAGCTAAAGAAGACGAAGTTACTTTGTTTGTCTTCCCAGAATCTCAAGCCCTCTATACTACTGCTCTAGACAATAGAGTCGGTGTTTTTGGTGATGCCCTCAATCAATGTGGCTTACTGCAAGACCGATTTGTAATTATGGATCTGCAAGTACCCGACTCTGGACAGACCATCGAAGCAGCAGCAGATAAGTTTCGCGAACTGAGTTTATCTTTGGATAACCTCAAGTATGGGGCTGTGTATGCACCTAATATTGAGACTATTTTCAATTATGTTTATGATCCGAGTTCTGTTAGCATCAACCATCAACAGATAGCCCCTAATGGGACTCAGAGTGCTGGCCCCTTTAACGCTCAAAAGATGTCTAATTTGGCAACAAGTCAAACAGATGCGACTGTAGGCAATGCCATTTTGTTTAACTTAGTCAAAGCTGCAGTAGAAGCTATTCCTTTAGTGCTTCCTCCTAGTCCCCTCGTAGCGGGTCAATATGCCACAGTCGATAATACTCGCGGTGTGTTCAAGGCTCCGGCTAATGTAGCTCTGAGTTCAGTAATTAAGCCGACTATCAAAATTACCAGCGCGCAACAAGAGAATCTCAACGTTCATCCGACTGGCAAATCCATTAATGCGATTCGAGCTTTTACAGGTAAAGGAACCTTGATATGGGGTGCAAGAACTCTAGCAGGAAATGATAACGAATGGCGTTATGTGCCAGTACGCCGCTTCTTTAACATGGCTGAAGAATCGATTAAAAAAGCCACTGAAGGATTTGTGTTTGAGCCAAACGATGCCAACACTTGGGTGAAAGTGCAGGCCATGATTGAAAACTTTTTGATTCTGCAATGGCGCGCTGGAGCACTAGCTGGAGCTAAACCAGAGCAAGCCTTCTTTGTAAAAGTAGGACTCAATCAAACCATGACCGCACTCGATATTCTAGAAGGTCGGATGATTATTGAGATTGGTATGGCCGTAGTACGTCCTGCGGAATTCATCATCTTGAAGTTCTCCCACAAGATGCAAGAGAGTTAAGTAGCTTGGTGTTAAAAATTATCGCTATGGCAAGGCAGGAGGGAACAGAATTATAGCTTTGTTTACCTTCCTTAACTTAGTTTTGTTTTTTCTCACCAACTTACTTAATATCTGCGAGCGCTAATTCCTTAATCATCAAATTAACCCATCAATCTCAACAGTTATGACTGATAATGCTTATCCTTTACCCAAATTTCATTTCCAAGTAGAGTGGGGTGGCTCTCGCTTAGGATTCACCGAAGTTTCTGGCTTGAACGTAGAAACGGACATGATCGAATACCGCGAAGGTAATATGCCCGAATATCACAAACTCAATATGCCAGGAATGCAGAAATTGAGCAAAATCACCATGAAGAGAGGCACCTTCAAGAACGACAACGATTTCTATAATTGGTGGAATACAGTAGCCCTCAACACCATCGAACGCCGCGATTTAACTATCAGCTTGCTCAATGAAAAGCATGAGCCAGTCGTCGTCTGGAAAGTTAAACACGCCTGGCCTACCAAAGTTCAATCTAGCGATTTGAAAGGCGATAGTAACGAAGTCGCAATTGAAACTATTGAAATTGCCCACGAGGGTTTAACAATTCAAAATGGATAATCTATGGGGTTGACGGTTGACTGTTGACTGTTGACTGTCAACAACCTATGCCGTGAATATCAGCAACAAATCCAAACACCAAAACCTAGATCATGTAGAAGTTTCTTAATTTTGAATTTTGAATTTTGAATTTTGAATTGTTATGATGTCTGCTTATCCCCCAGTCGGTTTCTTTTTTGATGTGGTTTTCCAGGGTGAAAACTTGGATAAAGACGTAGTGGAAACTCGCTTTCAGAGTGTGACTGGTCTGAGTGTAGATATGCAGACTGAAACTCTCAAAGAAGGCGGTGAAAATCGCTTTGAGCATATCCTACCAGTGCGTACTAAATATAGTCCCCTGGTACTCAAACGTGGTTTAGTTAAAGATTCAAAGATGGTGAAGTGGTGTATGGATGCTATTCTCAACTTTGAAATCCGCCCGATGAATTTGTTGGTAAGGTTGCTACATATAAAGCGTTCTAGTCCTAGCCAACCTGCGGCAGTGATTGAACCCTTGATGACTTGGAAAGTCATTAATGCTTGGCCTAAAAAGTGGTCAATTTCAGAATTTAACGCCGAGCAAAACTCAATTGCAATTGAATCTTTGGAGTTAAATTATAGCTATTTTGAAACATTGAGTTAGGGCATGGGGGATTGGGCAGATCATGGAGTCTTGTCTTTTGCATAAATATTTTTTGTCTCACGCATTCGACAAAGTCGTTCTCGCAGAGTAGACGCAAAGGGAAAGGCGAAAATCAAGACTTTTATATGAAGTCTAGGTAACAAATTTTGAGGATAAATGGATGCCGATAGAAATTAGAGAACTTGTGATCAAAACCTCAATCAATGATGGTCAAAACAACAGTTCAGGAGGGACAGGGAGCAGTGATGCTAATGACCAAGATGCCATTATTGCTGCCTGTGTAGAACAGGTACTAGCCATTCTCAAAGAAAAGTCAGAGCGTTAATTCATGACCCAAGGAAACTAGGATACAAGCCCCTAAATTGATTTATGAAGAGTAAAAAAGTGAAACAAGATTAATTCAAGCCTCCGGATTTATCCTGGTAGTGCTTTAATTTTGAATTTTGAATTTTGAATTTTGAATTCGGAGCAAAGCGACGTGACAGGTGAACTCACAAAAATTAAAATCCTAGCTTACAAGGACAAGCGATTTGAGAAAAAAGTCGGAGAATTTGACCTACCTATAAATCCGGAGCAGTTTTCTCAAGCTTTTAAAGTGGAATATGATTTAGCCCAGGCTCAAGGTTCCCAAGGAAACGATCCACAATTTAAATTTACGCGTCCTGAAGAAATGAAGCTGGATTTTACATTTGATGGTACAAATGTTGTGCCAATCAAAGGTAAACCTAACCAGTTTCATCAAAATGTAGCGCAACAAGTCCAGGATTTTCTAAATGTGGTTTACACAATGGATGGTAGAACCCACAAACCTAATTTTCTGCGCTTGTTGTGGGGTAACTTTTCTTTTGGGAATAAAAACGGCTTTGATTGTATTCTCAAAGATTTACAAATTAACTATACGCTGTTTTCCCCAGATGGACAGCCATTGCGGGCTAGGCTTGGTGCTAATTTTGTTAACTACATCGAGCAAGAACGCCGGGTAAGAGAAGAAGGGAAAAAATCACCTGATGTTACCCATCAACGCAAAGTCACTGCTGGCGATACCTTACCTTTAATGACCTATGACATTTACGGCGATCCAACTTATTATCTCCAAATTGCCAAAGTCAACGGTCTGATTAATTTTCGTCGGTTAGCGACTAATACTGATTTGAGATTTCCACCCCTTGAGAAAACCGAATCATGAGCGATCTGATTATCCCTAATAATGCGCTTTATAACGTTGCTAGTTACGAGTTGCTTGCCAATGGTAAGGACATCACAAACACTTATGCGGTGTTGTCCATAACAATTAACTCGGTGGTGAATCGAGTCCCAACAGCGCGGCTAGTGCTGCGAGATGGTGATGTTGCGGAGGAAACTTTTGCTAGCAGTGAAGGGCCTGACCTAGTTCCGGGTAACAAACTGGAAATTTCTCTGGGTTACGATGGCATCAATCGTTCCGTATTCAAAGGATTGATTGTCAAACAAGCCCTGAAAGTAGGTGCAAATGGTAGCTCAATCCTCATCCTTGATTGTAAAGCTGCTGCTACTAGATTGACCGTTGGTCGCCATAGTCGCTATTTCAGGGACATTAAAGATAGTGATGCGATCGCACAAATTCTCGGTAACTACAGTATAGGAGGAGTAGAAATTACCGACAGCAAATTTCAGCATCCACAAATCGTCCAATACTACGCTACTGATTGGGACTTTATTTTGTCTCGCGCTGAAATGAACGGACAAATTGTTGTGGTGGAAAAAGATAAGTTCAAGGTGAAACCGCCAAACACTAGTGGTAGTCCAATCATTACCCTCACCTATGGCACCAACATACTGGAGTTTGAAACCGAAATGGACGCGCGATCGCAATATCCAGAGGTAAAGGCGCAAGCTTGGAGTTATGGCGATCAGGCGTTACTTGAGGTGCAGGGGATTGAGCCTATTGTCAATAAACAGGGTAACCTCTCAGGCAAAGATTTAGGTAATGCGATCGCTTTGGAAGCATTCCAACTAAGTCATAGTGGTCACTTACAAACCCAAGAACTCCAAGCATGGGCAGATGCTCAATTGCTCAAAAGCCGATTAGCGAAAATTCAGGGGCGGGTGAAAACCAAAGGCTACCCTGATGCTCAAATTGATGCCCTGATTGAGTTAAAAGGGATTGGTAGGCGTTTTAACGGAATAGCCTATGTGTCTGGTATTCGTCACGAAGTTATCGGTGGAGCCTGGTTTACTCATATACAGCTTGGTATGAGTTCTCAGTGGTTTTACCAAGAAGCTGACATCGTGGATAAACCAGCATCAGGAATGCTCCCTGGTGTTAACGGCTTACAAATTGGTGTGGTAGTGCAGTTACAGGATGATCCTAATGGTGAAGACAGGATTTTAGTCAAAGTGCCTACCCTCGATTCTAAGTCTCAGGGAATTTGGACTCGCATCGCCACTTTGGATGCTGGTAACAATCGCGGTTCGTTTTTTCGCCCGGAAATTGGTGACGAAGTAGTATTAGGCTTTCTCAACGATGATCCACGCGATGCGATTGTATTAGGAATGCTCAACAGCAAGGCTAAACCAGCGCCTCTAAAAGCTTCCGATAACAATCACCAGAAAGGATTTTTTACGCGATCGCAAATTAAAGTGACCTTCGACGATGAAAAGAAATTCATCACCCTGGAAACTCCAGGTGGTAACAAAATTACCATTTCTGATGAGGATAAAGGGATTGCGTTGAAAGACCAAAACGATAATACGCTGATTATGAACGGTAGCGGTATCGTCATGAAAAGCCCCAAAGATATCACCATCGAAGCCACTGGTAATTTAACACTCAAAGCTATCAAAGATAACAACATTGAGGGATTAAACGTCAATGTTAAAGCCAATGCTCAGTTTAAAGCTCAGGGTAATGGTGGTGCGGAAGTTTCTACAAGTGCGATCGCAGTTCTCAAGGGTTCTTTAGTTCAGATTAATTAATTTTAGATTTTAAGAATAATTAACCGCAGATAAACGCCGATAAATAAAAGATTTTTGATCGCGAATTAGTAACGAAAAGGAAAGTAAATATGGGAAAACCAGCGGCGCGAATTAATGATATGCACGTTTGTCCAATGCAGACTCCAGCAGTACCCCCGATTCCTCATGTTGGTGGCCCTGTAATTGGCCCTGGACAACCGAATGTCTTAATCGGCGGATTACCTGCTGCTGTATTGGGTGATAGCTGTGTCTGCACTGGGCCACCAGACGCTATTGTTATGGGTTCAGCAACTGTGTTTATTGGGGGAAAACCTGCGGCGCGCTTGGGTGATACAACAGCGCATGGCGGCTCGATTGTTTTGGGAGATTTCACTGTATTAATCGGAGGTTGAGATGGATGAAAACGATAATGCTTTTCTAGGGACAGGTTGGGGATTTCCGCCGCAATTTAATAAAATGTCTCGCAGTGTCAGGCTGGTTAGCGCTGAGGAAGATATTAACGAAAGTCTCAAAATTCTCCTGACAACTAGCTTGGGTGAACGGGTGATGCAACCTACCTATGGCTGTAACTTAGAAAATTTGCTGTTTGAGCCTCTGAGTCCAACTGTAGCTAGCAGTATTAAAGAACTTGTAAGGATTGCCATTGTTTATCATGAGCCTCGTATCCGCTTGGAACGCTTGGATCTCAACCTTGATGAACAGTTGAAAGGAGTCATCAATATCACAGTGGATTACACCGTGATTACTACTAATTCTCGCTTTAATTTCGTTTATCCTTTCTATTTGCAAGAAGGTGTTGGTTCGTTAGCAATTACTTAATTGGTGGAGGTAATAGGAAAATCATATAAAAATTTTAACTGTCTTAAAAAGCAATACAGTTCAGATAAGATTATTAGTGATTGATTTATCATTTGTGGAAACAGTTAGCTCAATTGGGGGATTCTCCCCCAAACCCCCTCCAAAATGATTGTTCTGTTTTTTATTGAGTAACTAGTTTTTTGGTTTTGTTATCAATTAATTTTCTTAATTGAACTGTAGGGTCTTAAAAAAGGGAATTTAAGTCGATACATTAGCAATGTCAACCGATACATTAACAATGCGAATCATTGCATTAACAACGTCAGTTGATACATTAACAATGCTGATGAAGCGATTTGAGTGTACACCATAGCTTTTTCCAGGGAGTTGGGAGGATAAATAAGTGCAAAGATACAGCCAATCACTTTTGAAACAACTTCTAAAATCTAAATAATTAATTACGAATTACGAACTACGAATTATCATGAAAATCCGCCCCGAGAAACTTAAAAATCCACTAATTCGCGATGGTGTGAGCCAGCGTCAGCGCCAGGTTCCGGCTTTATCACCTGATTTTGTGAAGGTGGATGAAAATGAGTTAGGCGATTTTCTGGTATTTGCCTATCGCCTGAGTGAGCAGATTATTTATTACAACGATAAAAACGACGCTGAGGGGAATTGGCAAGCATTCTTTAATGGCAATACTCCCATACAAATTGCGCTGATTAGTAAAACTCGCCCGCAAAAAATCAAAGACCAATATAGCCAGCATTTGCGAGAGTTTCTTTCTGAGTTATCTAGTGAAAGCGGGCAATCAAATCAGAAATTTGAGAAGTTTGCTGATTTATTAGCTACGTGGATTGAAATCCTTCAGCAAATATATAAATGGTATACAAGTTTAGAATCTTATACACCTCTGCAAGCTGTAATTAGAGGATTGGTGAAAACTAATCTTCGTGAGCCTATATTGCGAATTTGGGCTTTTGAACAAGCTTATGTGGCTGCTAGTAAAAAGGTCTTCAACTCAGCAGATATTTATACGAAATTTAATAAAGAATTTGGGTTAAATCTCACTCCTCCAGCGGCCGATCGCACTCCTTTTAATGCAAATCCTGTACAAGTGCGAGATGAATTAGACGCTGTATTTCAAATTTTATTTCAAAACTATTACCAAATTATTCAACAAGCACCACAGTATTTAGAAAAAAGTCTGCAAGCTAGACAGGATCATCAACCTTATTTAGCCCTTTATTTGGCTTTTTTGGAAGTGATGAAACCTGCAAGAGATGACCTGAATTTAATGACCCAGCGACATCTCGACTTCTTTTATCGTCAAGTACTGCGTTTGCGCGATCGCCCAGCCCAACCAGACCACGCCCACCTCATTTTTGAACTGATTAAGTCTCAAACTGAATTTGCGCTACCGGCTGCTACTCGTTTCAAAGCTGGTAAAGATGCTACTGGCAAGGATT
This sequence comes from Calothrix membranacea FACHB-236, assembly GCF_014696315.1. Classification (GTDB taxonomy): domain Bacteria; phylum Cyanobacteriota; class Cyanobacteriia; order Cyanobacteriales; family Nostocaceae; genus Aulosira; species Aulosira membranacea. Next base: position 54,842 of record NZ_JACJPX010000041.1, read on the forward strand.
TATTCTACAGCCTTGATGCAGATATCGTTATTCACAAAGCTCAGATTACCAGTCTCAAAGGTTTATTTTTAGACTTACAAGCAGTCAAACCTGGCGAAAAACCTCCGCGAAATCCTGGTTTGTACTCCTCTTCAGTAGCGAACTCGTTTGACGGTCAGGGGGGAGATTTTCCTAAGGAACAAACTATCAAAACCTGGCTTCCCTTTGGGAATGACAAACGCCAACCCACACAATTAGGTTTGGCGATCGCATCTGATGTTTTATTGTTGCAGGAAAGTGAACGGGTGATTCAGTTCACCTTTTCCCTCAGTGGTTTGGGGACAGTACTTCCGGCGGATAAACTGCATGAAGTCTTTGAAGTTTATCTCAGTGGTGAAAAAGACTGGATCAAAGCCGACATTTTAAAATCAGGTGCGCCTGTAGCTGGAGGTGGTAAAGAAAAAACTGGGTGGAATAATTCGGAACTTTCTTTAGTAGTCGTACTAGCTGCTGAGATTGACCCCGTTTTACCTTATCTCCCAGACAAACCGATTCCCTACAATCCTGATATTCCTAACTTTCCTCTCACACTCCCGCAAGCCACACCAGTAGCGCGCATAGAATTAAAAACTCAGGTTTTAGTCGATAACTTGCCAGCATACCATTATTTCCGTAATGTCAAGCTGGATAAGGTATCAATCAGTGTGCGGGTGAAAGAAGTTCGCAATTTAGTTGTGCAGAACGATTTGGGTGTATTGGATGCTACTAAACCTTTTCAGCCTTTTGGCCCCAGACCAGCAGTAGGCTCAAAATTTTATGTTGGTAGCCAAGAAATTTTTCTCAAAAATCTCTCGGATTTGCAAATCAATATTACATGGGAAAAATTACCTGCTTCCCTGAAAGACTATTACCGCGGCTACTATGTTGACGGTGAAAATCCACAACCGGATTTTGAGAATTTTTCTGCACAATTAGCGCGATTGACTAAACGCACTTGGTCGGAAGCAGGTTTGAGCAATCCTTACGAACTTTTTCTATCAGGCGATCGCACTCTTGTTAACGCTTCCACAACGCCGCTACAGGGTGAGGAAATTGATAATTTCACCAGCTTGAACAATCAAACATCTGGTGGTTTTTTGCGCTTCAGCCTCAATCAAGACTTTTTGCATGAAGAGTTTGCGACGAAATATGCAACCCAGACATTAGCTGCGGCTAAAGATTTTGCTGATGAGAAATATGTTAACGAAGCTGTCTATGAGTTAAAAGACAAGAGCCTGCAGCGATGGCGACCAGGTGTGATATTTACTAAAGGAGAGGTAGCACCAATTACCCTCAATCAACCTTACACACCGACGATTCAATCGCTTTATCTTAAATACACCGCAGTTGCAACAACCCAGGATTGTACAATTTTCCATCTTTACCCATTTGGCGGGTTTGAGCATTTGGAGGCTGAAAAACCAGACTTTTTACCACAGTTTACCAATGAGGGGGAATTACTAATTGGATTAGAGAACCTCGATCCGCCGACAGCATTACCTTTACTCTTCCAAGTAGCAGAAGCTAGCGCTGATACAGCGTTAAAAAAAGCTGATGTTAACTGGTTTTATTTAAAAGATAATACTTGGGAATCTTTGAGCGATCGCATTGTCAGCGACAATACCAATGGTTTAATTGCCTCTGGTATCATCCATGTGGGGATTCCAGCAGATATCAGTAAAGCCAAAACCACAATTCTCGATCCCAACTTGCATTGGCTGAAGGTGACTGTACCAGCGCGCAGTGGTGCTATCTGTCAAATCTTCGGTGTCCACACCCAAGCTGCAAGGGTGAGTTTCACAGATGAAAGTAACGATCCCAACCATTTAGCCAATCCCCTAGCTGCTGGTACTATTGCCAAACAGGTTAACCCCAACCCAGAAGTCAAAACCATAGAGCAGCTCTATGATTCCTTTGGTGGGAAGATTAAAGAACAGCCAGCCGATTTTTATATTCGCATTAGCGAACATCTGCGTCATAAAGGCCGGGCTGTTACCATCTTTGACTATGAAAGGCTTGTACTAGAAAAGTTTCCCGAAATTTACAAAGTTCGCTGTATCAACCACGGACAAGTTGATCAACAAAACGACAAGTTGCAGGAATTGACACCTGGATCGGTGACTTTAGCTGTCATTCCCAACTTAGCATTGATGGGAATTACTAATGAATTAGAACCCAAAGTTAACATTAACCTGCTACAGCAAATCGAGAAATATTTGGCTAGTATCAGTTCTCCTTGGGCTGCAATACAAGTAGTAAATCCTGCATACGAACATATTCAGGTGGAATTTCAGGTGAAATTTAAATCTCCCTATTCTGCCAACTTTGGATACTATAGCCGCCAATTAGAACAAGCAATCACTTATTTTCTTGCCCCTTGGACAATGGATAGGCAAGCGGAAATTCAGTTTGGCGGTAAACTCTACCGTTCGGCAATTGTCAACTTTATCGAAAAGCAGGAATACATTGACTATGTTGTGGATTTTAAAATGCACCAAGACACCCAACGAGATATCCGAGAAGCGATCGCTTCTACTGCGCGATCGGTTCTAACTTCAGTTTCGTTAAATACTAGCGATCAAGGTCACATTATTCAAGAATTTCAAGAAAAAACAGTTGTGCCTAATCAAAAAATTGAGTCTGGTATTTTAGGTTATGAATCTTTAGAAGATTTGGAATTGTTGTAAGTGAACGGGAATAGGAAACAAAGATTTACAAAGTTACTTTTTGTCACAAATTAGGGCTTATAGATGTTAATTTTTTATGAAAATATTCATTTATGTATGATTTTGTATAAATCTTAAATAGCACAGTGCTATGTTCCGTTAATTTTGAGGATGAAAAAATGAACCGCAAAGGCACGAAGAACGCGAAGGAAGAGAAAATAAGAAAGAGTTGACCGTGATTGTACTCCAAATAATTAATACGGTATATCACTAGTATTTCATAGTCTTATTGTTGATGCTTATACTCATTCTTAATTTTCCTTCTTTTCCTTCTCACTTCGTGACCTTCGCTCCTTTGCGGTTCGTTAATTCCTACCAACACCCACAATAAATTGCAGGATTCTCACTTATGTTTACCGTATCGAACGATGCCAATGTCTTAAGAAGCCGCAACGAACTTAAGAGTTTATTCAAAAATAAAAGTCGCCTTTCAGAAGACCATTTTAAAGACTTGATCAACTCCATGCTCAACAAACATGATGATCAATTTCATGGATTGTGGCAGGAGGGAAAAACCTATCGCAAAGGCGATGTCGTCTATTATCAAGGCGCACTTTGGGAAATGCAAGCAGAAACAGAAATTTGCGCCCATGAAGATGAAGCACCAGGCAAAGGTAAGCAATGGAAATCACTGGTCAAAGAATTAGAAAAAAAAGTCAATCAGCTGCAACATGATTTAACAGAACTGAGTAAAGCATTTGCCGAATATCAAGAGCAAATGAAAATTCGTTTACACCAATTTCTCAGGTATATTACATTGCTCACCTTGGGATTAGCAATTACCTTTGTTTGGTTATTTATTGGGTCTACCCATCATATTGTTACAGGGACGAATTGAGCAAAAGTTATCATGCTACTATCAAAATAATCAGAAGTGCTGCTGATGGTTGTTATCTTCCTCAAACACTTAAACAGAATTAATTAAATCATTGCTTTTCTGTTTCCTATCTACATGAATAAATTTTGAATTGACTTTGTTCTTTTATATTCTAAACACACCTGAATTCCATGCTGGAATACCCAAGCATATCGAAAAGTCAGCCCCAATTTCCCGCATATTTGAATTTTCAAACCTTACGGGATATCGGGATTCAACACTTACAAAGTTTGTCCGGTAAACTTTGGACAGATTATAATCTGCACGATCCAGGTGTAACTATCCTAGAGGTACTATGCTATGCCGTTACAGATTTAGGCTATCGCAATAACTTGGATATCCAAGATTTGTTGGCAAAGGCAAATCCTCAGAGTAAAGAGAACAACTTTTTTACGGTTGATGAAATACTCACCTGTAATCCAGTCACAGAACTAGATTTATGTAAGCGTCTAATTGATATTCCTGGCGTGCGTAATGCCATGCTAGAGAAAGTCACAAGCTATGAACCAGATATCTATGTAGACTTTACTAACAGTACTCTGCAATACACTCCTCCAGGCGCACAGACAAAAGACAAAGCTTTTCGTCTGCATCCCCGTGGGCTTTACACTGTTAATATTGACCTCGAACCTGAATATAGTAAGAACGCCTGTGGACAACTTTATCGTTCCTGGGCGGATGTGCTAGATAATGTCAACAGCGTTTTATGTAAATATCGCAACCTCTGCGAAGATATTTATGATGTGGTGATTTTGAGTGAGGAAGAAATTGCTCTCTGTACAGATATTGAATTGGCGGCGAATGCAGATGCCGAGGATGTACTAGTAGATATTTACGTACAAGTACAGTCATTTCTCTCGCCACATTTACGATTTTATACTCTACAAGAATTACTAGATAAAGGCAAAAGTCCCACCGAAATCTTTGCCGGCAGACCTTCAGTCCTCCACGATCCAACTTACACCAAACCTTACGATAGTCATGGTTTTATCGATACCGATGAATTAGCAGCCCTGACTCCGCCGAAAATTCTCCATACTTCAGATTTATATCAAGAAATTCTCAAAGTTCCTGGTGTAGCGGCAATTGGTAAACTGAGTATCATAAGCTACATTAACGGTTTACCGCAATCACAGCACCCTTGGTATTTGCAACTCACCGAGAAACACCGTCCGGTGCTGGGGGTGAAATATTCCAAAGTCAGGTTATTCAAAGGTAACCTTCCCATTGAAGTGAATATGGCAGAGGTGCAACGCCGCTACTACGAACAACAAGCGGCACGTATCAAAGCTGTGCGCGACAAAAGTGAACTAGATTTGATTGTACCGCAAGGCAGTTATTATGACTTAGCTGATCATTATTCCATCCAGCATGATTTTCCTTTAACCTACGGTATTAGTGAGGATGGCTTACCTGACACAGCTACCACGCTACGGAAAGCCCAAGCTCGGCAATTAAAAGGATATCTGGTATTTTTCGATCAGATATTGGCAAATTATTTAGTGCAGCTTTCTCATATACGCGACCTCTTTTCTTGGGAAATAGATGCAGAGGAAGAACAAAAAGGCTATGCTAACCGCACACCAGAGCAGCAGTATACTTATTTCACTCAGAGGTTGCAAAATTTTCCAGGGTGGGAAGAGATTCTCGGTACGGAAAATTATCTACGTTACATTGGTGAGGATGTAGATAATCCCACGCGTGAAACCTATCGCGATCGCCGTAACCGTTTTCTCGATCATTTACTAGGCCGTTTTGCTGAATCCTTTACAGATTATGTGTTGCTGAACTACCGCATATTCGAGACTCACGCGGATAAAGTTAAGCATCAAACCGAGATTATGCAGGATAAGGCGCGATTTTTACAAGACTATCCGACCTTAAGCCGCGATCGCTTCCGTGCTTTTAATTATTGCAACTGTCAGGAAGTTTGGGACACCAACAATGTATCGGGTTTTAAAAAGCGGGTTTCTCGGCTGTTAGGAATTGCAGATGTGCGTCGGCGTGATTTCAGTCATTATCGCGTCAAGCAAGCGCCTAAAAGTTATATCTTGGCTGTAAATTATGGTTTAGAAAATCATTCATTAAAAACTCGGAAAAGCTATCCTAGTCAAGCCGCAGCTGAAGCGGCTAAGGAAGAGTTTTTATCATTTGCTTTACATAATCAATTTTATCAACGCCTTGCTTATAGTTATTTCTATCACTACGGCTGGCAAGTAGTAGATAAAACAGGTAAAAACGTTTTAGTTAAATACGATCGCTATTTTCCCTCAGCAGCTGAAAGTCAAACTAATTTGAACATTCTCCTAGGAGAATTAGCTGTACGGCTAGCTGGATTACCACTGGAAACTCCTGCAAATACCCAAAGCGCCAACTCGTTTGCAGATTTCATCAGCATCGAATTCGACGGCGAATTATATTACTTTCGCTTAAGTATTCCACCCATCGCCTCTACACCCGGGGAAACTATTACATTTACTGGGGTGGAACGCTATGTTTCTCGTTCCATAGCCCAAGAAAACGCGATCGCCAGCTTACAGCAAATTAGACAGCAACGAAATTACTGTCAAAGTCGCTTGGGTGATGATAATCCCAAAAAATTCACCTACTACAGCTATGCTTTGGTGGATAACACCGGGAAAGTATTATCGGAACGCAATCAACGGTGGTTGACACCAGAAGAACGAGATTTAGATTTACAAAGCTGGTTCAGTAGCATTCAAGCTAATCAAAATCAATTTAAATTGGCAGTAGAACCAGTTGGCAAGAACTATCGTTTTGTACTGCAAAATCTTACTGACAATCAAATTCTGCTGCAAAGTTTAAACACTTATCCCACAGCAAATGCAGCTTGGCAAGCTACAGAAGCCTTTGCCGAAAGTCTGCGCTATTTCCGACGTTATGTCAGCCCAGCTAGTCAAAGCTACAGATTAGGGATTAAAGATAAAGATGGCAACCTGATAGCTGTAGCCGATACACAACAGACTTCAGGGGAAATCTTTCAACAACTCAACTCCGTAGACTCGATATTGCGAATTGAACTACTACCGGAATCGACTTCTGAGTATCGGTGGCAATTGCTACATGGGGGTGAAATATTACTGCAAAGCATTCCCGTATTTGCAGATGAAAAAACAGCCCGCGATCGCTTTTATTATGATGTGCTAGGTAACCTGTTTGAGCCAGGTGCAATATCCCTCACCACCAGCAAAGAAGGTTTCAGCTTTCGCATCCTGAGTCAACCAGGCAATCGCAAAACTGAAGTTGCAATTCACCCACATACCTATACCTCAGAACCAGAGCAGGATGCAGCGATTAATCGTCTATTTTTCTTAATCCGCATTGCCCGTTTAATTTGTATCCCAGAAGAACAACCAGCTGGTTGTACTGGGGTAATTTACGGTGATAATCAGCAAATTATTTTACAGACGGCTCAACGTTATAAGACAAAGGCAGATGCTTGGGAACAAGGCAACACTTTAGTAGAACTGGCGCAAGATGAGGAGAATTATCGCTTAATTGACAGTGAGAATGGTGTTTATGGCTGGGAATTAACCAACGAAGGCAAAGACCAAATTCTTGCTAGTCAATATTACAGCAATAAAGATGAGCGAACGAGAGCGATCGCAATCTTGCAAGCACGCAACAATGATGAAGGATTCCATGTATTAGAGCATATTTTGTTGCGTCCCCGAACCAAAGCAAATGCTCCAGTTTTAGACGAATTTTTGCAAATTTTGGTGACTCCAGATGATGCTAAAACACAGGAGGGAGAACAACCTCGTTTAACTTGGCAAGATCCCTACTCGTTTTGGGTGACTATAGTTTTACCTTACTGGCCACAACGCTTTCGTAATATTAACTTCCGCCGATTTATTGAACAAACCCTGCGGCTAGAAGCACCGGCACACGTCACCCTAAAAATTGCCTGGTTAGATGTGCAGCAAATGCGACATTTTGAAGATTTTTATCATCAATGGTTAGAACAATTAGCTTTAGATGCTTGCGATGATGCCGCTTGCGATTTAACTGGCGCACTTAATCAACTGGTGGAAATTTTACCCAAACTACGGAGTGTTTATCCCAAGGGAATTTTGCTGGATTCCCAAGAAAGCGGTAATCAAGAGAATCCGATTGTACTAAATCAGACTGCATTGGGGATAGCAATTGATAATTCGTAATTCGTAATTCGTAATTGCAAGAGATTATTAACAAATGACAAATGACAAATAACAAATAACAACGACTTACTTATGAACACAATTATTAAAAACATTAGCTACCCCATCTTTACGGCTAACCAGGTGTTAACTAAAGATGATTTGAATCTAGTTGTTAATTATCTTGATGGGCAGAATCGGCTCACCCGTGCCTATTTGATTGGTACAGGGATTGTTTGGGGCATGGATTTGAGCAGTACATTTGATACTACAAAGGCTCAGATTCAAATCTCCGCAGGATGTGGCATTACTTCAGAAGGGTATCTGATTTCTGTGCCAGCAACAATACTCACTCATTATAAAAATGACCAACTAGTTTCTGAGTCTTTATTTGCACCAACTCCCCAAGAGGATCAAGAAGTAACTACTACGCAAATTAAATCTGTTCCAGTCATAGAACTCTTTCAGCAAAGTGCTGATAATCTTTTAGCACTCAATCAAGATGATAATGGGACTCCGCGCAATGAAGCAGCTTTCGAGACTTTTTTGAGCAAATACGTACTAGTTGTAGTGTATGAAATTCAAGACGTAGAAACTGACTACTGTTTACTTGATTTTGATAGATTAAGCAATCAGCGTAATTTTAATCTCCGCTTTTTTCTCCTCCCTCATTCTTTAAAAGAAAATCCGCCAGATATTATTAGTGCTGATAGCTTAGTGCGAACAGGATATCAGTTCGATAAGTTGCCAGAACCTTGGGCAAATATCGCTAAAAACGGCACTTCTAAAGTTTTTGAAACTACCAGTCACTTTCTCCAAGAATTTGACTCAGAAATTCAGGCATTTAAAGATTATGCACCCAAAGTTCAGCGCTTTGGTTATGTGGCAGCAGAACAAAAGGTAGACTTAAGTAAAATTAACAGCTACGCTGGCTTTTGGCAGAACTACTACCTAGTTTGCAAGAATGCGATCGCAGCAATTGAAAAAGCATTCCCGAAACTGTTTCAGTTGTTCTCGCCGTTTTTCTCTTCCTTTCAACCTCCTTCTCAAAACGACTTTGGGCAGATTGGACAAAGCTTGCAAAAACTGCTGAATAGCATCCAAAATCCCACAGTTTCAGCTACCACAGTTGAGGTTCCGGAAGCTCCTTTTACACTGCAATATTTTTATGATTACCTCAGTCAACTAGTAGCTGCTTATGATGAATTAGCTGAGGCTGCCTTTGATTTAATGGATGACTGTACGCCTGATACTCAAAGGTTTCCTAAGTTTTTACTCTTAGGGATAATTCCCCCACCCGATCAAGCCGATCCAGTAATTGCACCACTTTCCCCTTATCGTAGCCATTTCACCCAGCCTCCCATCAACAACGCCGAGCAAAGCCGTGTCAAGCAGGTGCGTTACCTTTATGAACGGCTTCTGAAACTGTGCAAACCAGAAAGTTATTACCTGCTACCTTATTACAATACACCGATTAAAATCACGCCTAGTCAAGACCGTTCGGTAACACTCAGCCAACAGGCGATTCCTTATTACTTTCACTACCCGAGCTTGTATCGTTTCTGGAGCTACGATGCTTACCGTAAAGGACGTAGTGAACAGCTACCAGCTTATTTTTCACTAAATAATGCTTCACCACGTGACGATCTGCTGTATCGCCTAGATAGGTATAATTTTTACCGGATTGAGGGGCATATCGGTAAATCTACTTCTAAAGCACTGAATATAATTCAACAATATCAACAGCAATATAACTTACCCTTTGATGTCATTACCCTGAAATGCAGTTCTTTAGGAAGTTTTCAAGATCTCAACGTTTCAGGTCAAATTGATGACTTAGAAACCAACTTTGAGCGCATCAAAGATAGATTTAGCAAGCTGTGGCAAACAAATCAAAACTGGTCACAAAATGTCTTTTTAAACACACTCAAGCGAGTTTTCTTTGACCAGCCGCGTCTATCTGCGATCGCAGATACTCAGTTAGTAAATCCGATTGTAGAGTTGGCGCAGTCAAAGTCAAACTATGAATTTGTGCCAGAAGCAAATGCTAACAACCCACCGACTCGATACCAGCTGTTCCTCAAGAATAATACAGGTACGCGTATTGCCCGCTACGACTTTCAAATTAAAGCTAGTCATATTCTCTTAGACTTCTCAGAACTGACAGCCGAGCAAATTACCCAAGAACAGGAACGAATAGTTGAAGATTTGTTCTTTTACCTGAGATTTGGAACAATAACTTACAGTGTTGAGCCTCAGCCACCAGGTAATTCGCTGAGTTACCACCTACGGTTATCTGTCACCGACGAACTCAATTTACCCATCGATTCCAAGAATGAGCCAAGGGGTAAAGCCAGAATTGCCATAGTTTCGTTGAATTACTTTACTATTACGCTGGAAAAAGAATTACCAATCATTAATCAACCAGAATTTCAAGATTTTGAAAGTCTCTATAGCTTACTGCGAGATATCCCAGAAAACTATGCCAGCCAGCAAGAACTGAATTTTCAGATGGGCGATCGCGCGGCTGCTGATAGTTTAGGTTATTTTGAACTCCAAGATTTAATACAAAGCTATCGGGAACGACTCAAGCAACTTATGGAGTTGCATTTGTTCCATAAATTCGCCCAACAGCATCCAGGTATGGAACATTTGGGTGGAGTACCTAAAGGCGGTACATTCGTCCTGGTATATGTGGATGGAGAAGAAGTTAAACAAGTTTTGGCTGCGAACCAAAACCCTGCTATCTATAAATTACAAACCTCACGCACTGAGGCTATAGAAAAAAATGCAGTTTTACCGCCAGATGCACCAGAAGAAATCATTCCAAGTTGGGAGTTGCTGTTTAAAGAATTCCAAGAACGCAAAGATGTTGTCGTCGCAGATTTTTGTCTACCTTACCGTTGTAGTACTGATACTGCTCGAGTCAGTTATATATTAGCTAGACCACGCCCCATTGTTTTACTCACACAAACAGAATTCTGTGAAGGCGATACTACAGAATACGAATTTATCTTAGAACCGGAGGGTGGCACACTCAAGGGAGAAGGAATTTTCTTCAAAGGACGAAAAAATTACTTTAAACCCAGCAATATCACCCAAGAGATAGATGCAGAAGTTGCCATTACTTTTACCTACGCGGTAGACGATAGTTTCGATACTCTCACCGTCACTATTTACCCCCTACCAGATGCAGGCTTCCAGGTGGGGATAAATGCAAATCAAACCACATTCTGCGCTAATAATGAGCCACTATCCTTAACACCCAAGCAAAGGGGTGGTAGCTTCCGTGTGTTAGTTGGCGAACAAGATATCTCTGCTAATGTACTTGATATTAAATCGCAACCGCCAAGATTACTTGTCAGTGCAGTGCAATTGGGTAATGCTGAACAGCTACAAATCACGATTGAATACACCGTTACCAGCGCTCAAAGCTGTACCAACAAAGCCAATCAGCAAATCACCATCTTCGCTTTACCAGATGCGCGTTTCCGAATTGGTGAACAATCCAATCAAACCCGCTTTGCTACCAACGATCCGCCAGTACTTCTCGTACCTAGACAGGCGGGTGGTAGCTTCCGGGTGCTGGTTGGCGATCAGAATATCTCTGCTGACGTGTTAAATATCGCATCTCAACCACCAGAGTTTCTTCCCAGTCAGGTGGATTTAGGCGATGACGAACAGTTGCAAGTGACAATTGAATACACCATTACCAACAATAATGGTTGCACTAACAAAACAAACCAACAGGTGACTATTTTCGCCCCACCAGATGCAGACTTCCGAATCGGCGAACAGTCAAATCAAACAACCTTTACTCCTAACGATCCACCAGTATCTCTCATACCCAACCAAGCAGGTGGAAACTTCCAAGTACTAGCTGGGGAACAGGATATTTCTGCTAATGCACTTAAGACTGAATCTAAGCGATCGCAGTTTATTCCTAGTGCAGTTAATCTGGGTAATGCCGAACAATTACAGCTGACTATTAAATATTCTATTACCGATGAAAATGGCTTTAGCAACCAGGAGCAAAAACAGGTAACAATTTTTGCTCTCCCAGATGCTAGCTTCCAAATTGGCGAACAGTCCAATAAAACCACCTTTGCAATCAATGAGCCGCCAGTAACCCTCATACCCAAGCTAGTAGGTGGTACATTCCGCGCACTGGTTGCTGGGCAAGATATTTCTACTGCTGTACTCGATACTACATCGAATCCATCACAGTTTATTCCCAGTGCAGTCAACTTGGGCAATGCCAAACAGCTACAAGTCACTCTGGAATATAGTATTAACGATGAACAAGGCTTAACTAACCAAGCACAGCAACAGGTAACTATTTTCGCCCTCCCAGATGCAGGCTTCCAAGTTGGCGAACAGTCAAATCAAACCGTCTTTGCTACTAATCATCCACCAGTACCCCTAATAGCTAATCAGGCGGGTGGTGACTTCCGTATACTAGTTGGCGAACAGGATATCTCTGTAACTACCCTAAATAAAGAAGTTGAACCACCAGAATTTATTCCCAGTGCAGTAAATTTGGGTAATGCCAAACAGCTACAGGTGATTATTGAATACACCTTTACCGATGGTTATGGCTTTACTAACCAGGTGCAGCAACCGATAACTATTTCCGTCCCACCAGATGCAGGCTTCCAAATTGGTGAACAGCCAGATCAGACTGCTTTTGCTGCTAATCATCCGCCAATATCCCTCATACCCGACCAAGGAGGTGGTAGCTTCCGAGTGCTAGCTGGGGAACAGGATATTTCTGCTGATGTACTCAATAACCAATCGCAACCACCGCAGTTGATTCCTAGTGCAGTCAACTTAGGCAATGCGGAACAGCTAGAAATTACCATTGCATACATTATTACCGACACAAATGGCTTAACTAACCAAACGCAGCAGCCAGTAACCATTCTCGCCCTACCAAATGCCAACTTCCAAATTGGCAATGTGCCTAATAAAACCAACTTCTGCGCCAATGATGAGCCACTATCTTTAACGCCACAGCAAGCAGGTGGTAGCTTCCGAGTACTGGTTGGCGAACAAGATATCTCGGCTGCGACACTAAATAATCAATCTAATCCCCCAGAGTTAATTGTAAATGCAGTCAATCTCGGTAACGCAGAACAGCTACAAATAACTGTTGAATACACGATTACCAACGACAACGGCATTACTAACAAAACTGCTAATGTCCTCACCGTGCATCGTGTCCCTGTAGCTAACTTTCAAGCAGAAATTGCCAGTATTAACGCCCAAGGATTTTCCGTGCGCGTCTTTGATATTCAACCAGCAGGAGACTCGGCTTTGAGCTATGTTTGGCGACATCCTGGCGGTAACAGGGACGAAAGCCTTCCTGCCAATAGCGAATTCCTGATTAACTATATCTATGATTTCGACAGATGGGTTTTTGGCGATGAAGTCAGCATCAATTTGCGAATTGATACACCAGCCTCTTTAGGTGGCTGTAGCAGCGAGCCTGTAAATAAACGTGTTGCTATTCCCTATGGTGGCGTAGTGGGATTTAATCTCCTTACTATCAGTAATAATCAAGTTTTTAATAGCATCCCGCTAGAGAATGAGCGCACTTTTCAGTTGTCAGACTTCAACCCAAATAATGAGTACAACATCGAAGCTGTAACTGTACCAGCAACCGGGGAAAATATAGTTTTCACTTATACCGACCCCGCCAACGAAGAGAATATCCAACCAGCAGGAAATTCTAAAATCTACAAGATGCCCGATGGCTGGTACTCAGTAGTTGGTGTTCATAAACTCAAGGCACAAGTTTTCCGCGAAGTTAACGGTAGTCAGGTAGAAGGTATCGCTGCTACCGTAATTATACGCATTCAGGATAGTAATTCTTTCACTGCAGAAACCCCAAAACCCCCAGAAACAACTACACTACTCAACCGTCTGCGCCTAATTTTCCCCACAGGTAAGGAAATTAGCCTAGGCAAAGTTGGGGAGCAAAAATCACAAGGAGCATAGAGACATAGAGACGCGATTCATCGCGTCTGTACAAGATTTATTTTCTCCCTTATCTCCTTCATCCCCTTATGAGCCAACAACGCCACATCATCGCCAAAACTGTATTAGAACTCGATACTGGGAGCCTAGCAGATGTGTCGAGTTTACAGGAAGATGTTAGCCGCTTGCTTCAACAGCAGATTGTGCCGAAAATGGAGCGCCTTTTTGATCAACTGGTGGGGGGCGATCGCATTATCCGGTTGGATCAGGTAGTCGTGGAAGTTGGATCGGTAAATCGGCAATTTTTAGCAGATGAATTTGGCAACAAACTGTTAGCAGCGCTAGAACAAACCCTGCGCGATCGCCTAGCAAATCACCTACTAGCTAATACAGATACCGAAATCATCACCCGCGATCGCATTGGTGCTGATTGGGAAGTATTGCTGTATTTTTTGCAGTTTGGGCGTTTACCCTGGTGGGTGACACCTGGAAATTGGGAAGCTTGGTTTTCTCGGTGGTTAGCTGTTATGCAAACTGAAACTGCTTGGCGCTTACCTTTGCAGGAATTGCTAGCAACCAACCAAGCAGTACGCCAGCGTTTAGTTGAGCAGTTACCAGAATCCTTTCGGCAGCAGATGATATTACAACTCCAGCCAGCTTGGACAATCTGGCCTACCCTGCTTACCCAAGCGCGGCAGCTGATACAATCCCTAGAACTAAATAGCAGCGCCATCCGCCATCTGGACAGGCAAGCTTGGCTACTAATTTTGAGCGAAATCAGCCCGCAGCAGCCATCGGCAAGACCTTTGCCAGCTGATACTTGGAGTCTTAACTGGCTAACTCAACTGGTACAAACTGGGCAAGTTGATGCGAGCGCTCAACAAAAACTACGCAGCAGTATTGAAACACTGCCCATTAGCGAAAAATCTCTGTGGCTAAATGCACTTGCACAAGTATTAAATTTAATATCTGAAAACATAAATTTATCAGCAGAGCAGACTGGCGATCGCCCAATTACCGATGGGGAAGTTTTGCTGTACTTCTTAGCATTTGGGCATCTACCCCCAGGGCATTCTTCTACTGACTTGCTGACACGCTGGGAAGCCATCATTCAAAATGAAACTTTTTTACAGATAAATTTGCGGGAATTACTGATAAATAACCCAGCAGCACGGCAGCGATTAATTGCTCAATTGCCAGAAGGGTTGCGGCATCAGTTGATATTAAAGTTACAGCCAGCTTGGACAACTTGGCGCATTTTGCTGGAGCAAGCAAGAGAATTGATGCAGTCTTTAAGCCTCAGCGATGACACCTGCCAGCAATTAGAACGGCAAGCTTGGCTATTGCTATTAGCGGAAATTGAGTTAGATAATACACCAGTAAGACCTTTGCCAGTTGATACCTGGATCTGCTATTGGTTAGCCCAACTTTTACAAACTTCCCCAGAATTGCGGGAAATTCCTAGTCAGATCCTCAGCCAATACCTACGTGATATTATTGAAGCATTGCCGATTACCGAAAAATCTTTGTGGCAGACAGCACTCAACCAAGTGCTAACTTCTACATCGGTTGATTTGAATACGCGATCGCAAAACCTTCAAGCAGCTCAAACCTCACCGATAAACACCCTATCTCCAGCAGAGGAGACAGCCGGATTGTTTGTCAACCAAGCTGGACTGGTGCTGTTACATCCATTTTTACGTAACTATTTCAATGCAGTTGGGCTATTAGATGGTGATGCCTTTGCGGATGAGTCAGCGCAGCAAACAGCGATTTACCTACTGCATTACTTGGCAACTCGGCAAACCGATGCACCAGAATACGAATTAGTACTGCCTAAATTACTTTGTGGTTGGTTGCTCAACGAACCTGTAAACCGTAACATCGAATTACCCGAGGCTGCCCTAATGGAAGCAGAAAACCTCTTGCAAATCGCAATCAATTATTGGCAAGCGCTGAAAAGTGCCAGCCCGGATGGTTTGCGGCAAGGCTTCTTACAACGCGAAGGCAAGCTTACCCGCAGTAGAGATAGTAACTGGAAGCTTCAGGTAGAGCAACAATCAATTGATATCTTACTGAGTCGTCTCCCTTGGGGAATCAGCATGGTGAAGTTACCCTGGATGGAAGATATTTTGATTGTGGAATGGCATTAGCCAAGAAAACAGCCCAAAACGCCTAATTTTCTGTACAAGGATAACCCTATGACACCCCGCAAAACTAAAAAAAGCACAAATCATCAAGTAGAAGTGCGATCGCAAAAACCTTTTTTCCCAGCAGCGACGGATCGGGTATTCTTTGCCACAGAAAAGTCTCAATCTACACCCTTTTTCACCGCAGAGAAACAGGCAACGCCAGTAGTACAGCGTATGCCAGCTTTTGATAGCGAAGTAAATTCCAATAATGCAGCCCTTGTGCAACGCCAAGCTGATATGGGCAGCGAACTTCCAGACAAACAACCCATGCCACAACAAGCACCGCAAAAAGAGAAGCTTATACAAACAAAAGCAGATATTCAGGCTGATATGGGCAGCGAACTTCCAGACAAACAACCCATGCCACAACAAGCACCGCAAAAGGAGAAGCCTATACAAACAAAAGCTGGTGGTAACCAAGTTGGTGAAGTCATCCCATCCCAGCAACCGCAGCCAAACAGCGCTAGTTTGCCAGCGAACCTGAAAGCTAGCATTGAAAAGCAGTCTGGCTTTTCAATGGATGATGTGAGAGTCCACTACAATTCACCCAAACCTCCACAATTACAGGCATTGGCGTATACCCAAGGAACAGAAATCCATATCGCACCAGGGCAGGAACAGTATTTACCCCATGAAGCGTGGCATGTAGTGCAGCAGATGCAGGGAAGGGTGAAACCTACATTGCAGGCTAAAGGTGTGCCGATTAATGATGATGCGGGGTTGGAAAAGGAAGCGGATGTCATGGGAGCTAAAGCGTTTGAGAGTAAACAAGACCAGACAGCAAAAGTGATTTAACAATCCAGTAAAACTCTCTATCTCATACCATTTCTCGAAATCCTGCCTACAGATAATTCTCCCCCTGCTCCCTGCCCCCGCCCTCCTCCTACTCTTCTGCACAAAGGGATAAGCCATGAAAACCAGCGAAACCCAAAAAAGCACTCATCATCAACAAATAGCCGAATCAGAGAAGCCTTTTTTTGGGGCAACATCTGAACGGGCATTCTTTGGGGCAGAAAGGGCACAATCTACACATTTTTTTCAACCAAAGGCATCCTCGCCGCCAGCGGTGCAACTCAATGCCAGCAGTGAATCTCAAGAACTCCAAAAAGAAGAATTGGAGGAGCCAGAATCAACGGTGCAGCGCATACCTGCATTTGAAAGTGAAAACAACCAGGTGCAAGCCCATAGGGAACATCCGCTTTTGCAATTGCAACGGCAACTAGGTAATCGAGCCGTCACGCAGATTATTCAAGCAAGGCTGACGGTTGGTAAAGCAAATGATGTTTACGAACAAGAAGCGAATCGCGTCGCAGATACCGTGATGCGAATGCCCGATTCACCTGTGCAAAGCTCACTTGAGGAAAGGAAAGAAGAAACTGCTCAAATGAAGCCGCTGGTGGCTATTACGCCATTGGTGCAGCGACAACCACAGGAGGAGAATCAAGCAGAAAACGCTCAGATGTTGCAACGGCAAGCAACTGAGGAACAACAGGATGAACAAGTACAAGCCCAAGAAAGCGCAGGTGCTACCCCAGAAGTTAGCCCTAACTTGGAGGGAGATATTCAAGCCATGCGCGGCAATGGGCAACCTTTAGACGACTCTACTAGGGGATTCTTTGAACCACGTTTTGGCTACAACTTGGGAGATGTACGCATTCACAAAGATGCCAGTGCTAACAAAGCTGCTAGGGAATTGAATGCTGAGGCTTTCACCATTAAAAAAGATATCTTCTTTAGTACTGGACGCTATGACCCCCAAAGTAGTCAGGGTAAATGGCTATTAGCCCATGAATTAACTCATACAGTTCAGCAACAACCACCGCCTGCTGCATCTCCCGCTAAAGTACAGCCACACCAAACTGTGGAGCAGGAAAATGCATTCAATGCTAAATCGGGAGCGTCTTTAGCTACCGAGCCAAGTTATGCCCAGCGTAAACCATTAGCCATTAGTACTGTGCCTCCCCAAGTGCAGAAGTTGGGACTGGATACGATTCTCAATTGGGTGGCAGATAAAGCCGCCAATATTCCCGGCTTTACACTGTTAACGGTGCTATTGGGACGTAACCCCATTAGTAACAGACCAGTTGAACGCAGTGCTGTCAATCTTGTGCGTGGTTTGATGGGACTAGTTCCCGGCGGAGATTTGATATTTAAAACCCTACAAGAAACAGGTGTTCTCGATCGCGCTTTTGCTTGGTTGAATGCCCAAGTGCAACAACTTAATATTACTTGGGATGGCATCAAAGCTCTGTTTAGCCGCGCTTGGGATGAAGTCAGTGTTTGGGATGGATTTGAGGGAGCTTTTGCCAAAATTCGCGGTATCTTTGGCCCAACTGTGCAGCGGATTATGAACTTTGCCGCGTCTGTGGTTAGCAAAGTCATAGAATTCATTAAAGAAGCAATTATTAAACCTGTTGGTCAATTCGTCAAAGAAAAAGTTCCAGGTTATAAACTGTTGACAGTGATTCTGGGTAAAGACCCAGTTACAGGCGATGCGGTAGAACGCAATGCAACCAACTTTATTGGTGGTTTTCTAGAACTAGTTCCCGGTGGCAAAGAAACCTTTAAGAACTTACAGGAATCCGGCGCAATTGATCGCGCCACTACTTGGCTAGAACAAGAAATTAAACGCCTCAACCTTACTTGGGAAGGAATTAAAGCACTATTTAGTCAAATCTGGAATGCGCTGTCAATTAACGATATTACTAGCCCGTTGAAAGCTTTTGAGAAGATTCAGAACATCTTCGGGCCGCCAATTAAACGCATTGGAGAATTTGCGATCGCAGTTGGCAAGAAAGTACTAGAATTCGTGTTTGAAGGCGTACTCAGACTGGCAGGGCCCTTTGCTGGTGCGATCGTCGGCGCAGTCAAGCAAGCAGGTAATGTCTTTTCTCAAATTATTCAGAATCCCATTGCTTTTGCAGGTAACCTGATTAAATCAGTCAAGCAAGGATTCCAGCAGTTTTCTAGCAATATTACAACACACTTAAAAGCGGGGTTAATGGGCTGGCTATTTGGAGCGCTAGCCAGTGCGGGAATTGCTTTACCCCAAAAATTTGACATGGAAAGCATTGTCTCTCTAGTACTACAAGTATTGGGTGCAACTTATACCCGTTTGCGTGGCGTACTGGTAGGTTTGATTGGTGAAAAAGCAGTAGCCAGAATTGAGAAAGTCTTTGATTTCTTAGTAACCATTGCTACTAAAGGGTTATCAGCAGCTTGGGAGAAACTAGTGGAATTCATTGGTTCTCTCAAAGACATGGTAATTGGTGCAATTCAAGACTGGGTGAAGAGCAGAATTGTCACAGCCGCCATTACCAAGTTGATCAGTATGTTCAACCCAGCGGGAGCCGTAATTCAGGCAATTATTTCTGTCTACAACACCGTCGCCTTCTTCATGGAACGGGCGCAGCAAATTGCCATGCTGGTAACAGCCGTGACTAAATCAATTGGTAGCATCGCCGCAGGTGCGATCGGTACTGCTGCCAACTTTGTAGAACAATCAATGGCAAGGGCAATTCCAGTAATGCTCGGTTTCTTAGCGCGTTTTATTGGTTTAGGTAACGTCGCAGAACCAATTCAAAAGACAATTAAGAGCATCCAGGATAAAGTTTGGAGCGCAATTACCAAACTGGCGAATTTTATTGTTAGTAAAGTTAAGAGTTTAATTGGTAGTGAAGGTGCCAGTGGCACCAAACCTAATGCTCAAGAAGCAATAGTTATCGGAGACACAGAGACTAGATCGCAGGCTGGTCTAGACGAGTTAGATCAAAAGCTAAGTGCAGCAGCCGATAAGAATGGTTTAACCCCTGAAGAGGAAACTTCAATTGTTGCCGAAGTCAAGACCAAGTACGGATTCAAGGTACTAGAAGTGCGTCAGGGAGATGATGAGGTCATTCTACACGGCGAGATGAGTCCTGGTAGAGACAAGAAAAAAGACTTAAGACCTTTAAGAGTTAATGCTACCTCTTCAGAAGCCAGACTCATTCAGAACCCTGCAATTAGATTTCCACGAATAGAAGCACTGGCAGTAGATGAAGCACAAACAGTGATGAATGATTTGTATCGAGAAAAAGCTGAATATGGAGACGGTAGCAGTGCTTTCATGGTGATGAAAGAACAATTTGAAGGTGGTGTAGGTAACGCGCCTAAATCTCTTAAAGCTGGAACTCTCCATGCTAGAAAATGTAGACAGTACATTACCAATTTTGAGAAACCAAAAGCAAATTTACCAAAGGAAGCTAAAAGCAGAATTGAAGATGAAATAAGCAAGATGGAAGAAGCACTAGCATGGGCTGAAGCTTACCATAATGGTGAAGATCCAGCAGTTCCTGCATGGGCGAAACCTTGGAAAAATCAATTGGGTAAGTAAGTGATGGATAACTTTGGAGCAAACAATGAGTTAGGAAAGTGTTACACAGGTCTAGACTGGCAAAAAAGCACTCTGAGGCAATTTAAACCTAATGACTGCTTACAATTTTGTGATTTGCGAGATAGTTGTCTTGATGGGTTAGACCTCTCAGAAATTAAGTTTCTTGGTTGTCGTCTTAATGGGACTTCGTTTCAAGGAGCTAGGTTACAGAACACATACTTTATTGGTTGTTTCTCATCTGAGCATGGTCAGCCAACAGACTTACAAAATTGTACTTGGCAGGATGTGTTTATTGAAGGTTCTCATCTTTACACTCAATGTAATGGAGATGAGACACTTTTGGGTCATTGGCCTGAGGAGGTAGCAGAAGCAGCTTGGGGTACGCTATCCGAACGCAATGATGTGAGATATGATGCTGCCCAAAAATTAGGAATGTTGGGTAACCCTATAGTGGCACCTTTATTAGCATGTTTGTTAGTAGATCGCGAGTGGGATGTTCGAGCCATAGCACTTAGAGCGTTGGGACAAATAAGAACAACTGAATTTCCCTACTCCGATCAAGCAATATTGCAATGGATGTTTTCCAGATTGGGAGATGAACATTCTATCGTACGGCAAACTGCTAGAGATTTAGTGGAGGAGCTATCACCACCAGATGAGGTGCTACATAAAGTTATTAATGGCATAAGAGGACAATCGCCAGAAGAGCGACTTGCAAGCTTGCTAGCTGCTGTGGAACTATGCCGATACAAGGATGAGTATTGTCAGTTAGTAGATCTAACAACACTACAACATCTTCTCTCAGATGAAATACCAGAAATCCGGAGTGAATGCTTACATTTACTGGGAATTTTAGATTATCAGTCTACAATTCCTTGGATTTTAGCAAAAATCTCTGATCCTATAACTATTGTCAGGGTTGCAGCACTCAATGCTATTCAGTTACTCAGTGAACCACCTACTGCAACACAAGTTCTTCCTTTGCTTAACGATCCAGATGAAGCAGTTCGCATAGAAGCGCTGTACACTCTTGGGCAAATCGGGGATGTCGATCAGACAGCAGTCAAAAAATTGCTCTTTGACCCTTCCGCTGAAGTACAACGCTTGGCTCAGTCCTTGTTAGACTCTTTAACATAAACATAAAAATTTTTATCATTAGCAATATTTACTGAAGCTTCACTTTATGCAGGATCAAACTCGCCTTGAACCAGAAACTTCAGCATCTTCAGTAGCGATCGCATCTTCTATCTTCAACCACGCCATTATTTCACTTACCCACCAAGACATCAAGCTGGTTGAGTGCTGTTTAACTTGCCAACTACCTCTAGAAATTTATCAAACAATAGAGAAAAACAGTCTCTTGAATCTCAAACCAGAGTTGTGCAATCAATCTGTCACCTTCTCCCCCAACTCTGAGATTACCCTGAAAGCTACCCTGCACCCCGATCGCTTGCCTGATATCTCGGAAAACACTACTCCGGAAACCGCGCTTCAATATCTACAACAACTCAGTGAAACCCAACCCGAACATCCTCTTCTGAACCTGGATAACTGGTTTGCGCTCTCTGCCTATCAAGGTGAGGTGGGCTATACTACCCTGTGGACAACCCTGAATCCCAGCAAAATGGCGGCTGGAACTATTAATGAAGAGGAACTGACGCAATCTCTAAGCCAATTCCTCACCAATCTCACAGAAACAGAACTAACTAAAGCCTCGGACAATTTTTTTCAAGAAATTTTCAGCGATTTTACGAACTTATTTCAAGTAGGCGATCGCAATCCAATTGATGAACATCCAATCACCAACGCCATGATCGCGTTTTTCACCAACGATGATTGGACATTTACCAAAATCCAGGGTAAACCGATTTTGCAAATGGGTTACCAAGGGAAAAACGGGCAATGGCTTTGTTACGCTAGAGCTAATGAATCGCCGCAACAATTCGCTTTTTATTCTATTTGTCCGACTATCGCGCCACAAGAGCAAAGATTGGCGATCGCAGAATTCATTACCCACGCCAACAACGGTATCGTCATTGGTAACTTTGAACTCAACTTTAGCAGTGGTGAAATTATGTATAAAACTAGCATTGATGTTGAAGGCGATCGCATCACCTCAACTTTGATTAAACGCCTAGTGTATGCCAATGTCGTCACCATAGATCAATATTTACCAGGTATTATGGCTGTGATTGCAGGGAAACTATCGCCCACTGATGCGATCGCGCTTGTGGAAAATAATTCTGATGAAGAAAGCGAAAAAGGCGATGAATAAGAAGTATATTCAGGTGTAGTATCACACTCAACTAGACTTCGTTCTACTGAAAAATTCTCATTTACCTTAAATAAAATCATCCTCATTATGGCAACCTTCCAATTTCAACGCTCCCACAAAGCACCTTCTCAAGAAAACCATGAATCTTTCTTTAAACAACAAGGAAGTCATGAAAGTCATTTTTTCTCTAGCACTCAGGCTACTTCGTCGCAGGCGATCGCGCAGCGCCAAGAAGATACGCTAAACTCCTCAATTCAAAGACAGGAAGAACCTCAAAAAGAAGAAATACAAACAAAAACAGAAGTGCAATTAATGGAAGAACCTCAAAAAGAGGAAGTGTAGACGAATCCTAAAGGATAGCTACTCAAACAGCAAACACAAAATAGTGATGTATCTGTTGACAGCCTTTAGACTTTAACTAATATCCAATTAAAATTTTATATATACTTCAGTGAGGTATTTTATGCTGGAATCATTGTTTTGGTTTCTCGCTTTTCCCTTCTTTTTGGCATTCATTATTGGGTTCATGAGCTATGGTATTGGTGAGATTGCTAATTCTGCCAATAACAAAACAGAAAAAGATGCAAACCCAGCTTCATCTTGAGAGGATGTCTGAGAACTTTTCGATAAATAATTTTCATCATGCAAGTTACTTTAAAATAAAATAAATCATTGCCACATCAATAAAAATCTACTGGTAAGCGTAACGCATCAAAGAGCGATCGCTGCAATAAGCGTTAATAGAATCCCATGAAATCAGATATTATTCTCATTGGCCCAATTGGTGTTGGCAAAACTACAATTGGGGCGCTTTTAGCTTCTAGGCTTGGTCTAAGCCAATACTCAATGGATGATCTACGCTGGTCATACTACTTTGAGATTGGCTATGACGAGGAATTAGCAAAACATAAGCGAGAAACTGAAGGTTTCTGGGGAGTTTATCAATATTGGAAGCCATTTGAAGCTTATGCTGTTGAAAGACTGTTATCGTCACACAATCAATGCGTCATTGATTTTGGCGGTGGTCATTCTGTGTATGAAGATGCTGCTTTATTCCAACGAGTTCAACAAGCTTTAGCACCATATCCTAATGTTATTCTTTTACTTCCATCACCTAATTTAGATGAGTCAGTGCAGATTCTTAATCAGCGCAATCACTACTTGCCGGATGATATACTCAATATCAACGAACACTTTGTTAGACAAGCTTCAAACTATGAATTATCGAAGTTCATAGTCTATACAAAAGGCAAGACACCAGAAGAAAATTGCAGCGAAATTTTGAAATTGATAGAGGAAATCGAGTATCAATAGTTAAGCTGAACTTCCCCCTTTGACAAAATTCGTGTGCAATGCATAGCAAGGGTTTCAAGGATTTTGATTCGGAGTTTACTGGGTACAAATCAAGGAAACACCAAGC